>CAYTFW010000138.1:0-17910 GCA_964437145.1 uncultured Rhizobiaceae bacterium
GTCGGCCCAGTGGCCCATCGTGTTCCAGGTCTTCGACCCGTTGACGATATAGTGATCGCCCTCGCGCACCGCCTTGGTGCGCAGCGAGGCGAGGTCCGATCCAGAGCCCGGCTCGGAATAGCCCTGGCACCACCACACGCTCGACTCGCGGATACCCGGCAGGAAGCGCTGCTTCTGCTCGTCGTTGCCGAAGGTGTAGATCACCGGCCCGACCATCTTGCTGCCGAAGGGGATAATGCCGGGCGCGTTCATCTCGGCGCAGGTGTTCTCGAAGATGTAGCGCTGGGTGATCGTCCAGCCCGGCCCGCCATGCTTCTTCGGCCAAGTGTAGACCAGCCAACCCTTGCGCCCGAGCGCCTGCTGCCAGCGCATGTAGTCGTCGCGCTCGAGATGCTTGCCGCCGGCCACTTTCGCGGCGATGTCCTGGGGCAAGTTCTTGGCGACGAAGTCGCGCACCTCGTCGCGAAACGCGAGGTCGTCCTGGGTGAACGCCAGATCCATCGGTCGTCCTCCGCATGCGGGCGCGCCACCGCGCGCCGGCGGTGAAATGACGCCCTGTTGAGTAAGATCGCGGGCATACTATCCGGCGAGCCGCGACGGGCAAGCTGGACGCGGAACTGCAGTTCGCTATACGGAATAAACCCTTGCAGATCGGAATAGTCGGGTGTGGTGTCGCGGGCATGACGGCGGCGATCCTGCTGTCGGAAGCCGGCCACGCGGTCACCCTGCTGGAACGCTTCGAGCGGCCGCAGCCGCTGGGCGCCGGGCTGCTGATTCAGCCCACCGGCCTGCGCGTGCTGGGGCGGCTGGGCCTGCGGGACGACGCCCTGAAAGCCGGCGCGCGGGTAGAGGGCATCGACGGCCGCTCCGATCTCGGCCACAGCGTGCTCGACCTGCGCTACAGCGATCTCGACCGGCGCCTGCATGGGCTGGGCCTGCATCGCGGCGCATTGTTCACGCTGCTGTTCGAGCGGCTCGCGCGCGCCCCGGCGACGCTGGTCACCGGCTTCGACGTCGCCTCGATCAGCGGCACCACCATCGCCAGCACCGACGGCCGCAAGGCCGGGCCATTCGACCTCGTGCTGGTCTGCGATGGTGCGCATTCGCGGTTGCGCGAGAACCTGGCGCCGCAGCATCGCGCCACGGTCTACGCCTGGGGCTGCTTCTGGGCGACCCTGCCCGATCCCGAACGGCGCTTCGCCGGCCTGCTGCGCCAGCGCTTTCGCGGCAATCGCCACATGGCCGGCGTGCTGCCCGTGGGCGTGGCGCCGGGTGGCGACGACAATGACGACGTCACGCTGTTCTGGAGCCTGCGCGTCGCCGAGATGAAGGCGGTGCGCGCGCGTGGCCTGCCCGCGCTCAAGGCCGAGCTGCTCGACATCTGGCCCGAGCTCGAACCGCTGCTGGTGTCGCTGACATCGTTCGACCAGTTCGCCGAGGCGACCTATCGCGACGTGGTGATGTCGAACTTTCGTCGCGAGCGCGTGCTGTTCCTCGGCGATTGCGCGCACGGCATGTCGCCGCAGCTCGGCATGGGCGCCAACCTGGCGCTGGCCGACGCCGCGACCCTGGTGGGCGCGCTGGCGCGGACAGCGTCGCTCGACGCGGCCATCGCGCTCTTCGAGCGTACGCGTGGGCGTACCCTGTCGCTCTACAGCTTCGTCAGCCGCTGGCTGACGCCATTCTACCAGGGCGACGCGCGGCCGGTCGGCTGGCTGCGCGATCTGACCTTCGGTCCGGCCTGCGCCTTCCCGCCGACGCGCCGCGCGATGCTCACCATGCTCTCGGGCACGCGGCGCGACTGGTTCGCGACCTTCCCGATCGGCGACGACGGGCTGCCGGAGCTGCCCTTGATCTGACGCGCGAACACGCCGCACGATGATGCCACGCGGTATCGTCCCTTCCGCGGTGGGCAGGGCGATCGCACAAAGCTAACTTCACCCGTACTCGCCCGATGGGGCAGGGGATTCGCATATGACTTGTTGGTTGTCTTCGGGCCGCGCCGCTCCAGCGGCGCTCATGATGCGTCGCTGGAGCGACGGGGCCCGAAATCACTGAAAACCGCTGTCCGGTCGGGGCGCGCCACTCCAGTGGCGCGTCTTCTCGTCCGTCCGGCGCGCCACTGGAGTGGCGCGCCCCCAGCCTTGATGGCCATATGCGAATGCCCTGCCCGATGGGGGGGGTAACGCGTCCGCCGCGAAGTTCCGCGCTGCCCGGATGAGCAACGAGACCCGAAACCCGCGCTATCCAGCCGAAGAGATGGAATCCCTGCGATGACCGCCGCCGCACGCTTCGCCGCCCACGCGATCGGTACGCGATTCGCAGACCTGCCGGCCACCGCCGTGCACGGGGTGAAGACCTATGTGCTCGACAGTCTCGGTGTCGGGATCGCCGGTTCCTCGGTCGACGGCGGGCCGGGATTGCTGCGCGTCGCCTCGGGCTGGGGCGAACCGGCCGTCGCGGTGTGGGGCCGCACGGCGCGCCTGTCGGCGCCCGCCGCCTGCTTCATCAATGCCTGGCAGATGCACAACCAGGAATACGATTGCCTGCACGAAGGCGCGGTCGTGCATGCCATGGCCTCGGTCCTGCCCGCGGCGCTCGCCGCCGCCGAAATGCGCGGTGGCGTGAGTGGCGCCGAGCTGATCGCGGCGGTCGCGGTGGGAGTCGATATCGCGGCCGGCCTCGGTCTTGCCTCGCAGGCCGGGTTCCGCTTCTTCCGCCCGGCTACCGCCGGCGGCTTTGGTGCTGTCGCGGCCGCCGGGCGCCTGCTCGGCCTCGACCGGGCAGCTCTCGAGGCGGGCTTCGCCTGGCAGCTCGCGCAAACGAGCGGCACCATGCAGGCGCACAGCGAGGGTAGCCCGATCCTGCCGGTGCAGGTTGCGTTCAACGCCCGCGCCGCCTTGCAATCGGTGGAGCTGGCAAGCCTGGGATTCCGCCCGGCCCGCGCGGTATTCGAGGGACCTTATGGTTACCTCGCCTTGTTCGAGGGAGATTTCGCGCTCGAGCCGGTGCTCGACAGTCTCGGCCGCGACTGGCGCATCGCCGAATTCAGCCACAAGCCGTTTCCTGCCGGCCGCGCCACCCATGGCGGCATCGAGGGCGTCGCGGCGCTCCAGAAGGAGCACGGTTTCACCGCCGCCGATGTCGATCGCATCGAGATCGCCGCGCCGCCGCTGATCGTGCGCTTGGTCGGGCGGCCTCTGTTGCCGGACTGCGACGCGAGCTACGCCCGGCTCTGCATGGCCTACGCGGTGGCCAAGGTCGTGCAGAACGGTGCCCTCGACCTGGCGGATTTTCGCGGCGCGGCGCTGGCCGATGATGTGACGCACGCGCTGGCGACACGCGTGCGGACACGCAGCGACGGCAACGCGGATCCCAATGCGCTGGCGCCGCAGAGCCTCGCCGTCCATCTCGGCGACGGCAGGACGCTGGAGTGGCGCTGCCAGACGATGCTCGCCCATCCGGCGCGGCCGCTGACACGCGGCGCGCATCTGGCCAAGTTCGCGCGCTGCCTGGCGTTCGCCGCCGAGCCGCTCGCCCCCGACACGGCGCCGCGCCTGATCGAGGCCGTGGACCGGCTGGAAGATCTCGACGATGTCCGCCTATTGACGCGACTGGCGGCCGCTGGCTCCTGAGCCGCGCCAGCGCATGATAGCGCCGCGTCGCGCGCGACCGCGGCGACGTCCCGCGGACCCCCGGGGCATTCGCATATGGCCATCAAGGCTGGGGGCGCGCCACTCCAGTGGCGCGGCGGCGGGACGACAAGACGCGCCACTGGAGTGGCGCACTCCGACCAAGCGGCGAACTTCAAGGCGTTCGGGCCGCGTCGCTCCAGCGACGCATCTTGAGCGCCGCTGGAGCGGCGCGGCCCGAAGACAGGCCAACTGACATATGCGAATCCCCTGCCGCGGAACCCTGGGGACGCCCAAGCCGATCCGCGACTGATCACTCGGCGGTCATCTGGTACGGTAGTGGACTCCCGGGCAACTCGTGCCCGCTGACCACCGGAAGGATTCGCTCTATGGCGACCATGCCGAAGGAAGCCGCCGGCTTCCGGACACGCACGCAGCCTGTGTTCGAGCGCCCGCAAGACGAGCGCCGCCATCGCATCGAGCGCCTCGCGGGCGCTTGCCGCATCTTCGGCCAGCTGGGTTTCTCGGAAGGACTGCTGGGACACCTGACGGTAAGGGACCCGGAGGATCCGCATCGCTTCTGGGCCAATCCGATCGGGGTGTCGTTCAAGCGCATCCGCGCGTCCGATATCGTGCAGGTCGACCACACGGGCAAGCTGACCTACGGCGATACCCCCGTGAATCCCGTCGGCGTGCTGCTGCACGCCGCGGTGCACGAGGCCAGACCCGAGGTGGTGGCGGTCTGTCACGCGCACTCGGTCTATGGCTCCGCGTGGTCGACATTCGCCCGCCCGGTGGATCCCATCACGCAGGACACGGCGGTATTCTTCGAGGATCAGGCCATCATCACGGAACCGCGCCTTTCCTTCGACGCCCAAACCGCGGCGCAATTCGCCGCCGGGTTTGAAGACAAGCGAGCCGCCATCCAGTCCGGTCACGGGCTGTTCACGACGGGACTGAGCGTCGACGAAGCGGCCTGGCGCTTCATCAGTCTCGACAAGGCTTGCCACGTGCAATTGCTGGCCACCGCCGCGGGCGAGCCCCGACGCTGGCCCGATGACATGGCACGCGGCCTCAAGCGCGCCCTGGGCAGTCCGGAGTTCTCGTGGTCGTCATTCCAGACGCTTTGGGACGATCTGCTCGTCCAAGGGACCGACTTCCTCGACTGAGCGAGCGCTTGCGTCGCTGGAGCGACGCGGCCCGAAGATCATGAAAGCAGTTCTCTGGTCGGGGCGCGCCACTCCAGTGGCGCGTCTTGTCGCTCGACCACCGCGCCACTGGAGTGGCGCGCCCCCAGCGAAAATCGCTACGCCGCCGAAGCCGGGAACAGCAGCGCCTTCTCGTCCTTCAGCCTGGCGATATCCGCGTCGCTGTAGCCGAACTCCTTCATCACCTCCAGACCGTCGGCGCCGACGCGCGGGGCGTGGCGGCGGTATTCGGTCTTGGTCTTCTCGAAATCCAGCGGCGAGGCGAAGGTGGTGATCTTGCCCTCGGTGGGATGCTGGCGCTCGGTGAAGAAGCCGGTGGCGGTGAGATGCTCGTCCTCGAGCAGCCCCTCCAAGGTGTTGACCGGCATGGCCGGGATGTCGGCCTCGTCGAACAGCTTCAGCCATTCCGCCGTCGTGCGGATCTTCAGGATGTCGTCGAGCACCTGGTAGAGCTCGTCGAAATGCGCCGCGCGCTGGCGCTTGTCGACGAACTTCGGTTCCTTGGCGAGATCGGGCCGGTTGGCCATCTCGAAGAAGCGCTCCCAATGCTTGTCGGTGTAGGGCAGCGCGCAAATGAAGCCGTCCTTGGTCGGGAACGGGTGGCGATATTTGTTGATGATGCGGTCGTAGCCCATCGTGCCGGTCGGCGGATCGAAGGTGCGGCCGAAGAGATGATCGGTGAGGAAGAACGAGGCCAAGGTCTCGAGCATCGGCACTTCGATCATCTGCCCCTCGCCGCTTTGCGCGCGGTGATAGAGCGCGCCCAGCACGGCGATGGCGAGATGCAGGCCGGTGGTCTTGTCGGCGATCAGGCTGGGCATGAATTTGGGCCTGAGCCCGTCGATGCGTGCCTGCAACGAGGCGGCACCGCTGGCGCCCTGCACCAGATCGTCGAAGGCGGGCTTGTGGCCGTAGGGCCCCCTACGTTTGTAGCCCAGCGAGTAGGCGTAGATGATCCGGGGATTGATCTTCTTCAGATCGTCGTAACCCAGGCCCAGACGCTCGATCGCCTGCGGCCGGCTGTTGTGGATGAAGATGTCGGCGGTCTCGATCATCTTCTTCACCACGCTAAGCGCGGCGGGCTTCTTCAGGTCGAGACAGATCGAGCGCTTGTTGCGGCCGGCGGCCATGTAGATCGGCCCCATGTCGGGCGAGCGGCCCTTGCCGGAGACGCGCAGCAGATCGCCTTCCGGCGGTTCGATCTTGATCACGTCGGCGCCCATGTCGGCGAGATGCTGCGTCGCGAACGGCCCGAGCAGAACGGCCGTCATGTCGACGATCCTCACCCCGTGCAGCGGCCCCGGCATATTTCCTCCTGTTGCTTGTCTTTACCTTCCCCCGCTAGCGGGGGAAGGTAGACGATGTACGAACAGAGGTGTGATCTGCGCAAGCTCGGGCGGCGCAAGGCCGCCCTGCCCTGATCTCAGCCGTCGAGCGCGGCGATCATGCGGGTTCGCATCGCGGCATCGGGCAACGCGCCGAAGCCGGCACGCACGTTGTCGCGCATGTGGTCGGGCCGGCCGGTGCCGGGGATGGCGCAGGTCACGGCGGGATGGCCGAGCACGAATTTCAGCAGGATCTGCGCCCAGCTTGCGCAGTCGATCTCGGCCGCCCAGGCGGGCAACGGCTTCTGCATCATCTGCCGGATCAGACCGCCGCCGCCGAAAGGCTGGTTGACGATGATGGCGATGCCGCGCTCGGCGGCCAGCGGCAGCAGGCGCCGCTCGGCGGCGCGGTCGTTGAGCGCGTAGTTGAGCTGCACGAAGTCGAGCGCTTCGGCGCGCATCACCGCCTCGAGCTCGTCATGCGCCGACGCCAGATAGTGCGTGACGCCGAGATAGCGCACGCGGCCCTCGGCCTTCCAGGCGCGCAGAGTCGCCAGATGCGTGCGCCAGTCGACCAAGTTATGGACTTGCATCAGCTCGATTCGCGGGCCCGTCCGCAGCAACTCCATCGAGCGGCGCATCTGCTCGATGCCGGCCTCCCGTCCCTGGGTCCACACCTTGGTGGCGATGAAGGCCTTGTCGCGCGTGTTGGCGGCCGCCAGCAGCTCGCCCACCGCCGCCTCGGACGCGCCGTACATCGGCGAGCTGTCGATCACCGAGCCGCCATTCTCGAACAGCGCGCGCAGCACCTCGGCCAAAGGCGCACGGCGCTCCGGCGGATGGTCGAAGGTCAACCAGGTGCCGAGACCAATCACCGGAAGCATCTCGCCACTCGACGGAATGCGGCGGCGCGCCATCGTCGCCTGCGCCGAGGCGCGGCCACCCAGCGCCAGCGTCAGCGCGCCACCGGCCGCCGTTCGCAGCAGGGCGGCGCGCGTGATGGTCATGTCGACTTCGGCGGCCGGAATTGCTCGGGCACGCGATCGAGATCGGGCACGCGAAACACACCGGAGGCGTTGAGCACGACCTCGCCGTCGCAGACCAGCTCGGTACGGCAGAAGCAGAAATTGATCGTGCGGCGCGTGACGACGGCCTTGCCCTCGAGCCAGTGGCCGATCTTGGCGCCGCGCACGAAGTCGCAGTTCAGTGTGATGGTCGGATGCGGCCAATGGATACCGGTGACGAAGCCGCTGCCGACGCCCATCACCATGTCGGCGACGGTGACCAGCAGCCCGCCATGGGCCACACCCATCGGATTGCCGTGGCGCTCGTCGAGCAGAAGCCCGGCGCGCAACCCGTCGGACTCCGGCTTCATCATCAGCGGGCCGGACATCTGCACGAAGCGATCGGGCACCGGAAATTCGATGAAACCCTCGGGGATGCTCTTCACAACACGCCTCCCGGCGCTTCCATCAGGCGCGTCATCGTCGCGCGCGCCTCATCGACGATCGGCCGGCCGCGGCCGCTCGCCTTGTCGATCGACACCAGCACGACGTGGCCCGTGGCGGCGCAGCGTCCCTCCTGGTCGAAGATCGCCTGGCCGATCACCAGCGAGGAGCGCCTGAGCTCGATCAGCCGCGCGCCGGCGCGGATCGTGCCGGGGTAGAACATCTGCCGCTTCAGATCGAGCTCGATATGCGCCACGACGACCTCGGCGCCGGTCAGCACGCGCAGGCCCTTGAGCTGCTCCTGGAGGTAGCGGATGCGCGCGTTCTCGAAGAACGTCACGAAGGCCACGTTGTTGATGTGCCCGTTGGCGTCGACATCGGCGAAGCGCAGATGCTCCGTCGTGAGAAAGCCGAACGACTTGATGTCGGCGAGGTCGATCGCCGGCGGGACAGCCACGTTCATCGAAATCAGCCCTTCACGAACTCGACGCAGACACCGGTCGCGTCCTTGGCCGATACGATGATGCGGCCATCGGCCGGGCGCGCATAGGCGAGCCCGTTGGCCGACAGCAGCGCAGCCGTCGCCATCGGATCGGCCACCGCGAAGCGCAGCAGCGCCGGGTGATCGCCGCCGCGGCGCGGCGTCACGCCGGGATGGCGCGCCTCGAAGCGCGCCCGCGTCATGAACCGGATCGGCGTGCCGCCGCTCTCGACTAGCAGGTCGCCGTCCTCGCGTTTGACCGACGAAGCGCCGAAGACGCGCGTGACGTAGTCCTCGTCGAGGAACGGGTCCTCGGCGATCACCACGGCGCCGGCCAGCGCCTTCACGCCGTTGGGGTGCTTGGCCCATTCCGGCCGGTAGACGAATTGCGGCGTGCGGTGCTCGCAGACAAAGTAGCCCAGCAGCTTGGCGCGCTTGGTGCCCAGGCGCACGGTGCGGAAGGCGGCGCGCTCCGTGCGGCCGGAGATCTCGACCTCGCGGTCGAAATCGAGCACGGCGTCGGGCTGCAGCCCGGCCTCGGTCCACGCCTTGTGCGCGATGTCGGCGCCGTCGGTGCGCAAAGCGGCGTTGGCCAGCCCCTCGCCTTTGTTCTTCAGCATCGAGCGACGTTCGGCGTTGAACTCGTTGGGCTCGACCACGCCGAGCAGCTCGAAATAGTTGTCGGCAAAGATCATCAGGTGGTTGGCGGTGCCCAACCTGGTGTGGAAGCCGCGCGGCTGCAGGGCGAAGCCCAGACGCTTCCACGCACGCTCGGCCTGGTCGATGTCGTTGACCACGACGACCGCGTGGTCGATGCCCTTCACCGCCTGAGCCATACCGTCCTCCCCCGCGCCCGCCGGCTTGCGGCGGATGAACTCGCGACCCTGCATGGTCAGGGCCAGCTCGCCGCGCTGGTTGAAGGCCTCGTAGTTCTTGAACACGAGGCCGACATCGGCGCGGCTCGACAGGGGCTTCTTCTCGACGATCTTGACGCTGGCGGTCAACCGGTCGCCGGGCCGCACCGGAAGATGCCAGCGAATGTCGTGCAGGCCGGCGCCGCCCATGCTGGTCTCGGGATGGCCGAAATTGTCGACCAGCAGACGCATCATCGCCGAGCAGATGTGCCAGCCGCTGGCGATCAGGCCGCCGAACATCGAGGCTTCGGCCGCCGCGCGATCGATGTGGAAGCCCTGCGGATCGAACCGCGTGGCGAAGGCGACGATCGCCTCCTCGGTGAAATCGTGGACGCCGATCGGATAGACGCGACCGAGCTCCAGCTCCTCCCAGTACCGCTTCGGGCCGGGCACTACGCGCCTCGGGACGGATTGAAGCGGCGCGCGAAGTGTTTGAGTTTGGGCGGTGGCGACAGCATCGCGCCATCATGCGCGACGCGCGCCCCGGCGCAACCCGGGGATCGCGCGATGCGGAACGCCAGCGGGCTCGTCAGCGCGAGGCTACCGCGGATGGCCCTCAACAGGTTGGGGGCGCGCCACTCCAGCGGCGCGTCGGTCGATCGACAAGACGCGCCACTGGAGTGGCGCGCCCCGACCGACCGGGCAGCGATACTCAAGGCTCTTGGGCCGCGTAACCTCGGCGACGCAACATGAGCGCCGCTGGAGCGGTGCGGCCCGAAGGCAGCCGACACTCCATATAGAACGGCCCGCGCCTCAGGGCGGCGGCGGCGGGCAGGGGCACTGCTCGAAGACCGGCGCCGGTCGCTCGATCCGCGCCTCATCGGCCACGCCGTCATTGGCGCGCGTCGCCGGGGCCACCATCGCCACCATCATGCCGGCGCACAGCAGCGCCCGCGCCATCGTCATCCAACGTCCATCGCTCATGATCGTCTCCTCCGTTCAGCGCGTCATCGCGCCTGTGACGCCTGGGTATCACGGAGCGCGATAGCGAAGGGCTATCGAGCACCGTGATCCATCGTTGGCATCAGGCATACGCGCAATGGATGCGTGATCGACGTCACACTCGCGGGAGAGGGACAACACGACGGGTCACGTCCGCGCGACGATTCGCTCGCGTCGACGTGATGCGGACAGCGATCAGCTTGCCGGTCGCCGACGGATGAGGTTGGTGCCCTTCATCGTCGCCACGACCTCGCTGCGCTGATTGACGCCGGTCCAGTCGTAGAACACCAGGCCCATGAACGGCTTGCTCGCCGATGCGCGCTTGGCCGTGGCGGTGAGCGACGCGCTGATCGTGTCGCCGGCACGCACCGGCTTGGGCCAGCGCACCTCGTCGATGCCGGGCGAGCCGAGGCTGGTCTCGGGATGCAGGAAATTGTCGGCTAGCAGGCGCATCATCGCCGAGCAGGTGTGCCAGCCGCTGGCGATGATGCCGCCGAACATCGAGGCCTCGGCCGCCGCGCGATCGATGTGGAAGGGCTGCGGATCGAACTCGCGCGCGAAGGCGACGATCTCCGCCTCGTTCAAGGTCACGCTGCCCAGCGCGTAGGTGTGGCCAATCTCGATGTCTTCCCAGTAGCGCAGCGGCGGCATCACGTCTCCCTCAAGGCGTCGCCGGCCGTCGCGCCGGTCGCGTCAGCCACCAGATGGTGATCACCGCCACCAGCAAGGCGGCCTGAAGCGCGATCGGGCTGCCCAGCAGCCGGTCGTTGCCCCAGCCCTTGAGTCCCGTCAACAGCACGATCCGCGGATCGAGATAGTTGAACAGCGACCACCCGACGACGATGCCCGCGAACGCCGCCAGCGCCGCGCCGCGCAAGGCGACCGCGAGGCCGACGCTGAGCAGCTGGCCGACGACGAACACCGTCATGGACGCGAAGGCGAATTGCTGCTTGAGGCCGACGAACCACAGCACGGTGGTCACGGCGAGGAGAAGGCTGAAGCCCGGCCGCATGGCGCCGACGTCGAACGTGCGCACGCTCAGCGCCGTCACGCCGTAGGTCGCGCCCAGAACCGCGCCGAACACGAGGTCCTGAAAGCCCTGCTCGGCCGGCGGCATGTCGATCGAGGCGATCGCGCCCAGGGCGACGGCCAATCCGGCCATGCTCGCGGCCAACGATCGACCGGCTCTTCGATCGTCGCCCGCGAAGGAATTGTAGGACTCCGCCCGCTCGCTCACCGCACGCCTCGCCACTGGCCGATCATTGTCGAGCCGCCGGCCGATCGCAACGATCCTTCGTCATCACAGCCCCAGCACGGCGGGCAGGCCGGCGAGGTCCTTGATCCCGGTATAGCCATAGTACGGGTTGGCCGGCTCGTGGCCGCGATCGACCCAGACCTTGTCGCGGATGCCGAGATCGTGGGCGGGCATCAGGTCGTAGCGGAACGAGGACGAGCAGTGCAGCACGTCCTCGGGACGGCAACCCAGCCGATCGAGCATGTATTCGAAGGCGCGCAGCCTGGGCTTGTAGGCCTTGGCCTGCTCGGCGGTGAAGACGGCGTGGAACGGTGCGCCCAGTCTCTCGACATTGGCCATGATCTGCTCGTCGGCCGCGTTCGACAGGATCACCAGCGGGAATTCCTTCGCCACCCTCGCCAGCGCCGCCGGCACGTCGGGGTGTGGCCCCCAACCAGGGATGCGCGCGTAGATCGCCCGCGCGTCTTCGGGCCGGAAGTCGAGCCCGCCGCGCCGGCAGGCGCGGGCCAGGGCGTTGTGGATGACCTGGTCGTAGGGTTTCCAGTCGCCGAGAATCTCGTCGAACCGGTAGGCGGCGAAGTCGCGGATGAAGCGCGCCATGGCCGGCCCATCGAGCCGCTGGCCGACCAGGTCGCGCGCCGCATCGGCCATGCGGAAATCGATCAACGTGCCGTAGCAGTCGAAGGTGATGAACCGGGGTCGGAAAGGACTCATGGCGCCCGCACCTTGGCCGGCCAAACCCTTGAGTCGCAATGGCCGCATGACCGTTTTGCGGCGCAGCATGCGCGTTGACAGGCGAAACGCGAACCCCGATATTCAGCTCGTTCAGAACCATGGGCCCGACGCGTCCGCAAGAGACGGTCCCGCCCCTGCCGCCGAGCCCGGGCAAGGCGCCCGTAGACGGCGGATTATTCCGGAATATCAATGACTTTCGATGAGTTGGGGCTGAGCCCCGAAGTTCTCAAGGCGGTCGCCGAGACGGGCTACACCACGCCCACGCCGATCCAGGAACAGGCGATCCCCTACGTCCTCATGGGACGCGACGTCCTGGGCTGCGCCCAGACCGGCACCGGCAAGACCGCCGGCTTCACCCTGCCGATGATCGACATCCTGGCCTCCGGCCGCGCCCGCGCGCGCATGCCGCGGTCGCTGATCCTCGAGCCGACCCGCGAGCTGGCCGCCCAGGTCGCCGAGTCCTTCGAGGTCTACGGCAAGTACAACAAGCTTTCGATGGCGCTGCTCATCGGCGGCATGTCGTTCGACGACCAGGAAAAGATCCTCGACCGCGGCGTCGACGTGCTGATCGCCACGCCGGGCCGCCTGCTCGATCATTTCGAGCGCGGCAAGGTGCTGCTCAACGACGTCAAGATCCTCGTCATCGACGAGGCCGACCGCATGCTCGACATGGGCTTCATCCCCGATGTCGAGCGCATCGTCTCGCTGATGCCGACCATCCGCCAGACGCTGTTCTTCTCGGCCACCATGCCGCCGGAGATCCGCAAGCTGGCCGACGCCTTCCTGATGAACCCCAAGGAAGTCACGGTGGCGCGTCCGGCGACCACGGCCGCGACGGTGAAGCAGGGCCTGGCGATCGTGCACAGCGAGGACAAGCGCGAGGCGCTGCGCCGGCTGATCCGCGACGAGGACGTCAAGAACGCGCTGATCTTCTGCAACCGCAAGAAGGACGTCGACATCCTCTTCCAGTCGCTGCGCAAGCACGGCTTCAGCGTCGGCGCGCTGCACGGCGACATGACCCAGGCGGTGCGCATGGAGACCCTGGAGCGCTTCAAGCTGGGCGAGATCCGCCTGCTGGTCGCCTCCGACGTCGCCGCCCGCGGCCTCGATATCGACGACCTCAGCCACGTCTTCAATTTCGACGCGCCGTTCCATCCTGACGACTACGTCCATCGCATCGGCCGCACCGGCCGCGCCGGCAAGACCGGCGTCGCCTACACCTTGGCCAGCCCGGATGATGGCGGCCTGGTGGAGAACATCGAGAAGCTGATCGGCAAGCCGATCCCGCGCGTCGCGGTGCCGGGCTTCGACGCGGTCGAGTTCGATCCCGAAGGCAGCGATGGCCGAAGGCGTGGCCGGGGCCGCGGACGCGGTCGGCCCGAGCAGCGCGGCCGCGGTCGTGGCGGCGAAGGGCGTGGTGGCGAAAGACGGGGTGGCGAAGGACGGGGCCGCGACGAGCGCGGCCCGCGCCGCGACCAGGATCGCGACGGCATCGACGATCTGCAGCCGCCGCCCGATACCGTGCCGGCGCCGGTCGCCGCCGACGTCGAAGCGCGTCCGCAGGGCGACCGCCCCGAGCGCGATCGTCCGGAGCGGCGCGAGCGCCGCCGTGGCCGCGACCGGGATCGCGATCGTCCGCGCGACGGCGGCGTGACCGAGACCGGCGGCTACGAGGGCCCGACCCGCGCCCGCGGTGAACGCGAGGAGCGGCCGCCGCGTGACGAGGCGCCGCGCGAGCGCCGCCGCGAGCGCGAGGACCGGCCGCGCCGTGACGAGCCGCGCCACGAGGCGATGCGCGGCGACGACGACCGTCGCGAGCGTCGCCGCGGGCGTGGCCGCGACCGTGACGACGGACCGTCGGTGGTCGGCTTCGGCGATTCCGTGCCGACCTTCCTGGCCCGCCCGGTGACGCCGCGCCGCCGCCCGCCGCCGCGGCCCACCGCCAGCGCGGGTGACGCAGACGGCGAAGGCTGATGCAGACGATCTTCATCCTGGTGAAGTGCGAGCTCGGCAAGGCCTACGCCGTCGCCGACGACGCCGTGCAGAGCATCGAGCAGGTGTCGGAGGTCCACTCGATCTCCGGCTCCTACGATCTGCTGATGAAGTGCTATCTCGACGACGCCACCGATATCGGCCACTTCGTCACCAGCCGCGTGCAGACCCTGCCCGGCATCAAGGACACCTACACCTACATCACCTTCAAGGCATTCTCCTGAAGGCGCATGGGCTCCTAAAGGCGTACGGGGCGAAGGCTGCGCGCCGCCAGCGCCACTGACAAGGCGGCGAAGGCGAACATCAGCGGCTCGAACTCGTGGCGGAAGCGGTTGTTCTCCAGCACCTCGACCAGGCAGGTCGCGAGCCCGATGGCGAAGAACAGCGAGCCGACGACAAAGGCGCGCGAGCGTAGCGTCGCGTCGCGGCCGCGCCACGACATCCAGCCACGCGCGAACAGCCATGCGGTCAGCCAAACCGCGACGACCAGCACCACCGTCAGCGACGGTGCGTGCGACTTGTCGGCTCCACCGCCGATCGGTAGCCACAGCGCGCGGTCGAACATGTCGATATAGGGCCGCAGGCTTCCGACGTTGTCACCGCTCGCCGCGGGCCCGTCGTGACCGCTGCTGATGTAGATATAGTGATGGCTTGCGCTGAGGAAGACGCGCACCGCGCGACGCACGTTCTTGAGATAGATGTCGGGCGCCGCCGCGATCATGCACGGCACCGCCTTGGAGAACCGATCGGCGGCGCTCAGGATCTCGAGCGAATTGTAGTCGCGCAGATAGGGCCGCGCGTCGTCCAACCGCCGGCTGGTGGCGACGAACCTTGCGTCGTGTTGCACGTAGGGCCGATAGACCTCGGTCCAGGCGAAGGCGCCAAGCTCGACGATCGGATCGCAGCCGCCGCGCCGCATCGCCTCGCGCAGCGCCGGACGCGGCACCTCGACGGTCACCATGCGCGCCGCGTTCATCGGTCCCCATGAGCTCGCGGCGAAGGTGTCGAACAGCATCAGGTTCTTGGCGTAGACCAGCAGCGGCAGCGAGATCGACGCCGCCAGCAAGGGCAGGAAGCGGCTGAGCCACGCGGCGCGCCACGGCAGGCAGGCCAGCGCGCAGGCCAGCGGCACCATGGCGATGTGGAACGTCGCGCGACTCAAGGTCAGCGTCCACATCGCCAGCACGAAGCCCAGGAAAGCGGCGCGGCGCTGTGGTCCGTCGAGCTCGATCGCGCTCCATGTCGCCAGCAGCACCATGGCTGCGACGAAGCTGGTCGACAGCGAGAAGTTCTCATAGAGCAGCGCCGCCGGCATCACCGCGAAGATCGCGGCGGCGACGAAGCCCACGCCGCTCGCACCGCTCAGCCTCGTGACGAGGCGATGGATGAGCACGACCGACAGCAGGTTCGACGCGATGGCCGTAGCGTAGAGCAGCGCCGCATCGCCAAACAGCTTCAGCGACAGGCCGTAGAGCAGGTTCCACAGCGGCGGCTGGCTGTGCAGGTACCACAGGCCGGCGACGAGATCGTCGCGCAGGATCCGCGGGTTCTGGAACTGCCAGTGGTCGGGCAGCCGCGCGATCGGCTCGACGCCGGCTTCCATCGCGACCAGGCGCGCGGCGACGAAGACGACGAGCAAGGCAGGCAGATGCCACGCGCGCGGGAACGCGGCTACACGGCCAAAGAACGCTGCCATGTCCGCGCCTCCGTCGACTACTCGACAACAAGGCCGGCGACGGCTTCCAGGGGCCAGGTTCAATGAACCACTCCGCGAATCGGGCAGGCGCCAACGAGCGCGGCGACGCACGCTGGTTGATAGCCCCAACGATGCCCCGCGCAGCAGACACGACCGCCCCAGGGGCGGAGATCGCCGTCCATCAGCGGTTCATCGATTTTGGTTCATCGCCCGGGCGACAATCACGCGGGCCTGTCCTGGAAGTTCGCGCAGCTTCAGTGTGGCTGCGCGAACAACCCAATGCCGCACACCGGCAAACCGACATGGGGGCCGGCTCCACCATGCGCAAGAGGTTCTTCCTGAAGCCACGGCATTGCGCGCGATCGAGGAGTATTTCAATCAGCCACTGCGAAAAGGAAAACCGGAAGCCGACCGCTTCGATGTGCTCGCGACCCTGATCAAAGCGTACGAACGCAAGCGCCAGCTAATCGACGTCATCCTCTGTCGCACGGAGACGGTTGGCTTCACGCAAGCCGATCTAGCGCGATTGCTCGGCTCGCACTCGCGCGTGTTTGAGTGCTGAGCCGCAAGCCCAGTCGCGAGTGGAACATTCCGGCGGATTGCCTGATCGACACCGAGGATCGCGCCGCGGCGTAGCGGCTACGCCCACACCCGTTTGTACAGCTCCACGATCTCGTCCTTGGTCGGCACGCGCGGGTTGTTGTTGGGCGAGCCGGAGGCCAGCGCTTGCTCGGCCATGGTCGGCATCAGCGAGACGTATTTCGACTCGTCGATGCCGTAGGCCTTGGGCGTCGGCACCTTGAGATCAGTGTTGAGCTTCATCAGCGCATCGAGCAGCAGCGCCACGGCGGTCTGGTCGGAGACCTCGTCGCCGGCCACGCCCATGGCGCGCGCGCAATCGGCGTAGCGGTCGAGCGCGGCGTTGGCCGAGAAGGCGGTGATCGCCGGCAGCAGCATGGCGTTACTGAGGCCATGCGGCACGTGGAAGAAGGCGCCGATCGGCCGGCTCATGCCGTGCACCAGCGCCACCGAAGAATTGGAGAACGCCATGCCGGCCTGCGTGGCGGCCAGCATCATCTTCTCGCGCGCCGCGCGGTTGTCGGGCTGAGCGCAGACGAGGCGGATGTTGTCGTGGATCAGCCGCATCGCCGATCGCGCCAGACTGTCGGCGTGCGGGCTGGCGCGTTTGCTGACATAGGCCTCGATGGCGTGGGTCAGTGAATCGATGCCGGTGTCGGCGGTCAGGCGATACGGCTTGGTCAAGGTCAGCTCGTAGTCGACGATGGCGGCGGCGGCCATGCAGGGCACGCCGGCGATCAGCATCTTCTCGTCGGTCTCGGTGTCGGTGATCACGGTGAAGCGCGTCACCTCGGAGCCGGTGCCGGCGGTGGTCGGGATCGCCACCAGCGGCAGGCCCTGCTTGGGAATCGGATTGGGCACCTTGTACTGGCGCATCTTGCCGCCATTGGCCGCCAGCACGCTCATCGCCTTGGCCGTGTCGATGGGCGAGCCGCCGCCGAAGGCCACCAGGCTGTCGTAATTACCCGCCTTCAGCGCCGCCACGCCAGCTTCGATCACGTCGGTGGTCGGATCCTCGATGGTGTCGGCGAACACGTCGAACTGGATGCCGGCCTTGGCGAGCGCGTCGGTGCAGGACGCGAGCTTGCCGCTCTTGAGCATGAACTTGTCGGTCACCACCAGCGGCCGCGTGCCGCCGACCTGCTTCAAGGTGTCGGCGACCTGCGCGACGGCGCCGCCGCCAATGACGATGACGCGCGGCGTCAGGATGGTGGCGATGGTCATGGCGGCGGCTCCTGCGAAATGCGTCGCCGCCGACTTTAGAGCAACATGCCGGGAATCGGCACCACTCTGTCATGTCGAACACAGCGCTAGATCTCATTGGGAGCGCCGGCGTCTCGCCGGCCTCAAGAAATGAGCCGGCGGGACGCCGGCGCTCCCAGGAAGGCCCCCGGATCCCGCCTGCGCCACGGAGGCCGCGGGCGGGCCAATTACACGCGCATGAATCGGCCCTTGCCCTGCCCCGCCGAACCGGCCCACCATGTCGGCGCTACGTCTCCCTCCACGAACAGCGGCGGCAAGCCGCGTCACAGAACGATCAGGGAGGATCTCGGCATGCGATCGATTCGCTTGTTGGCGTCGGCGTTCGCGTTGGCTTCCGCGTTGACCGTCGCGTCCGGCATCGCCGGCGCGCAGACCACGCTGCGCGTGGTCAATCATTCGGACCTCAAGGTCATCGATCCGATCTGGACGACGGCCTACAT
>CAYTFW010000139.1:0-17810 GCA_964437145.1 uncultured Rhizobiaceae bacterium
GGCTCATATCGAACGCTATGCGACACCGCCATGAGCCGGCGGGACGCCGGCGCTCCCAGGGAAACGACCATGGCCGCGACGTCCGAGCAGATCGCCGACTATGTGATGAACCTGCGCCGCACACGCGTCACCGTGGGCTGGTGGCCCAAGGCGCTGACGCCGGCGAGCGAGGACGCCGCCTACGCCGCGCAGGATGCGCTGCTGAAGCGTGTGATCCCGGAGGATGGCGAGGTCGTGGGCTACAAGATCGGGCTCACCTCGCCGGCGATCCTCAAGCAGACCGGTCTGAAGAACCCCGCCTATGGCGCGATCCGCAAGTCGCGCGTCTTCGAGCGCGAGGTGACGCTGAAGGCGTCCAACCACGTGCGGCTGGGCCTCGAGCTGGAGATCATCCTCACCGTCAACGCCGACGTGCCACCACCACCGTCGGGCAAGCTCTACACCAAGGAAACCATCTCGCCCTACATCGAGTCGGCGCGCGCCGGATTCGAGCTGATCGAGGATCGCGGCTCGGACTACAGCAGGCTCTCGGCGATGGCGCTGATCATCGATGTCGGCTGGAACTGGGGCTCGCTGCTGGCGCCGGTCAATCCCGACTGGCGCAAACTCGACATCGGCAACCTGAAAGGCACGGTGTCGTTCGACGGCGAGGAAGTCGCGTCAGGCAATTCCGGCGACGTGCTGGGCCACTGCGTGAACTCGCTGGCCTGGGTCGCCAATCGCCTGGCCGATCACGGCAAGATCCTGAAGAAGGGCATGATCGTCTCGACCGGCTCGATGGTCGCCTGTCAGTTCATCCCCGTGGGCACGACCGCGGTCGGCCGCATCGAAGGCCTGGGCGAAGTCACGGTGCGCTACGAGTTCTGACGCCGCTGAGCCCGTACCACTCTGTCATTCCGAGCGTAGCGAGGAATCCAGGGTGGCCGCCTGGATTCCTCGCTACGCTCGGAATGACAGAAGCGCCGCTGGAGCGGCGCGGCCCAAAGACGTGAGAGCCTACTTCGCCGCCATCAGCTCGGCGTCGCGGCGCAGCGCCTCGACCGGCAGGCGGTGCACGCTGGCCGCGCCGATGGCCAGCGCGTCGTAGGGGCCGCCGAAGATCGCCGTCAGCGCATCGTCACGGGCGTTGAGACCACCGGTGTACGCGCCGTAGGACGGCAGGATCAGCCGCGTGCCATCGGTGAGGAAGCAGCGCCGCCGCAGGCCGCGGCCGCGCACCACCAGCGACGCCACCGGATGGTAGTGGCCCGAGACCTCGCCGGCGGTGTCGGTGAGCGGCAGGGCCAACGCCTGATGGCGGAACACCAACGATCCGAAGGCCAGCTCGACGCTGGCCTGCCCGCCCCACTGCCGCGGTGGCGCCGGATCGTGGTTGCCGGTGATCCAGATCCAGTCCCGCGCCGTGCCGATCAGGCGCTTGATCTCCGCCGCGTCGACGGCATCGACGCGCGATGCGGCCTCGCCGTCGTGGAAGCTGTCGCCGACGCACAGCACGACGCGCGGCCGCGTCGCCTCGATCGCCTGTGCGAGCCGCGCGAGGGTGGCGCGCGTGTCGTAGGGCGGCAGCAGCTGGCCGGTGCGCATGCCGTACCAGCTACCCTTCTCCAGATGCAGATCCGCCACCGCCAGCAGCCGCTCCTGCGGCCACCACAGCGAACCATCGGGCCGCGCCACCAGCGCGACGCCGTTGCAGGTGAAGGCGAGCCCCGCGACGGAACGCGTCGCGGAGTCGCGATCGAGCGGCGCGAGGGGATCGGTGGGTTCCATAGCCGGTGGCGACGTTCTTGGTTTGGCGTGCGAGACAGGGGACGCGGAGCTTACACCCGCGCGCGTGGGCGCGGAAACGCCGACGGCATGCCGCGTTGACCGGACGGCGATCCGCGGCCATGGTCACGCCATGCGCACGCTCCGCCGTTTCGCGGTCTGCCTCGCCCTGATGTCGCCACTGGCCGGCGCGCCGGCGTTGGCCGCCGATCTCGTACCGCATCGCGCCGAGTACGTGGTCCGGCTCGGCACGGCGGTGAACGGCGCGCAGATCGGCACGGCGCGCCAGCGCCTGACCTTCGACTGCCGCCATTGGCGCATCGAGCGCGATGTCGGTTTCGCCTTCACGCTGACCGCGATGCTGCGCTACTCCACCGAGTCGCGGCTGCGCGGCGAGGAGACGGTGGGCGGCACAGCCTTCGCCTACGAGCTGGAGCGGCGCGTCAACAACCACCCCGAGCGCATCTCCGGCAAGGCGACCTCCAGCAAGGTCGGCGGCACCGCCGAGATCCGCCTGCCGGCGCGCACCATCGACTTCGCCATGCCCGGCGGCACGGCGCTGCCGGTGGCGGCGATCGCCCAAGCCATCGACCGGCTGAAGGCGGGCCAGACCGCGTTCTCCTTCCCCATCTTCGATCCCGAGGTGACCAGCGACGTGATGACCGTCGATGGCGGCATCGCAACACCCGAGCTGCTGCGCCCGCCGCGCGCCGATTCGCCGGCGGCCGCGCTGAACACCCAGGCCTGGCCGATCACCGTCGCCTTCACGCGCACCCGCTTCGGCGGCCGGCCGCTGTTCACCTTGTCGACGCTGCTCTACGACAGCGGCGTAATGGATCGCATCAGCGTCAGCGCCGGGCTGGTCACCGCCGGCGCCGATCTCACCACCCTTGTCATGGAACCCCGCCCCGACTGCCCGCTGTCATAGGGTGGAGCCGGGCCATCATCCAGTGACCCGCCGCCAACGTACATCGCAAGACCGCCCATCCGGGTGGATTGTGGGCGGAGAGTGCGTGTGAGAATCGCGGTGATCGGCTCTGGTGTGGCGGGTCTGGGCGCGGCGTGGTCGCTGTCGGATCGGCACGAGGTGGTGCTGTACGAGCGCGAGCGGCGTTTCGGCGGCCATAGCGACACACGCGAGGTGCTGGTCGATGGCCGTCCCGTCGCCGTCGACACCGGCTTTATCGTCTACAACGAGCCTAATTATCCCAACCTGTCGGCGTTGCTCGGCCATCTCGGCGTCGCGACCAACTGGAGCGACATGAGCTTCGGCGTCAGCCTCGGCGGCGGACGCTACGAGTACGGCAGCGGCTGGTTCTCCTTCCTCGGCCAGCGGTCCAACCTCGCCAATCCGGCACATTGGCGATTGCTGCGCGATATCACGCGCTTCAACCGCGAGGCGCCCGACCTTCTGACGCGCGCCGAGGACGGCACGCTGAGCCTGGGCCGCTATCTGGAGGAGCGCGGCTTTTGCGCGCCGTTCACCGATCGCTACCTGCTGCCGATGGCGGCGGCGATCTGGTCGGCCTCGATGCGCGACATGCTGGACTACCCGGCGCGGACCTTCGTGCGCTTCTTCGCCAACCACGGATTGCTGCGCGTCGCCGACCAGCTGCGCTGGCGCACGGTGAGCGGCGGCAGCCGCAACTATGTCGCGCGCCTCGTCGAGCCGCTGCGCGCCCGGGCGCGTCTAGGCATCGGCGCGACGCGCGTCGAACGCTATGGCGCCGGCGTGTGCGTGCGTGACACGGCGGGCCAATGGGACCGCTTCGATCGCGTGATCCTCGCCACGCATGGCGATCAGGCGCTGGCGCTGCTGGGCGACGCCTCGGTGCGCGAGCGCGCGGTGCTCGGCGCCTTCCGCTACACCGCCAACGCCGCTATCCTGCATCGCGACCCGGGCCTGATGCCGCGCCGCCGCCGCGTCTGGTCGAGCTGGAACTATGTCGCCGACGACGGCGCGATCGACGCGCCGGCCAGCCTGACCTACTGGATGAACCGCTTGCAGAACCTCGGCGAGGCCCCAGATATCTTCGTATCGCTCAATCCGACGCGGCGGCCGTCACCGGAGTTGACCATGGCCGAGATGCGCTACGACCACCCGTTGTTCGATCGCGCCGCGCTGGAGGCGCAACGGGCGCTGCCCGGCCTGCAGGGTGAAGGCGGCGTGTTCTTCTGCGGCAGCTACGCCGGCTACGGCTTCCACGAGGACGCGCTCGCCGCCGGCCTCAACGTCGCCGAGCGCCTGGGCGCGCGCCGGCCGTGGCGCCTGCCGGAGACCGAGCGGCCGCCGCTGCCCGAGACGCCGCACCTGCCCGAACTCGGCGACCTCGTGCCGCTGCCGGCGCCCGCGCCGGTGCCGGTGCGCGCGACACGCCCGTGACACGCCCCGTCGAGCGTGGCCCCGTCGAGGGTGGCCTCGTCCTCGGCAAGGTGTTCCACAAGCGCCTGCGTCCGCGCGCGCATGCGTTCCGCTACGACGTGCCGTATTTCTGCGTGCCGCTATCGCGCCAGGACTGGTTCGATCGCGGCGGCCTGGTCGACCTGAAGAGTGCCGACCACGGCGCGCGCGACGGCTCGGCGCCGCTGCCCTGGATGCGCGCGATCCTCGCGCGCTACGCGCTCGACCAGGTGTGCGACGGCGAGATCCTGCTGCTCACCCTGCCCCGCCAGTTCGGCTACGTCTTCAACCCGGTGAGCTTCTGGTTCTGCCTCGACCGCGAGGGCGGGCTGCGCGCGGTGCTGTGCGAGGTCGCCAACACCTTCGGTGACACCCACAATTATCTCGTCGCCCATGAGGACCGCCGGCCGATCGCGGCGGAGGACTGGATCGAAGGCCGCAAGGTCTTCCATGTCTCGCCCTTCCTGCCGGTCGAGGGCACCTATCGCTTCCGCTTCGCCGTCGATGAGCGGGCGGTCAGTGCTCAGGTACATTACGGCGACGCCGAGGGCCTCCTGCTGGCAACCGGACTCAGCGGTCCGCGCCGCACCCTCGACCGGGCCGCCGTGCTGCGCCGCTACGTGGCGAATCCGCTGGTGGCACTGGCGGTGATTTTGCGCATACACTGGCAGGCGTTCGGGCTGTGGCGCAAACGGACCCGCTTCCATCCGAGGCCCGAGCCGCCGGAGGAGATGCTCACGCGATGATCGCTCGCGACGCTCTGCCGCTCGCCGCTTTTGCGGCCCTGAAGGCGCTCGATCGCCTGAAGGTCGGTACGCTCGCGATCAGCCTGCCCGACGGCGTCACGCGGCGCTTCGTCGGTAGCCAGCCAGGGCCCGAGGCGGCGTTGGAGATCCGCGACTGGCACGTCTTCTCGCGCGTGCTGTCCTCGGGCGACATGGGCTTCGCCGAGGGCTACATGGCCGGCGAATGGGACTCACCCGATCTCGTGCGCCTGCTCGAGCTGATGGCCGCCAACGAGGCGGCGCTGGGCCGCGTCGCCAAGGCCTCGTGGTGGCGTCGCCAGCTGCTGCGGCTGGCGCACCTCAGGCACGACAACACCAAGCGCGGGTCGCGGCGTAACATTCACGCGCATTACGACCTGGGCAACGCCTTCTATTCGCTGTGGCTCGATCCGACGATGACCTACTCGTCGGCGCTCTACGAGGGCGACAGCGCACGCTCGCTCGATCGCGCGCAGCGCGCCAAGTACGAGCGCATCCTCGACCGGCTGGGCGCGCGCCAGGGCGACACCTTGCTGGAGATCGGCTGCGGCTGGGGCGGCTTCGCCGAAACCGCGGCGCGCCGCGGTGTGCGCGTGCGCGCCATCACCATCTCGCAGGAGCAGCTCGCCTATGCGCGCGAGCGGCTGAGCCGCGCCGGGCTGGCGCATATCGCCTCGGTCGAGTTCCGCGACTACCGCGACGTCGAGGGCACCTACGACCACATCGTCTCGATCGAGATGATCGAGGCGGTGGGCGAGCGCCACTGGCCGAGCTACTTCGACGCGCTCAAGCGCCACCTCAATCCCGGCGGCCGCGCCATCGTCCAGGCGATCACCATCGCCGACGATTGCTTCGAGCGCTATCGCCGCGGCGCCGACTTCATCCAGACCTACATCTTCCCGGGCGGCATGCTGCCCTCGGCCGAGACCCTGCGCGCCCAGGCAAGGCGCGCCGGCATGGCGCTGGCCGGCGCGCACGCCTTCGGCCGCGACTACGCGCGCACCTTGGAGGCCTGGCTCGGCCGCTTCGACGGCGTGGTCGAGCGCGTGCGCGGCCTGGGCTTCGACGAGCAATTTGTGCGCATGTGGCGCTATTACCTGGCCTATTGCGCCGCCGGCTTCTCCAGCGGCCGCACCGACGTTGTCCAGGCCGAATTCACCCATAGCTGAGGCTTGGCGTCGGGCGCGCGAAGCCGCATAGTCGCCGCCAAGATAAAGGACAGGAAGGCTACCCCTTGCAAATCGCCGCCGCCGCCGGCTCGCCGGATTCGACGACGCACGTGAAGCTGCCCTTCAACCGACTGGTCGCCTACGCGACCTTGCAGCTGCCGCTCAACATGGCGGCGCTGCCGGTCGTCCTGAACGTACCGAAATTCTACGGTGACGCGCTGGGCCTGTCCTTCGCCGCGCTGGGCACCTATCTGCTGATCACCCGCGTCATCGACGCGCTGCAGGATCCGTTGATCGGCTACGTCAGCGATCGCATGACCAAGCGGCCGCGCGGGCGGCTGCTGTTCGTGCTGATGTGCATGCCGCTGCTGGTCGGCGGTTTCGTCATGCTGTTCGACCCGCCGTCGAAGGCGTCGCTGGGCACCGCCGGCCTGACGGCGTGGCTGATCGCGGCGCTGATCATCGTGCATCTCGGCTACGCCGGCGTATCGATCAGCTACCACGCGCATGGCGCCGACCTCACCGACGACTACAACGAGCGAACGCGCGTCACCGTCGCGCGCGAGGTCTTCGGGCTCACCGGCATGACCTTGGCCGTCGTGCTGCCGGCGCTGCTGATCAATCCCAATATCCATAGCGAAGTCGCCGAGGCGTGGAAGGCCGCCACGGCGGCGCTCGCCGCCGCCAAGGCCTCCGGCGACAGCGCCGCCGTCGCCGCGGCGCAATCCGTCGTCAACGGCCTGAAGCAGACAGCCGAGATCGAGGGCTACGGCATCTTCGGCCTGCTGTTCATCCCGATCGCGCTGCTCTGCTTCCTGCCGAGCTACCTGTGGTCGCCCAACTCGGTGCACCCGCCGGTCGTCCGCAAGGGCCGCGCCTCGGTGTTCCACGACTTCCTGGCACCGCTGAAGAACCCGCGCTTCCGCCGCCTGCTGCTGGTCTTCGTCGTCAACGGCTCGGCCCTGGGCATCGCGGTCAGCGTGATGCTGTTCTACGTCGAGTACGTGCTGAAGGGCACGACGGTGCAAGCCGGCATGGTGCTGCTGACCTACTTCATCTCGGCCGCTGCCAGCGTGCCGTTGTGGATGTGGCTGTCCAAGCGCACCAGCAAGGCCGCCGCCTGGTTCGCCGCCATGGTGCTGACGGTGGTCTCCTTCGGCGGCGCCGGCCTGATCGGCGAGGGCCAGATCTGGCTGTTCATCGCCGTCGCCGTGCTCACCGGCCTGGCGCTGGGCGCCGATTACGGCCTGCCGCCCTCGATCCTCGCCGACATCATCCACGCCGAGGAAGGCGCCGACTCCAAGGGCGAGACCGGCGCCTATTTCGGCCTCTGGGCGCTTTCGACCAAGCTGGCGACGGCCGTGGGCGCGGCGTTCTCGCTGCCCGTGGCGGCGATGCTGGGCTTCGATCCAGGCAACGCGAAGTTCGACACCACAGGCCTGGTGGTGACCTACATCATGCTGCCGATCGGCGTGAAGATCCTCGCCGGCCTGCTGATCTGGTACATCCGCATCGAGGCCCTGCGCCCCTCGGTACGCGACGTGGTGATGCAGGGCCGCTGATCGAAGAGGTCGGGGCGCGCCACTCCAGTGGCGCGTTCACGAAGTTTCGTGCCCGCGCCACCGGGCGCTACTCCACGGCCAATCGACCGCACGTGCGGTCAATCCGGCCGATATCGGATTCTCCTCGATGTATTTCAAGGCGGCCGCGAAGTGGAGGTCGTCGCGGACATAGCGATCGTAATACTCGCCCTGCCAGAATTGACCTTCGCGCGACAGCAGTCGATTGGCCGCACGGCCGGTGAAACGCTTCCAGCTTCCAACAATATCACCGAGCCGATGTCCCTCCATCTGCTCGAACATCGCGTGTACATGGTTCGGCATGATGCACCATGCGATCAATCGATATCGCAGTGTGTCGAAATGCAGCAGCGCGTTCTCTGTGAGCGCCGCCACTCGCGCATCACGCAACCAGCATGCACCGTAACCGGCATCGAGCGCCGCCTCGCGTCTGGTATCCGGGTGCCGATCTTGCTCGAGAGACCGGCGAACGCTCTCAGGTAGACTGTCCGACAGTCGAAAAGTCACGGTCTGGATGAGATCAGGGCTGCCCAGATGTGGCAGGTAGTTCCTCGAGTGCCAACCGCGATGGCATTTCATTGCTTGCTCCCATCAAGACGCGCCACTGGAGTGGCGCGCCCCGACCATTCTCTCAAGCGATGAATGACAGTGTCTGCGGCTGGCGCAGGCCGAAGTCGCGGTTCAGGCCCCACCAGCGTTTCGCCACCGTGCCGAAGACGTTGCGGAAGTCGATGGTGTGCTTGAGATCGCCGTCCTGCAGGTCGGTGAGCGAGGGATGGGCGCCGTGCAAGCCGCCCTTCACCGCGCCGCCCATGACGAATTGCGGCGACGACGTGCCGTGGTCGGTGCCGCCGCTGGCGTTGGGCTTCACGCGACGGCCGAACTCCGTGTAGGTCATCACCATCACGTCGTTCCAGCGGCCGCCGGCGATGAGGTTATGGCGCAGCGTCGCCAGCCCGCGACCGAGGTGGCCCAGCAGGCGCTCGTGCGTCTCGCGCTGGCCGGCGTGGGTATCGAAGCCGCCCAGCGCCACCTTCACCGCAAGCACCGGCACGCGTGCGAGAAGAATGCGCGTCGCCAGCTCGAGCTGGTTGGCCATTGGCCCTTCGCCATAGGGCTTCGATGGCGCCGGCGCGCCCTTCATGCGATCGGCCAGGCCGAGCGAGGCGGCATGCGTCTCGGCGCGCACCCTCAGGATGTGCTCGAGCGCCGGGTTGGTCGTCGGCGGGCGCGCGCCGGTCTCGCGCATCGCCTTGGCCTGGTTGATGAAGTTCTCGGCGTCCTGCATGACGATGGTCTGCAGGTCGCCGCCCGTCGCCGGCAGCGCGTTGGTATCGATGACGACGCTGTCGATGCGCCGGTCGGCGGGCCGCGCCACGCCGGCGAAAGCCTGCGCCAGCCAGCCTTCGCTGAGCGTCTGGCTCGCCGCCGAGGCGGTATCCCAGATCTCGATCGAGCGGAAATGCGAGCGGTTGGGATAGGGATAGCCGACGCCCTGCAGGACCGCGAGGTCGCGCGCCTTCCACGACTCCATCATCGGCTCCAGCGCGGCGTGCAGGCCGACACGCTCGTCGAGCTGCAGCACGCGGTCGCGCGCGATGGCGAGGCCCTGGCGTGCCGGCTGATACGCCGGGTCGGCGTAGGGTACCAGCGTGTTCAGCCCGTCATTGCCGCCCCGGAGCTCGACCAGCACCAGGATGCGATCGAAGCGCGGGCTAAACGGCACGGCAGCGGGCGCCGTCGGCGTTTGGCGGTTCTGCGCCAAGGCGGCGCCCGCGCCCATGGCGACGGCGAAACCGGAAAGTCCGGCGAGGAGGTCGCGACGCAACATCGGGGGCCTCACTTCAGCTGATAGACGGGATCGAGCAGCAAGGTCGCCACCGCCTCGCCCGGCCCGGCATCGGCCGGCAGCGGCGAGAGCGGCGGCAGCGGCAGCAGCGCCCGCGTCAACGTCGGCACATCGACACCCGAGAGGCTCGGGCCGAGCCGCGCGCTCATGCCGGCGCCGCGCAGGCTGCGGCCTTCGACCGGCCGCGGATCGGGTTCCATCTGCTCGCGCCGGTCGGCGCGCCGGCCGGGCTTTGGCGCCATCCCCGGGGGCATCATGCCGGGCGGTGTCATGCCGCCGTCGGGGCCGTCATCGGCCGCGGCAACGGACGTCGCTTCGACGATGCGGCGCAGGATCTGCTGGCGCATCAGCAGCGTGTTGGTGGTGATCCACGCCTCGCCGCCGGGCCAGCCCTTGACGTTGGGCGGCTCGAACGGGATCTGGCCCATCGCCTGCATGGCGCGCGCCAGCCGGGTCTTCTCGGGCACCGGCAGGCCCAGCAGGCGCACCGTGCCGACGATCAACTCGATCGGCGACTTGATCAGCCCGCCACGGCCTGAGGGATCGCGGAACGCCTCGGAGGCGAACATCGCCTTCAGGAGCGGCCGCAGCTCGTAGTTGGCACCGCGCAGCACGCCGGCCAGCCGCTTGATCTCGCCGTCGTGCGGCTTCAGCGAGACGAATTCGCGCCACAGCTTGCCGACGAGGAACTCGGCCGTGCGCGGCCGCGCCAGCAGGACATCGAGGATGTCGCCGCCGTTGAGATCGCCGGTGCGCCCGAGGAAAGTCTTGGCGCCGGTATCGTGTGCGCCGGGATAGAAGCGGAAGGCGCCGGTCTGCGGATCGAGGCCCCAGCCGGTGAAGGCGCGCGCCGCCGCCTTGATGTCGGCCTCGCTGTAATGGCCCTCGCCTAAGGTGAACAGCTCGAGCAGCTCGCGGGCGAAGTTCTCGTTGGGCTGGCTGGCGCGGTTCTGCGCGCCGTCGAGGTAGCGCAGCATCGCCGGGTCGCGGGCGATCTCGCGCAGGAGCGTGGCGAAATTGCCCAGCGCGTGGCGGCGGAACAGCGCGTTCTGGCGATACATCGCCGGCGCGAAGCGCACCTTCTGCAGGCCCGAGGTGAAGTGGTTGTGCCAGAACAGCGCCATGCGCTCGACGAGCGGCTGGTCAGTGACCAGCATCTCCTCAATCCACCAGTTGCGCAGTTCGCGGCCCTGCTCCTGCAGCGGGTTGGCGTTGTCGAGCGGCTTGGCCGGCATATTGCCGGGGCGCGGCGGCGGCGCGCCGGCATCGGCGCCGGGCGACGAGCCGGGTGGATTGCCGCCGGCGGCCCGCGCGGCGCGCTTCTCCTGGAAGGTGCGCTGCGCCTCACGCGCCTGCGGCGGCGACATGCCGATCCAGGACGGCGCTGGCGTCACCGCCTCGGGCTTCCAGGTCCGCAGCAGCCGGTCGACCGCCGCATCGTGCTCCAGCGACTCGAACGCGGCGATCTCCGAGGGCTTGGGCCCGAAGCCGGTGCGCGACAGCAGATGGCGCGCGCTGTCGAAGCCAGCGCCGGACGCGCGCACCGGCAACGACAGGATCGCCGGCGCGGCATAGGCCATCAGCGCCGTGCCACCCAGCATCGCGCGGCGTCCCAGCGTTGTGGTCACAGTCATGGTCGCGCTCCCTGGTTCACGTTGGACGATTCACTTGCGATCGGCCGGCGCTGGGCGGCGGGGCTGCTGCAGGCCCATGGCGCGGCTGACCATCGCCCGGCGGAACCGTTCGCGCTGTTCCGCAGGTAACGTCTCGGAAAAGCGCAACGCCGACTGCACGTTGTCCTTCTGCAGCTGGGTGCGCAACTGGCCGATGCGGTCGAGCGCGCGATCAACCGCCGCGGCATCGGGCTTGTCCTTGCCCAGCTCGGCGACCAGCACGTCACGCTGCGCCGTCATGTCGCGCAGGACGGGTATGGCGCGACGACGCTGCTCCGCCAGCATCTGGCGCAGGCCGCGCGTCTGGGCCTCGGTGAGACCCAGCTCACGCACCGCCTCCTGCGGCGAGGGACCGGGCCCGGGTTTGCCGATGGTCGGCATCGGCACCGGCCCGGTCGGCAACGAAAAGGGCCGCGAGTCGACCGGGGACGTGGGTTCGGCGACATAGCGCGCGTGCACGAAGCCGCCGATGAACGCGACGTTCAGCGTCGCCGACAGGCCGAGCAGGATCCAGGCGAGGTGCTTGCGCAGCATCAGCGGCCTCCCTGCTCGGTCAGAAGGTCGGCGAGTTCGTCGGTCAGCCGGAACGCGCCCAGCGGATTGAGCATCAGCTCGACGGCGGCGGCGTTGTTCGCCGCCGAATGGGCATAGGCCTCCTGCGTGCCGCCACCCAGCGAAAAGCCGCCGGCGATCACGACCACGAAGGCCGCACCCACCGCCGCCATCTCCAGCGCCCGGCGCCAGCTGCCGAACAGCCCGGCCAGACCGCCGCCGCCGACCTTGCGCTCGGCCTCGAAGCCGACCAGCGCCTGGGCGCGCACCACCACCCGGTCGGGCACCGGCGCGCGCGCCGCGTCGGCGAGCGCGTTGCGGGTGTCGAGCGCCGCCTGCAAGGCCTGGGGATATTCGACCAGATGCCGCTCGACCCGCGCCGCGTCGGCTTCCGACAGCCGACCGTCGAGCCAGGCGGCGATCATCGCGTCATCGACGGCACGGCCTGCCGTCGCCGTTGCCGGCCCAGCCGCCTTCGCCCGCTGCCACAGGGCGCGGCCGGACGCGTCGGGCGCGCTCCTCGATCCGTCATCCTGGGTCATGGTCTCTCACTCCGGCGACATCCTTCGTTAGATAGGCATTTCTCCCGCTCCCCGCTTGCAGGGCGAGGAGTGGCCATCTCGAAATACGTTTGGTGAGCTGTCATCATCCCCGTCCCCCTATGCGCTCACGCGGAAATGTTCACGCAGGCGCAGCATCGCCTTGTGGTGTGTGCTGCGCACCGTCTGGGCATCGACCCGCAGCAGGGCGGCGGCGTCGCTGACCTCCATCTCGCGGTCGTAAAGCAGTGTCAGAACAAGGGCCTGGCGCTCGGTCAGCAGCCCGGGCGGAATACTGAGTTTCTCGACATGGCGATCCTCGACGGCGACCGCCGACTCCGGCACGTCGTCGAGCGCCGCGGTCGGCTGGCGTCGTCGGCGCAGATGGTCGACGGCGCAGGAACGCGCGATCACCGCCAGCCAGGTCGCCAGCGACGCGCGCGAGCGGTCGTAGGACTTCATCAGCCGGCGCTCGTTGGCGCAGAGCCGCACGAAGACGTCCTGCGCGGCGTCGCCGGCCTCCTCCGCCGACAGGCCGTGCGCCGACACCACGCGGCGCGCCACGGCGTGGATCAGAGGCGCCGCGGCGACGACGAAACGGTCCCAGGTCCGTTTGTCGCCGGCCAGCAGGGCGCTGAGGTCGATGTCGTCCAGGGCCGTCACGATCGCGCTCGCAAAGCCTATACGACGGCACCCCCGCATGCATCCCCGGCATGCGGGCAAATCCCTGATTTGGCGCAGGTTTCGTCTGCTATGGTCGCCGCGACGAAGCCGGGGACCCGTATCGACATGAGCGAGAACTTCAATCGCAACCAGCGCATCATCAAGCACGCCGTGCGCGGCCGGGGCGCCGTCGTGGCGCAGAACACGCTGGCGGCGCAGATGGGCGCGCGCACCCTGGCGCGCGGCGGCAACGCCATCGACGCGGCGGTGACCACGGCCATGGCGATCGGCTGCGTCGAGCCGTGGATGAGCGGCATCGGCGGCGTCGGCTACATGGCGGTGTGGATCGCTCGGGAGCGCAAGGCGTATATCGTCGACTACGGCGCCGTCGCGGCGCGCGGGCTCGACCTCAAGAACTACGCGCTGACCGGTGGCAAGGCGATCAGCGACCTGTTCGGCTGGCCGCCGGTGGTCAACGACAACAACGTCATGGGCTATCACTCGATCGCCGTGCCCGGCCAGGTCGACGGCATGGCCACGGCGCTGAAGCGCTTCGGCACCTGGGACTGGAAGCAGGTGATGGAGGCCGGCATCGAGCTGGCCGAGCGCGGCATGAGCTGCGACTGGTACGGCACGACGATGATCACCACGGGCGCCGCCGCGCTCAACAAGTACGAGACCTCGCGCGCCACCTACCTGCCCGGTGGCTTCCCGCCGGTGATCGACTGGGAAGGCAACCCGCCGCGCATCAAGCTGGGCAATCTCGCCAACACGCTCAAGCGCCTACGCGACGCCGGCCCGCGCGACTACTACGAGGGCCAGATCGCCAAGGATCTCGTGGCCGACCTCAACGCCGGCGGCTCGGCGATCTCGCTGGAGGATCTGGCGAACTACCACGCGCGCGTGGTCGAGCCGGTCGAGTTCCAGCGCAACGGCGCCACCGTGCACACCGTGCCGTACCTGACCGCCGGGCCGACGATGAAGCGCGCCTTCGAACTGATCGGCGATCGCACCATCGGCCCAGGCGCGCCCGACGCGGCCGCCTTCATGGCCGTGGCCGAAGGCCTGCACACCGCCTACGAGGAACGCCTGCGCACCATGGGCGACGCGCACACCGATTCGTGCACCACCCATTTCAACGCCGTCGACGCCGAGGGCAACATGGTGGCGCTGACGCAGACCCTGCTGTCGCTGTTCGGCTCGCGGGTCATGCTGCCCAAGACCGGCATCCTGATGAACAACGGCATCATGTGGTTCGACCCCGAGCAGGGCAAACCCAACTCGCTGACCCCGGGCAAGCGGCCGCTGTGCAACATCTGCGCGACCGTGGTGTCGAAGAACGGCGAGGGCTGGTTCGCCATCGGCGCCTCGGGTGGACGGCGCATCGTGCCGGCGATCACCCAGCTGATCATGATGCAGACCGATCGCGGCATGGACGTCGAGGCCGCATTCCATCAGCCGCGCATCGATGTATCAGGTGTCGGCCCGGTGCGCGCCAACTGGGATCTTGACGAGGACATCAAACGGGCCATCTCCAAGAAGATGCCCCTCGTCGAAGTCCCCAACCCGATCTACCCGCTGAACTTCGCCAACCCCAGTTGCATCCGCCGCGATCCGATGACCGGGACGGTCACCGGCATGAACGAGGTGATGTCGCCCTGGGCCGGTGGCGCGGCGGTCTAGCCATGTTGTCACGGCGAGTCCTGCTGGCCTCGGCCGCGACGCTCGCGGCGCCGGCGATCGCGCGCGCCCAGACGGTGCCGTCGTTTCGGCTGCCGATCCTGCTGCCGCTGACCGGCTTCGCCGCGCTGGAAGGCAAGAGCCAGCGCGAGGGCGCCCTGCTCGCCATCCGCGATGTCGCGACGACGGTGCGATTCGTCCCCGAGGTACTTGACACGACGACCGCGCCGGAGGCCGCCGTCACCGCCTGGCACCGCGCCTTGCGCGACGGCGCGCGCGATGGCGCTGCCGCACCGGTGGCGGTGCTCGGTCCGATCCTCGGCACGCAGATGCTGGCCCTGCTGCCGGAAGCCGCAAGCGCCAAGCTGCCGCTGCTCGCCGTATCGGGCACCGCGCGCTTGAGCGAGCTGGGCAACCCCTGGTTCTTCCGCTTCTTCCCCGCCGACGGCGTGGTCAAGGTCGCCCATGCCCGCTACGTCGCCGAGGTCACCAAGGCGAAGAAGCCGGCGGTGATCTTCCAGACCACCGCCTATGGCCAATCCGGCCGCGAGGTGCTGGCAAAGGCTTTCGCCGACGCCAAGATCGCCGTCGCGCTCGAGGAGGGCGTCGCCACCTCGATCAACGACTTCACGCCGATCATCGCCAAGGCGAAGGCATCAGGCGCCGACGCGCTGGTGCTGCACCTGCATTCGCAATCCACCGCGCTCGCCATCCGCGCCGCGCGTTCCGTGGCACCCGACCTGCCGGTGATCGCCGGCTCGGCCATGGCGCAACCGGCCACGGCGGCGCTGTTCCAGCCGGCCGAGCTCAACGGCGTCTGCGCCGAGACCGCGTCATTTCCCGCCGCCTCGGTCGATGACCCGAAGATGAAGACCTTCGTCGAGGCCTATCGCAAGGAATACAGCGCTGATCCCGACGCCTTCGCCGTCGCCGAGTACGACGCCGTCTCGATGCTGGCGGCGGCCATCGCCGAGATCGCCAGGACCGGCGCCGTCACCGGCGAGTCCGTGCGCGAGAAGCTCTCGACGATGCGCTATCGCGGCCTGGCGGCGGAGTACCGCTCCGACGGCAAGGGCAACATGGTGCATACGGCGATGATCGTCTGCTACGATGGCAAGAGCCACGTCCCGCCGATCGCGCAGCGCTATAGCTTCCCGTGACGTCTGCTCACCATTTCTCGACCCACGGGCGCAGCACGACTTCGTAGGCCCAGGTCGAGCGGTGCTGTCGATGCAGCTGTAGATAGGTTTCCGCGATGTGGTCGGGGTCGGCCATGTTGTCGTCGACGCTCGTTCCCGCCCGTCGATGGGCGCGCGTGCCGTCTTCCTGCGTCCAGCCGATCGCGGCGTCGATCGGCACGTTCGCGACATGGATGCCCTGCGGCATCAGTTCCCGCGCCATGCTCTGGGCGAGGCCGGACTTGGCATGGCACGCCATCGCGAAGGCGCCGCTGCGCGCGAAGCCTTTCAGCGCCGCGCTCGCGTTCGTGAAGATGATCGTTCCCTTCGCGCCGTTGGCGTTGGGTTGGTGCTCGAGCATGAGCCGCGCCGCTTGTCGGCCGACCAGGAAGGCGCTGAACGCCGCGTTCAGCAGCGTATCGAGCGCCATATCAGGGTCGGACTCGACGATGCCCTTGCCGAAGATTCCGGGAACCCGGCCATCGATGTTGTGCACCACCAGCGTCGGCGATCCGAGGTCTTGAACCACACGCTGGAACAATGTCTCCACGGCCGCGGGTTCGCGCGCGTCGCACGCGTATCGCCGCACGCCGTGCGTCTTCTCCAGAGCGTGCAGGACCGGCTTGTCGGGATTGCGCGCGGCGACGGCCACCCGCATGCCGTTCTTCGTGAACAGTCGCGCGCAGCTGGCGCTGATGCCGGGGCCGCCGCCGATGATCAGCGCGACATCTCTCGTGTCAGGTTCGGTCATGTGGCGTGCGCCTCTAGTTTCCGCAGATAAGGCAGGACATCGGGCGCGAAGGCCGGATGATCGCCGAGCCGGACCAGGTGCGCCGAAGCGCGGGGATAGGTGTCGCGCCACCCATCAGCCAGGATCGGCGCCAGACCGAGCTTGCGCAACCGAGCGTGCTGAACGCGTTCGTTGGAAAACAGGCACAACTCGGCCACGAAGCAGATGTCGGCGAGCGACAGGGCCTCGCCGACCAAGTGGCGACGATCCGGATGGAGCGCCTGCTCGATGCCGTTCAAATAGACGGCGAACGCATCGGCGGCGCGGGTGTGGAGGTCGACCGCGAAGTCATCGCCGCGAAGGGCGAGGAGATAGAGTTGCGAGTCGCGCGCGAAGACGAGACTCGCATCGAGGAAGCTGTCGATCCGCGACGCTTCGTAGGGATCGCGGCCGTAGAGTTGCATGCGGCCCGCACCCAGCCGCGCCACCGCCCGCATGATGCTGTTGGACTCGAAGATGCCCGTCGCGCCATCGGGGCTGAAGGCCGCCGGCACCGTCCCGAAGGGATGGGCGCGCAGAAAACTGTCGGTCTTGATCAGACTGCCGCCTTTGAATCCGACGCGACCGGTGCGCGCCGCGGCGGCATGCGCTGCCTTCTCCTCCGCCGAGAGAGGCTTGGCGTCGAAGTCCCACAGCCAGTCCGCCAGCTCGGACGGCTTGGCGCCGCGCACCTCCAGCTCGACGCCGCACAGCCGCGCGGCGATCGTCGCCTTCCAGATCCGTGGATTGGGCATGTAGGAGAAAATGCGCAGGTCGGCCATCGCGCTCACCGTTGGCGAATCGATCGCTTATCCGTTCGCGGACGGCATCGGGTCAAATCGCAATACCTCATGGCCGTCTGAGATTTCCGATGAATCGCCTCGCCCGACGCTTGACTGTATAAGGACGACAGGAATCAAGACGAGGCGGTCGATCGATGAAAACCAGAATCACCGACATGCTCGGCATCGAGCATCCGATCATCCAGGGCGGCATGCATTTCGTCGGCTTCGCCGAGATGGCGGCGGCGGTGTCGAACGCCGGCGGGCTGGGCATCATCACCGGCCTGACGCAGCGCACACCCGAGCTGCTGGCCAACGAGATTCGGCGCTGCCGCGAGATGACCAAGAAGCCCTTCGGCGTCAATCTCACCTTCCTGCCCTCGGTGACGCCGCCGGACTATCCCGGCTATGTGCGCGCCATCATCGAGGGCGGCGTGAAGATCGTCG
>CAYTFW010000140.1:0-17770 GCA_964437145.1 uncultured Rhizobiaceae bacterium
TTCGCGCGCATCGAAACCAAGGATAGCGCTTCAGAGATCGTGGTCTAGCGGCAACGGTCCCGCGGGACTCCTCTTCAACCCGACGAGGATAGCGCTTCAGAGATCGTGGTCTAGCGGCAACGCAACGCGGCGCCTTCCGGCGCCGTTGTCAAGGATAGCGCTTCAGAGATCGTGGTCTAGCGGCAACTCGGCCGCGCCGCGGAACAGGTTGATCAGCAGGATAGCGCTTCAGAGATCGTGGTCTAGCGGCAACGATGGCGCCGTCGTGCTCGCCTGCACGATGAGGATAGCGCTTCAGAGATCGTGGTCTAGCGGCAACGCAGCGCCAAGGCCGGCGTAGCGGGGGGGTAGGATAGCGCTTCAGAGATCGTGGTCTAGCGGCAACCCGACGCGCGTCTGGCCATAGATCACGCGGCAGGATAGCGCTTCAGAGATCGTGGTCTAGCGGCAACCGGGCCAGGCCGCGCCCGACGCCAGCCGCCAGGATAGCGCTTCAGAGATCGTGGTCTAGCGGCAACTACTCGCCGGCGTGTGGCGTCGACAGGAGGAGGATAGCGCTTCAGAGATCGTGGTCTAGCGGCAACAAGGCGCTCGGCCGGGGCTTCTACTGCGCGAGGATAGCGCTTCAGAGATCGTGGTCTAGCGGCAACAGGTCGAGAAGCAGGGCGGCGGCAGGCCGAAGGATAGCGCTTCAGAGATCGTGGTCTAGCGGCAACGGCGAGAAGGGCGACGATTGGCCGGAGCACAGGATAGCGCTTCAGAGATCGTGGTCTAGCGGCAACCGATGGCGGCCGATAGCGGCTCGACGATGCAGGATAGCGCTTCAGAGATCGTAGTCTAGCGGCAACAACGACAAGGAGGCGATGGATGCCGATCCGAGGATAGCGCTTCAGAGATCGTGGTCTAGCGGCAACTTATAAGTCCGATGCCTCGGCTTTGCCCAAAGGATAGCGCTTCAGAGATCGTGGTCTAGCGGCAACACAAGCGGGTGCTCGACGAGATGCGGGTGCAGGATAGCGCTTCAGAGATCGTGGTCTAGCGGCAACCTTCGTTACGCGCTGCGGATGCGTCGCGAAAGGATAGCGCTTCAGAGATCGTGGTCTAGCGGCAACCAGCGGCGCCTTCGGCCAGCCCGTTGCGCGAGGATAGCGCTTCAGAGATCGTGGTCTAGCGACAACATGGCGGGGTCCAGGTCGGAGCGCGGGATCAGGATAGCGCTTCAGAGATCGTGGTCTAGCGGCGACACTACAGCTCTACACGAAGGGGCGCCGCTGAGGATAGCGCTTCAGAGATCGTGGTCTAGCAGCAACGTCGAGAGGAAGAAGCGATGAGCGACACCCAGGATAGCGCTTCAGAGATCATGGTCTAGCGGCAACAAGGACTTGTAGTGCTTGTGCACGACTTGGAGGATAGCGCTTCAGAGATCGTGGTCTAACGGTAACCGCATGAACGCCGAGAGCAGCGCCGTCGACAGGATAGCGCTTCAGAGATCGCGGTCTAGCGGCAACGACTCCTGTCGACCACCAAGATGCGAGGTCAACCAGACGATCACCGATCTGGATGAGGTCAACGCTTGGAAACCGGGCTACGACGCGGGCTCCACGACCACCAAGACCTTAACGCCTCGCATAGCCCTTGTGCCGCCGCTCAACTTCATCGCTGCGTCGGTAGCGTTGTCGACGTCGCGGCGGCGCCCCTACGCGCGCCTATTCGTCGAAGCTCACGAACACTGCGGCTTCCATGACCGACTTCCGCTGCGACACCACCGCGTTGGCCGGGAAGCGCTCGTCCGGCCAACCCAGCGCGACGGCCTTCATGATCACCTGATCGTCGGTGATGTCAGCGGGCTCGCGCATCGCGGGCGATCGCATGATGCCCTGGCGGCTGATCACCGCGCCCGGCCGGCGCGACCAGGCGGCGTTGCCCAACGCGGTCGCCACCGCGCCACAGTCGAAGGGTGTGTCGTCGCCACCGTGCGGCGCGCGGTCTTCGGTGACAATCACGCAGACCGGCGCGTCGAACTGACGGAGGCCGCGCAGCAAGGTCAGGCGGCGGGCAGAATCATCCGAGCACGCAGCCCGCTCGGCTCGCGGTCCAGAAGCTCCAGCGTGCCGCGGTGGCGCCTTACGATGCCCGAGACAATCGCCAGGCCCAGTCCGAATCCGCGCACGACCTGGCGCGCCGGATCGGCGCGATAGAACGGCTCGAGGACGCGGGCCTTCTCGGCCGCGGGGATGCCGGGGCCGTCATCGTCGACATCGATCTGGGCGCCGCCACCGGAGCGCTGAAGCGTCACGCGCACCTGCGCGCCGTACTTGGTGGCGTTGTCGACGAGATTGGTGACGGCGCGCTCGAGCGCGTGCGGCCGGCAGCGCAAGGTCAGGCGTGGCGGGCCGACATACTCGACCGAGAAGCCCGCGTCGGTGAACTGGTCGCAGATGGTGTTGAGGATCGACGACAGCTCGGCGATGTCTTCCGGCTCCTCGTCGATGCCTTCGCGCAGATAGGTCACCGCCGCGGTGATGCTGCTGTCCATCGTCGCGACGTCGTCGAGAAGCCGCTCGCGCGCGCCGGCATCCTCGGTTTGCAGCTCGGCGAGGCGCAGGCGCATGCGCGTGAGCGGCGTGCGCAGATCGTGGCTGATCGCCAGCAGCAGGTTGGTGCGGTCCTCGATCAGGCGCCCGATGCGCTCGCGCATCCGATTGAAGGCGCTCGCGGCGCGGCGGATTTCGAGGGGGCCGCCCTCCTTGAGCGGGGTGTCGGCGCCGTCTCGCCCGAATCCGTCGGCGGCGTCGGCGAACCGGCTGAGCGGCCCGACGAGCCGCCGACCCGCCCACACCGAGAGCGCGCTCGCCGAGACCAACAGGAAGATGAAGGGCATGATGAGCGGCAGCGGCAGGAGCGCCAGCGTGCTGAAGGGCGTGAGAATCGCCGCTGTTTGCCCGTCGCCCAGACGGACGATCACCTGGACTTCGTCCGGCCGTTCGGTCGTGATGCGCAGCAGACGCACGCCGGAGGGCAGGCGGTCGATCACTCTCGTCTTGAGCGGATGCGGCCCCGGCCCGGACGTGTCCCGCGGCTCGGCGCCATCCAGCAAGCGAACGGTCGTCCGATCCTGCGTCAGCGCCTGGGCGAGCGCGGGGCGCACGCTCGATGGCACGCCGTCGAGCCCGCCGGCGATCGTGGCGATGCGGGCCGGGCCCTCGGAGGCGGCCGCTGGAAAGTCGTGTTCGGTCAGGGTCAGCAGCACGACGGCCACCGAAGCCAGCGTGCTGAGCGAGATCGCCACGACGAGCAACGTGGTGATCTGGCTGGCGATACCGTCGAGCCAGCGTGGGCTAGTGGTCGTCGTCATTCGCTCACCACGAGGGGGGTGAAGATGTAGCCGCCCGTTCGGACCGTCTTGATGATCTCGGGCGCGCGCGGGTTCTCCTCGACCTTGCGGCGGATGCGGCTGACGAGAATGTCGATGCCGCGATCGAGCGGCCCACCGCCGCGTCCCTGCGACAGATCGAGGAGCTGGTCGCGGTTCAGCACGATCTGGGGATGCCGGCAGAAGGCCAGCAGCAGATCGAACTCCGCGCCGGTCAACCGCACGCGCGCGCCCGAGGGATCATGCAGCTCGCGCGCGACCGGATCGATCTGCCAGCCCAGGAAGCGCAGCGGCACGCTGGCCTGCTCCCATTGGCTCGGCAGCGCCGTGGCGCGCCGCAGCACCGCCTTTGTCCGCGCGATCAGCTCGGTCGGATCGAAAGGCTTTGCGATGTAGTCGTCGGCGCCCATCTCGAGACCGACGACGCGCGCGGGCGTGTCACCGGCGGCGGTGAGCATGATGATCGGCATCTTCGATCGGGCGCGGACCCGGCGGCAGATGCTCAGCCCGTCCTCGCCGGGCAGCATGACGTCAAGCAGGATCAGGTCGATGCGCGAGGACGAGAGCGCGCGCTCCATGGCGCGTCCATCCTCGCTCACGGTCACGCGATATCCGTGCTTCTGCAGGAGGCGCGAGAGCATGGTGCGAATCTCGCGATCGTCCTCGACGACGAGAATGTGTTGCGAGCGGTTCATGGCTCCATACAGCACCGGTCCGGCCGCCCTTGCCAGCCCGGCATGTATCTGAATGTTTCTATCGGTCCAAGGGATACGCGACGATACAACATGCCGGCGGGCTCGGCCGGATGTCGGCGTCGGCCCGTGCCATATACCGGGGCGCAGCATGAGGCGCCCCGTTGCATGTGTACCCAAGCTTCTCCCCTCCGCCGTGACGCCGCGCGATGCGCGCCGGTACCGCCGCGCGGCCGCGTTCGATGAGGACGCGCGCATACGCCGCGATCGGCACGGCGCTCCTCGCGGCCCTGGCTGTCGGCGCGCTGTACGGGCCGAAGATCATCACCGCTCGATCACCGACGAACGGAGCCACGGCGGCGCCGCCCGCGCCGTTCGTGGGGCGCCCGGCGGCCGTCACGGCCGGCGACAGCGTCGTCGCCCTGGGGCGCGTCGAACCGGCGAGCCGCATTCTGCGGATCAGCGGCCCGGCGGGCGCGGATGCCGGACGCATCGCTACGGTGGCGGTATCCGAAGGAGACCGGGTCGTGGCCGGGCAAACACTCGCCGTGCTCGACACGGAGCCGCGACTGCGCGCGGCGCTGGCGCAGGCGGAAGCCAATCTTTCGGTCAAACGCGCCCAGCTCGCGCAGAAAATCATGGAGCTGGCCAACACGGAGCGCAGCCTGCGGGCGTCGGTCGAGCAGAACAAGGCGGAGCGTGATCGCGCGCAGTGGGATCTCGAGAAGCTTGGCCGCCTCAACAACGCCGGCGTGTACAGCGACCCCGCCCTCATCGACAAGCGGCTCGCGGCGCAGTCGGCGGCGCACCGGCTCGAGACGGCGGAGTTGGCGCTCGAACGCGCCCAGGCCCGCGATGAGCGGGGTGTCCGGCTCGAGGAAGCGGTCCAGCGCGCCGAGACGCTCGCGGCCGAGGCGTCGGTCGCCAGGGCGCGCGCCGATCTCGAGCTCGCGACGCTGCGCGCGCCGATCGATGGCCGTGTCCTGCGGCTGCTGGCGCGTGTCGGCCAGCAGATCGGGTCGGAGGGCTTCGCCGAGCTCGGCGACACCGAGTCGATGATCGTGCGCGCCGAGATATTCGAGTCGGATATCGGACTCATCGTCCGCGGCCAGTCGGTGAGCATCACCTCGCGCGCCCTGGATCGCCCGCTCTCCGGCGTCGTCGATCGGCTGGGGCTCGCGGTCGGCATGCAGAGCGTCATCCGCGAGGATCCCGCCGCCGTTCTCGACTCACGAGTGGTCGAGGTGTTCATCAAGCTCGACGCCGCCTCCTCGGCGCGCGTCGCGGCGCTCACCAATCTGCAGGTGCGGGTGGCGATCACGACCGAGCGTCGCGACGCCAAGCGGTCACCCCATGCTCCTTAACGGCCGCACCCCGCTGGGCTGGAAGCAGCTCATCCATAGCAAGGGGCGCTTCGCGATCGCGACATCGGGCGTCGCCTTCGCGGTCCTTCTCATCTTCATGCAGCTCGGTTTCATGAACATGCTGTTCGATTCGACTGTCATGGTGCACCGGCAGCTCAACGCCGACATCGTGCTGCTGTCGTCGACCGCGCGCGATTTCAGCAATCCCGGCACCTTCCCGCGCCAACGGATCACCCAGGCGCTCGGGGTCGCGGACGTCGTCGACGCCGAGCCGCTCTACGTCGTCGCGCGCGAATGGATCAAGCAGTCCGCCAAGGAGCGCGGCGAGCGCGGCCAGATGCTGATCCTCGGCGTGCATCCGGATTTCAAGGCGTTCCGCGACGCCGAGGTGAGCGCCCAGCAGCGCCGCCTTGTCGAGACCGGGGCGGCGCTCTTCGACCGCGGCACGCGAGGCGACTACACGGCGTTTCTGGCCGCGATCCAGGCCGACCGGCGGCCACAAACGGAACTCGGCGGCCGGACCGTCACTTTGGTGGGCTCGTTCCAGATCGGCTCCTCGTTCGGGACGGAGGGCGTTCTCGTCGTCTCCGATCAGACGTTCTTCGAGTTCGCGATCAATCGTCGGCCCTCCGCCCCCAGCGTGGGGCTGGTCCAGGTGGCGCCCGGCGCGGACGTCGAGGCCGTCGCGGCGCGCATTCGCGAACGGCTGGGCGACTATCCCGACACCGTCGTCATGACCATGCCCCGCTTCATCGAGCATTCGAAGAGCCGCATCCAGAAGGACTCGCCGATCGCCTTCGTGTTCACCTTCGGCGTCATCATCGGCATAATCGTCGGCACGGTCATCGTGATCGAGATCCTCTCGGCCGATGTCCACGATCATCTCGCCGAGTATGCGACCTTCAAGGCCATGGGTTTCACGAATGCCCGCCTTTTGGGCGTCGTGTTCGAGCAATCGATCATCCTCTCGATCGCGGGCTTCATTCCCGGAATCCTCACATCGCTCGCGCTTTACGAGGTCGTGCGCGCCGCGCTGACGATGCCCATCGGCATGCCGCTCGACCGCGTCGCGATCGTGTTCGCCCTCACGGTCACGATGTGCGTCGCCTCGGGCGCCGTCGCCATGCGCCGTGTGCGTACGGCCGATCCGGCGGACGTGTTCTGATGCGCGCCGCGATCGAAGCGGACAGGAACGCGGACGACGCGGACGTCGTCGTCGCCCGCGGCCTGTCGCATTGGTACGGCCAGGGCGAGACACGCCGCCAGGTCCTTTTCGACATCGATCTCTCGGTCGCGCGCGGCGAGGTCGTCTTTCTCATGGGTCCGTCGGGATGCGGCAAGACGACCGTGCTCACCCTGATCGGCGGGCTGCGTTCGGTGCAGCGCGGATCGGTGCGCGTCGCCGGCCGCGAGCTCCATGGCGCCCGGGAGTCAGACCTGATCGCCAACCGTCGAAACTGCGGCTTCGTCTTCCAGCAGCACAACCTGCATCGCTCGCTGACCGCCCGCGAGAACGTCCGCATGGGGCTCGAGGCGCAAGGGCGCCCGCTGACCCCCACGGCGGATCAAGCGTGCCTCGACATGCTCGCGACCGTCGGGCTCGCCGATCACGCCCACAAGCGTCAGGACCAGCTCTCGGGCGGCCAGCGCCAGCGCGTGGCGATCGCACGGGCGCTCGTCGCCCGCCCGGCGCTCATCCTCGCCGACGAGCCGACCGCCGCGCTCGACCGACAGACCGGCCACGAGATCGTGGCCTTGATGCGCTCGATCGCGCGCGAACGCGGCATGACCGTGCTCATGGTGACGCACGACTCGCGTGTCTTCGACCTCGCCGACCGGATCCTCGAGATGGAGGACGGCCGCATCGTCGGCGGCCGCGAACCCGTGCTCGAGACGGCGCGCGGCGAGCCGATCAGCCGGCACGCGATCGAGGAGCGTGCGCGGTGATCGCGATCCGACCCGTCATCCGGCGCCTCGGTTCGCGACCATCGGTCGGGCACGGATCAGAGACGGACGCCGTCGCATGTCGCACCGGGACGACGGCGTGCCTCGCGACTTCACACCCCAAACCCCGAAGATCGCGAGGCGGGGAGAGCCAGGTTCAGGGGCCGGGCAGTGGCTGCGCTCGCCGGTTCCCGACCTGGCTCTCCCGACCCGAAACACAGTCGGCGACGCGCATGTGTCGCCACGCTCAGATACACGGACGATCCGTTGCCGCGCCCGCCGCGTACCCATGACGCGCCCGACCATCGTGCCAGTCATCCGTCGATCCCCTCTGAAAGCAGGAGTGTTTGTCATGCATCGATCTCTCGGTCGTGCGCAATTGGTCTGCATGGCGTTCGCAGCCGCCCTGTCCGTGGGCGCGCCAGCGATCGCACAGCCCATGATCGGGCCGCCGGGCCCGCAGAATGGCAAAGGAGACTGGGCGATCACGCTTGGCGGCGGCGTGGCGGTGCGGCCGACCTTTGAAGGCAGCGACAAGTACCGGGTGTCGCCGATCCCATTCTTCAGCGTGATCTACCGCGACATGATCTCGCTCGACGCGACCGGCCTCAACGCCTACTGGCGCTACGAGAACCTGCAGATCGGCGGCGGCATCACGTACAATCTCGGTCGATCGACCGACGACAGCTTGTTCGGGCAGGGCGATTCGCGGCTCGCGGGCATGGGCAAAGTGCCGGCCACGGTCGGCCTTCGCGGCTTCGCCAATTACCGCCTCGGCCCCGTGATGCTTGGCACGTCCATCACCAAGTTCTTCGTCGAGGGCAACAACGGCCTTCTGATCGATGGCGGGATCGGCGTGCCGTACCGGGTCACCGACAAGCTCATGCTGATGGGGCGCCTCTCCACGACCTGGGCGGACGGCAACTACATGCGAAACTTCTTCGGCGTCACCGCGGCGCAATCGGCGGCCTCGGGATACGCGGCCTATGGGGCGACCAGCGGATTGAAGGACATCAGCCTCAGCCTCGGCGTGCAGTACCAGCTCACGCAGAATTGGCTCGTCTCGACGAATCTGCGCTTCACGCAGCTGCTGTCGAGCGCCAAGGACAGCCCGCTCTCCTTCGCCGACCGCTCGGTGATGGGCATGGCGATGGTCGGGTACCGGTTCTGATCGCCGCGCCCGCGACAAGTGTTTCCGATCTTTTCCGAGGCCACCTCAGCAACATCGGGAAACCAGCGCGCACGGGCGCCTCGCCGGCATCGGCCTTACATCTCTGTCGCACACCGCAAGGAGATGCCTCATGCTCACACGCTCCATCGCGCTCCTCGCCGCCGCCCTGCTCGTGGCGCCGCCGGCCGACGCCCAAACGTTCATGGCGCCGGCCGAGGCGGCGCGGATTCTCGCCGATGGTCAACCCTGGTCGGTGACGACGAGCGAGGGCCGCAAAGCCCGCATGACGCTCAACCGCGACGGCTCGGGAACCTTCGAGGGGCCGATCACGATGGGCATCAGCTGGCAGATCAAGGCCGAGGATCTCTGCATCGACCTCAAGCGGGCCGGCAACAAATGCATGCGCTTCCGGCCGACGAGCGGCGGCTACGAAGGCTATCGCGGCGCGGCGCTCGACCTCACCTTCACCCGTGCGCAGCGTTAGAGCGCGGCGCACGGCCCGCGCTTCGGACCGCAAGGAGCGCCGCATGTCCGTCGCGAAGACGCCCGCCGGCCCCCACGTGATCGAGCCGATCGACGAGGCGTGGGGCTCCCTCGAGTGGCTGGTGGATGATCGCCTCTTTCCTGGCGTCGGCTATCGCGTCGCTCGGATGCGGCTGCTCCCCGGCTTCTCCTCCCCGCGCGAGGCGCATGGTGAACGCGCGGAGTCGGTGATCGTGCTCGAAGGCGAGGCCACCTGCGTCATCAATGGGCGGACGGTGGAACTCTGGCCCGGCGACGTGGTCTACATCCCCGCGGGCACGTCGCGGTATGTGCGCAACGACTCGGGCCACGCGGCGATCCTGCTCCTTGGCCTCTCGAATGACGGGATGTCCGCGTAGCGCCCGCGATCGGACCGCCAAGCAGCGAGAAAGTCCTCAGGCCCGCGAGCAGCCGCACGCCGCCGCGTCCTGGCGCAGCGACCACAGCAGCATGCGTTTCAGGCAGGCCACGCCGGGGTCCTCGGCGTGCGAAGCCGCGGTCATCAGCGCCAGCCAGTCGTCGTCGGTGGCGTGGGCGGCGAAGCGCCGCGCCGCGTCGGCGGCGTAGATCGCCGGCGTCTCCTCGAGGTCGCGCGCCGCGCGGTCGATCTCGGCCAGCAGGGCGAGATCGTCGAGCGCGATCATCGCCTCGGTAGCGAAGCCCTCGTCGTCGAGCCTCTCGATCATCCGACCCAGCGTCATGGCCGCCTCCTATCGCAACAACGGGCCGGCGGCGGGCGCGAGGTCGACGCCGGTGACCTCGGCGCGCCCGGCCAGCACCGATACGTATTGCCGCAACGCGCGCCGGCGCACGCTCTCGTCGAGGTATTCGGCGATGCGCGCGCGCACCATCTCGAAGGGCAGCGCGCGGCCCTCGATGCGGCGATCGAGGCGCACGACGTGGATGCCGTAGCGTGTCTCGACCGGCTCGGGATGAACCGCGCCCGGCGTCATCGCGCGCAACGCGGCGTCGAACTCCGGCACCGTCTGGCCGGGCGAGAGCTGGCCGAGATTGCCGCCCTGCCCCGCCGACGGACAGGCGGAGTGGCGCGCCGCCAGCGCCGCGAAATCCTCGGGTCGTTGCTGGAGCGCCGCGATCAGCCCAATCGCCGTCTCGCGCGCCTGGGCGCGCGCGGCCGCGTCGCCGGGCGCGGCCGGCAGCAGGATGTGCGCGGCCTCGCAGAGATCGGGCGTGCGGAAACGGCCGATGTTGCGCGCGTAGTAGCGCCGGCAGGTCTCCGCGTCGGCCGAGGGCACGACGACTTCGCGCTCGATCAGTTGGCGATAGCGCGCCTCCTGCTCGGTCTCGAGCCGTCCCTCCTCGTCCTCGATCGGCTGGGCGACGATGCCCAGGCGATCGGCCTCCTGCGACAGCAGCTCGCGGATCGCCAGCGCGCGCGTCGCCTGCTCCCAGGCCTGGTCGGGATCGTCGGCGGGATGATGCTGGGTCTCGCGCACGATGTCGGCGCCGGCGATGGCGACGCCGTTGATGCGCACCGGAACCGGCCGCGTGAAGCGCCGGCGCGGCGCGGCCGTCGCGGCGCTCATGGCGCGCCCCTCGCCCGCAGCGGCCCGCGGCTGCGCACCACCTGATAGCCGCGCCGGCCGAGATACCAGACCGGCGCCGACCAGATATGGACCAGACGGCTGAACGGGAAGACCAGGAACAAGGTCATGCCCAGCACCAGATGCGTCAGGTACGGCCAGTCGAGTCCCTGCAAGGTCTTGGCGTCGACGGGATTGAGGGTGACGATGCCCTGCGCCCAGTGCGAGAGGATCAGCATCACCGAGCCGTCGCGATGAGCGAGCGAGAACGGCAAGGTCGCCAGGCCGAGCACCAGCTGGATCCACAGCAGCGCCAGGATGGCGATGTCCATCGCCGAGCTGGTGCGCCGGATGCGTTCGTCGAACAGGCGGCGATGCAGCAGCAAGGTGAGCCCGACGAAGCAGATCACGCCGGCGATGCCGCCGGCGGCGACGGCGATCAGCTGCTTCTGCTCGACGCTCATCACCAGCGTGTAGAGCGAGGTCGGCGTCAGCAGGCCGACCGCGTGGCCCAGCAGCAGGAACAGGATGCCGACGTGGAACAGGTTCGAGCCCCAGCGCAGCTGGCGCTTGCGCAGCATCTGGCTCGAGCTCGCCTTCCAGCTATAGGGCTCGCGATCGAAGCGGATCAGGCTGCCGAGCAGGAACACCGTCAGGCAGATGTACGGGTACCAGACGAACAGCAGGTTGAAGAGATAGTCCTTCATGATGCCACTCCTTGGTGGAGTTCCGTCGCTTCTCCCTCTCCCCGCTTGCGGGGAGAGGGAGGAAATGCATGTGCGATCGCCCCTACTCCGCCATCGCGGCGCGCAGGCGGGTGGCCATGCGGTCGACCGGGCAGCTCGCGGCCGCCGTGCCGGGACCGAAGGTCACCTCTTGGTCGACCCAGGCGGCGTCGAGCGCGTCGAGGTCGTCGGGCTCGGGATCGGGCTCGGCGCGCAGGGCGGCCAGCGTCGCTTCGTCGAGCCTGGCGCGCGACAGCGCCAGCAGCGCGGCCATCACCGCCTCGTAGGACGAGGCGCGCTTGGCCAGACGCTCGCGCAGCGCGGCCACGACATGGGCCGGCTGGCCGATCAGCGCGAGCGCCGCTTTCGGCTCGCGCGTCGAGGCGTATTCGAGGAACAGCGGCAGGAAGTCGGGCAGCTCGCTCGCGACCGGCGAATAGCCGTTCTCCTCGTAGAGCTTCAGCAGATCGACCATGGCCTGGCCGCGATCGCGGCTCTCGCCGTGTACATGCTCGAAGAGGTGCAGCGACAGCGAGCGCGTGCGGTCGAACAGCAGGCCGTAGCGCTCCTGCAGGTCGTAGAGATCGCCGCGCTCGAGCTCGCCGATCAGGCGGTCGAGCGCGCGGCGTTCGGCCGCCGGCAGCAGCGCCTCACGGTCGAGCGCGGCGCGGATCTCGCCCGAGGCGGCGAGCAATTCCACCGTCGGATAGCTGAGCAAAGCGGCCAGCGCGCGCAGGGTCTTCATCACCCGACCTCCATCGGATTCTTGCGCTTGAGCTTGCCGCCGGCGAACAGGTTGCCGGCGCCATCATCGGGCGAGCAGCCGTCGCCGAAGCTGAAGCCGCAGGCGCCACGCAGGGCGTAGGCGTCCTCCGAGGTCTCGCGATGCGCCGTGGGGATGACGAAGCGATCCTCGTAGTTGGCGATCGCCATCACGTGGTACATCGCCTCGATCTGCTGCGATGTCAGGCCGACGCGCTTGGCGACGGCGTGGTCGACGACGCCGTCGACCGTCTTCGCCCGCATATAGGCGCGCATCGCCAGCATGCGCTCCAGGCCGCGGGCCACCGGTTCCTCGTCGCCCGCCGTCAGCATGTTGGCGAGATAGCGCAGCGGGATGCGCAGCGAGCGCACGTCGGGCATGGCGCCGTCGATGCCCATCTTGCCGGCCTCGGCCGCCGACTGGATCGGCGACAGCGGCGGCACGTACCAGACCATCGGCAAGGTGCGGTACTCGGGATGCAGCGGGAAGGCGACCTTCCACTCCATCGCCATCTTCCACACCGGCGAGCGCTTGGCGGCCTCCAGCCACGAGTCGGGCACGCCGTCGCGGCGCGCCTGGGCGATCACCCGCTCGTCGCCGGGATCGAGGAAGACGCCCATCTGCGCGTCGTAGAGCTGGCGCTCGTCGGGCACCGACGCCGCCTGCTCGATGCGATCGGCGTCGTAGAGCATCACGCCGAGATAGCGGATGCGCCCGACGCAGGTCTCCGAGCACACGGTCGGCTCGCCGGCCTCGATACGCGGATAGCAGAAGATGCACTTCTCCGACTTGCCTGAGGACCAGTTGAAATAGACCTTCTTGTACGGACAGGCCGAGACGCACATGCGCCAGCCCCGGCACTTGTCCTGGTCGATCAGGACGATGCCGTCCTCCTCGCGCTTGTAGATCGCGCCCGAGGGGCAGGCCGCGACGCAGGCCGGGTTGAGGCAATGCTCGCACAGCCTGGGCAGGTACATCATGAAGGTGTTCTCGAACTGGCCGTAGATCTCCTTCTGCACGCCCTCGAAATTGTAGTCGGCCGAGCGCTTGGCGAACTCGCCGCCCAGGATCTCCTCCCAGTTCGGGCCCCACTCGATCTTCTCCATGCGCTCGCCGGTGATCAGCGAACGCGGCCGCGCCGTCGGGAAGGCCTCGAGCTCGGGCGCCTTCTGCAGGTGCTCGTAGTCGAAGGTGAAGGGCTCGTAGTAGTCGTCGATCTCCGGCAGGTTCGGGTTGGCGAAGATCTTCATCAGGATCGACAGCTTGCCGCCCTGCTTCGGGTGGATGCGGCCGTTGGCGCCGCGCGTCCAGCCGCCGTTCCAGCGCTCCTGGTTCTCCCAGTCCTTGGGATAGCCGATGCCGGGCTTGGTCTCGACGTTGTTGAACCAGGCGTATTCCATGCCCTCGCGGCTGGTCCACACGTTCTTGCACGTCACCGAGCAGGTGTGGCAGCCGATGCACTTGTCGAGGTTGAGCACCATCGCGATCTGCGCACGGACTCTCATGACACGTCTCCCCGCGCCGCGTCGGCGTGCGGCCGTTCGAGCCAGTCGACCTTCGCCAGCTTGCGCACGATGACGAACTCGTCGCGGTTGGTGCCGATCGTGCCGGAGTAGTTGAAGCCCCAGGCCTGCTGGGCGTAGCCGCCGATCATGTGCGTCGGCTTGAGCACGGCGCGGGTCACCGAGTTGTGGATGCCGCCGCGATTGCCGGTCATCTCCGAGCCCGGCACGTTCACGATCTTCTCCTGCGCGTGATACATGAAGAGCGTGCCCTCCTTCATGCGCTGCGAGACCACCGCGCGCGCCACCAGCGCGCCGTTGACGTTGAAGGCCTCGACCCAGTCGTTGTCGACGATGCCCGCCTTGGCCGCGTCGACCTCGCTCAGCCAGACGATCGGGCCGCCGCGCGAGAGCGTCAGCATCATCAGATTGTCGGTGTAGGTGGAGTGGATGCCCCACTTCTGATGCGGCGTTATGAAGTTCAGCAGGATCTCTTTTTCGCCGTTGGGCTTGCGGCCCAGCATCGGCGCGGTGGTCTTGAGATCGACCGGCGGGCGGTAAACGCAGAGCGCCTCGCCGAAGGCCAGCATCCAGCGATGATCCTGGTAGAGCTGCTGGCGACCGCTCAGGGTGCGCCAGGGGATCAGCTCGTGCACGTTGGTGTAGCCCGCGTTGTAGCAGACCTTCTCGCTCTCCAGCCCCGACCAGGTCGGCGCCGAGATGATCTTGCGCGGCTGCGAGACGACGTCGCGGAAGCGGATCTTCTCGTCCTCCTTGGGTAGCGCGAGATGGGCATGCTCGCGCCCCGTGGTCTTCGACAGCGCCCGCCACGACTTGACCGCGACCTCGCCGTTGGTCTCCGGCGCCAGCATCAGCAGCACTTCGGCGGCGTCGATGTCGCTCTCGATGCGCGCCAGCCCTTTGGTCGGGCCGTCCTCGACCACGCCGTTGAGCGCCTTGAGGTGCTCGACCTCGTGGCCGGTCTGCCAGGCGATGCCCTTGATACCGTTGCCGACCTTCTCCATCAGCGGTCCCAGCGCGGTGAAGCGCTGGTAGGTGTTGGGATAGTCGCGCTCGACGACGGTGACGTTGGGCATGGTCTTGCCGGGGATCGGCTCGACCTCGCCCTTCTTCCACTCCCGCACATCGAGCGCCTGCGCGAGCTCGCCCGGGCTGTCGTGCATGATGGGCGTCAGCACGACGTCCTTCTCGACGCCCAGCACCTCCGGCGCCACGCGCGAGAAGGCCTTGGCGATCGACTTGTAGATCTCCCAGTCGCTCTTCGCGCCCCACACCGGATCCACCGCCGCGGTCAGCGGGTGGATGAAGGGATGCATGTCGGAAGTGTTGAGGTCGTTCTTCTCGTACCAGGTGGCCGTGGGCAGCACGATGTCGGAGTAGACGCAGGTCGTCGACATGCGGAAGTCGATCGTCACCAGCAGGTCGAGCTTGCCCTCCGGCGCCTGGTCGCGCCACGTCACCTCGGTCGGCTTGGCCCTGCCCTCCTGGCCGAGATCCTTGCCCATCACGCCGTGCGACGTGCCCAGCAGGTGCTTGAGGAAATACTCGTGACCCTTGCCCGAGGAGCCCAGCAGGTTCGAGCGCCACACGAACATGTTGCGCGGCCAGTTCTTGGGATCGTCGGGGTCTTCGCACGACATCCTGAGCTCGCCGGTCTTCAGCTTTTGCGCGACGTAATCCTTGACCTCCATGCCGGCCGCCTCGGCGGCGCGCGCGATGCCCAGCGGGTTGTCGCGCAGTTGCGGCGCCGACGGCAGCCAGCCCATGCGCTCGGCGCGCACGTTGTAGTCGATGATCGAGCCGTCCCAGGCGCCTTCGGGCGCGGTCGGCGAGACGATGTCGCCGACATTCAGCGTCTCGTAGCGCCACTGGTCGGTGTGGGCGTAGAAGGCCGAGGTCGAGTTCTGCTGGCGCGGCGGGCGGCCCCAGTCGAGGGCGAAGGCGAGCGGCGCCCAGCCGGCCTGTGGTCTGAGCTTCTCCTGGCCGACATAGTGCGCCCAGCCTCCGCCCGACTGGCCGACGCAGCCGCACATCGCCAGCATGTTGATCACGCCGCGATAGTTCATGTCGGCGTGGTACCAGTGGTTCATCGCCGCGCCGATGATCACCATCGAGCGGCCGTTGGTCTTCTCGGCGTTGGTCGCGAACTCGCGCGCCACCTGGATGATCTTGTCGCGCGGCACGCCGGTGATCTTCTCGGCCCAGGCCGGCGTGTAGGGCACGTCGTCGTCGAGCGACCTGGCCACGTTGGGTCCGCCCAGCCCGCTATCGACGCCGTAATTGGCGACGAACAGGTCGTGCACGGTGGCGACCAGGGTTTCGCCGTCGGCCAGCTTCAGCCTCTTCACCGCGACCAGGCGGCTGAGCACCCGGTCGTGGTCGGTCGAGACGAAGTGCTCGTGCTTGATGCCACCGAAATAGGGAAAGCCGACATCGACCACGTCGTCGGCGACGTCGTTGAGCGACAGACGCAAGGTCGTGTCGTTGCCCGCCGTGTCCTTCTCCTCGAGGTTCCACTTGCCGGACTCGCCCCAGCGGAAACCGATCGAGCCGCGCGGTACGACGATCGAGCCGCTCTTCTCGTCGAAGGCCACCGTCTTCCATTCGGGGTTGTTGCTCTCGCCCAGCGCCGCGTCGAAATCCGACGCGCGCACCAGGCGGCCGGGCACGTAGCGCTCGCCGCGCTTCACCAGCCGCACCAGCATCGGCATGTCGGTGTACTGGCGCACGTAATCGCGGAAGTACTCGACCTGGCGGCCAACGTGGTACTCGCGCAGGATGACGTGGCCCATCGCCATGGCCAGCGCCGAGTCGGTGCCCTGCTTCACCGACAGCCAGATGTCGCCGAACTTCGATGCCTCGGAATAGTCCGGGCAGATCACCGCGCTCTTCATGCCGCGATAGCGCGCCTCGGTGTAGAAATGCGCATCGGGCGTGCGCGTCTGCGGGACGTTGGAGCCCCACAGGATAATGAAGCCGGCGTTGTACCAATCGGCGGATTCCGGCACGTCGGTTTGCTCGCCCCAGGTCTGCGGCGAGGCCGGCGGCAGGTCGCAGTACCAGTCGTAGAACGACATGCTGACGCCGCCGATCAGCGACAGGTAGCGCGAGCCGGCGGCGTAGGAGACCATCGACATGGCCGGGATCGGCGAGAAGCCGAGGATGCGGTCGGGACCCCAGGTCTTCACCGTGTAGGCGTTGGCGGCGGCGACGATCTCGGTCACCTCCTCCCAGCCGACGCGCACGAAGCCGCCATGGCCGCGCTTGCTGGTATAGGCGGCGCGCTTCTTCGGGTCCTCGACGATCGAGGCCCAGGCGGCCACCGGCGAGAGCGTCGCGCGCGCCTGGCGCCACAGGCGCAAGAGCCGCGCGCGCGCCAGCGGGTACTTCACGCGGTTGCCGGAATAGAGATACCAGCTGTAGCTCGCGCCGCGCGAGCAGCCGCGCGGCTCGTGGTTGGGCAGCTCGGGCCGCGTTCGCGGATAATCCGTCTGCTGCGTCTCCCAGGTGACGATGCCGCCCTTGACGTAGATCTTCCACGAGCACGAGCCGGTGCAGTTGGCGCCGTGCGTCGAGCGCACGATCTTGTCGTGCTGCCAGCGCTTGCGATAGGCCTCCTCCCAGCCGCGGTCCTCGCGCGTGGTGATGCCGTGGCCGTCGGCGAAGGGCTCGCGCGTCTTGGTGAAGAAGGTCAGCCGGTCGAGGAAATGCGACACGATCGGTCTCCGGATTGAGAGAACTACCTTCCCCCGCTGGCGGGGGAAGGTGCCCGAAGGGCGGATGGGGGTGGTTGTCGAAGACGAAGGCGATGCTTCAGGTCGACGACCACGTCTGGCCGCGAGAGCCACCCCCATCCGGCGCTTCGCGCCACCTTCCCCCGCCAGCGGGGGAAGGTATGAGTTGTTGAACGCGCCATGGTCATTGCGCCGGCACGGGCGCGGCGGGCGCCGGCGCCTTGCGCTCGACGTCGAACAGCAGCCCGCCCCTGCGGGTGTAGAAGAACCAGGTCACGGCGATGCAGCTGATGTAGAAGGCGATGAAGGCGTACAGCGCCGGCAGCGGCGAGCCGGTGGCCGCGATCGCGGAGCCGAAGCTCTTGGGGATGAAGAAGGCGCCGTAGGCGGCGATCGCCGAGGTGAAGCCGATGAT
>CAYTFW010000141.1:0-17666 GCA_964437145.1 uncultured Rhizobiaceae bacterium
TTCAACCTCGGCTTCTCACGCGCGGCCGTCCCCTAACAGGCCGGCGGCTCGCCGCGTCGACCCGATCAAGGTCGGCGGACGAACCCGTCCCGATCCCTGAATGATTTCAGATGCGTCCGCGCGGCAGGCCCGCAGCGCATCAGAGCATCCAGCATGCTGACTCCGGGCTCGAACGCCGGCGCCTTCTGGTCGTAGGATGGATAGCCGGAATAATCGGCGTAGCGCAGGGCGACGCCGGCGCGTTCGAACTTGTCGGTCTCGATATAGGCCCTGGCGGCCGGGCCCGAGAGATAGGTGTCGGCGCCGCGCGCCACGCAGATCTCGACCAGGCGATCGGTCGGCGCCTCGGCGCGCCGCGGCACATCGGTCGTGTGGCCGATGCGGTCCGGCAGGTCGAGGAAGCCCATCAGCAGCTTCAGGAACAGCTCGTTGATGGCCGACAGCAGGGTCAAGCGCGCGGCCTGCTCGTAGGCCCGCGCCAGCGCGTCGCGATAAAGCGGGAAGTGCTCCGCCTTGCCGTAGGCGGAGGCGATGGTGCGCCAGTGCTTCTCCGCCCATGTGCCGTCGACGACTTCGACCTGGTTGATCGGCACGTCGAATTGACCCTTGGTCTTCACCGCGATGGTCAGCCAGTGCGGCTTACCCTGCACCATGATGCGGTTGCGGTTGCGCCAGTCGCGCCGCGTGAACTGCACCTCGTCGAAGATCAGGAACTCATCGACCGCGGCGATGATGTCGAAATAGCCGCGCCACGGAAGGTAGTTCGACTGCAGGATGGCGATTGTCTTCGATCCCATCAGCTCCTCGCCCGGTCGGGGTGACCGCGTCAATGTGTGCCCACTGGCGCCCCGACCACGGCTTCCGCCAAGACGACAGGCGGTGCTACCCTGTCACAGTTCGCTGGCGGATTGGGCATTTTGCCGGCACGTCCTCTTCACCAACCATCGGGACCGCCGCCCGAGCCGGAAAGTTCAGCATCGAGCGTCTGTATGGCACAGCGAATTTCCAATCTCTATCGGCTCGTGACCTTCCCGTGGTTCTATTCGGGTGTGCAATCGCTGATGGGCGGCACGCGCGGAACCAAGCGATTCGTCGATGAGGTCGTGCGCGCCGCGCCAAACATGAGGGTTCTCGATGTCGGGTGCGGCCAGGGCCGTCTTCTTCAGTTTCTGCCCGACGTCGACTATACCGGCATCGACCTCAATCCCAGCAGTATCGAAGCGGCCCGCGCCATCCACGGCAACCGCGGTCGGTTCCTCGTCGGCGACGTCTCGCGGGACCTGCCCGGTGTAACCTCGACCTACGATCTGATCATCCTCTCCGCGATCCTGCACCACCTCGATGACAAGGACGCCCATGGGCTGTTCAGCGTCCTCGTCGGTCTGCTCAAGCCCGGTGGCCGGATTGTCACCATCGACAACGTCTGGCTCCCCAAGCAGAACGTGATCGCCAAGCTCGCCAATGCGCTCGACTCGGGTCTCAACGTGCGAACCCCCAGCGAGTACATTCGATTGGTCGAGCATGTTCCGGTACGCGTCGAGCAGACCATTTATCGGGATCTGGCCCGTATCCCCTACGATCATTTCTGCATGACACTCACTCGGCTCGGCGCCGACGCGACACGGATGGACTGACCGATGGATCATCGCACCCAAGGCCTCCTGCTCATTCTGCTGATGATCATCCTCAGCGTGGTCTTCCAGGTTCAGATGAAGCAGTTCGCCAACGCGCTCGGCTCGCTTCCCCGGACGGATGGCTGGCGCGACCAGGTGGCTGGGTTGATCGGCACCGCCATGAGCTGGCGGGGCCTCGCCATTATCGTCCTGGCAGGCTGCCTTTTCCTCCTCTGGCTGGCCGCGCTGACAAGGCTGGATCTGTCGTTCGCTCTGCCGCTTGCCTCGATCGCCTTCCTGGTGACGGCGGTCGGCGGCGGGCTGTGGCTGGGTGAAGGTCTGTCGTGGATCCGAGTCACTGGCCTGGTGCTGACCGCGATCGGTATTGGCCTGGTGGTCAACAGTTGACGCCTCAATCCCCGCCGTCGGAACGGCGCGATCCGCTAGGCGAAGATCGGGGTCGCAGGCTTTGTCCCAGCTGTGGGTCGCCCGACGCCGTCGAAGACCGTTCACCGCTATGGCCAAAGGACTGGCGATGCGACGACTGTGGCTTCGCGCTCCAGCATCGCGATGAATTCGTCCAGCTGGCGCCGGAACTCGACGAGGTCGACGACGGCTTCGCGCTCGACAGCTTCGCGCAGCTGGCGGCGATCGAGGACGGCCATTTCTGGTTCACCACCCGCAACGCGTTGATCGCCTGGCTGGTCCGCCGCCACGCTCCTGATGCGCGCCGCGTGCTGGAGATCGGCTGCGGCACCGGCTTCACCATGTACGCGCTGCGCGAAGCGTTGCCGCGGGCCACGATCACCGCCAGCGAGCTGCACAGCCGCGGCCTGGCCCACGCGCGCAAGCGCCACCCCGCCGACGTCGAATTCCTGCAGATGGACGCGCGGCGCGTGGGCCTCGACTCGGCGCTCGATCTCGTTGGCGCCTTCGACGTGCTGGAGCACATCCCCGACGATCGCGGCGTCATCGGGCAGATCGCGAAGGCTCTCAAGCCCGGCGGCGTGCTGATCGCGACCGTGCCGCAACATCCCTGGCTGTGGAGCGCCGCCGACGACATCGCGCATCACCAGCGCCGCTATCGCCGTGGCGAGCTGGCGGCGAAGCTTGCCGACGCCGGGCTGCGCGTGCTCTACCAGACCAGCTTCGCCGCGCTCACCCTGCCCCTGCTCGCCGCGGCCCGCCTGCGCGCGCGCAAGGACACGATCGAAGTCGAAGCGCGCCCACCGCGCCTCGTCAACGCGGCCCTGACGGGCGTGTTCAACGCAGAGCACGCGCTGCGCCGTGTCGGCATACCCCTGCCCGTCGGTGGATCACAGGTCGTGGTGGCGCTGAAATAGCGTCGAGGTAGCGCGTGTAGCGTCTCAGTCAAAAAAAGCACATTGATTCGATCGACTGCCGCAAGTGGTCAATCACAGGTAGGCTCGCCACGGCGGCAACGGCAACCGGAATTCCAGATCCGTCCCGGCTATCCCGGAAGCGCTCGCCTAAACCGCCGCTTCACTGACCGCAATCCCGAAGCCCGTGCGACCATAGCCGTTGCCGCAATAGAGCAGGTACGACCGGCCGCGATGCTCGAACACGCAGGGGTATTCGATCATCTCGCTGTCCCAGCCCTCGGCGGACACGTCGATGCCGGCTTTGTCGCCGACCCGGCGCCAGGTCAGCCCGTCATCCGACTCGGCGTAGCGGATGCGGTAGCTCTCGCCGCGCGAGCTGAACCATAGGCGATAGCCATTCGCGTCCTTCAGCACGCACGGCCTGGAGAGCGCGTACTCGCCGGGGAAGCCGAAGCCGACGGCGATGTGGTTGCGCCGCTCCCAATGAATGCCGTCGCGCGACTCGGCGTACTTCACGACGTGCTGCATCTGGTCGCCCGCCGTACGCTGGGCGAGGTCGGAGCCGTACCACATGCGGAAGCGCCCCTCCTCCACGATCACCCAGGGATAGGAGAGCGTGTGCGGGTCGATGGCGTCGACCGGGACGATGGGCCACGCCGAGACGCGACGGAACGGCTCGCCCGGCGCGTCGCTGATCGCCAGGCCGATGGTGTTGCGCAGCGGCGCGTCGGCCGGCAGATGCCAGCCCATGTAGTAGCAGTAGCGCTTGGCACCGACCGCCGTGATGCAGCCGATGGTGCAGCCCGAATCGTCGAAGTTGCCCGCCTCGCCCGGCAGCAGCACCGGTTCCTGCGCCTCGGCGACGATCCGCGTGGGTTCGGCCATGTCGATCTCGACCCAGGAGATCGACGAGCGGTTCTTCTCGTCGCGTGGCGAGAAGTAGATGCGCCAGCGATCACCGCCCGCATGACAGGCGACGGGATTGGCGGCGTGGGTGCGGCCCCAGGGGCGCGATCCGTCGGGGCAATAGACCAGGCCGAGCTTGCGCCAGCGCATCATCCCGCGTTCAGAAGCCGCGCAGCCGGCGGCTCGGCACCGGCGACAGCTTGGCCGGCTCGCTGGTCAGCACGCCCTCGTCGGCGACGTCCTTGACCACCAGCGAGCCCGAGCCGATGACGCAGCGCTCGCCGATTGTGATGTGATCGTTGAGCGTCGAATTGACGCCGATGAAGCTGCGCGCGCCGATCTTCACGCCGCCGGAGATCACGACATGCGAGCTGACGAAGGCGAAGTCGCCGATCGAGGCGTGATGGCCGACATGGTTGCCGCTCCACAGGGTCACGCCGTCGCCGATCCGCACGAAGGGCTGGATGGTGTTGTCCTCGAGGATGAAGCAGTTCCAGCCATGGACGACGTTGCGCGCGATACTGGCGCGGTCGGAGACGTAGCTGGCGAGCGCGTAGCCCTGCGCGCGCATCGCCTCGCACTTGGCCTGCCGCAGCGCGTTGATCTTCGAGTAGCCGACGGCGACGAAGCCGTCATGCTGGGCGGGCGCGTGCGCGGCCGCGACCTCCTCCAGCGCGATGACGGGACGGCCGAGGAAGCTCGGCTCCTTCAGATGCGCGCCGTCGACGGTGAAGGCGGCGATGCGCGGCCCCGCCTCGGCCTCGAAATAATACGCCGCGACCTCGGCGAGCTCGCCGACCCCGAAGACGATCAAGGGCTTCTGGCTCATGGCGGCCTCATCAACGGGCGAACCGAGCGCCCGGCTCGCGATAGAGATAGCAGGTCGTCTCGTACAGGCCGTAGTCGTTACGCAGCACGAAGTGGCGGGTCAGCGACTTGCCGATAAAGCCGACCAGCCGCCCCGGATCGGCATGAAACAACGCCTCGTTCTGCCAGTCCACCACGCTCGACATGACGTTGAACGCCAGGCCGACACGGCAGGACTCGAAGACCTTGCCTAGCAGGCGCTCGAAATAGCCCCACATGTCCTCGAGGCTCAGGTCGTGGCGCCGGGTGAAGATGCCGTTCATCACGATGTAGTCGAAGGGCGGCAGCGACTGGCCCGGCTGCAGCACGTCGACGCACAGGAACTCAGATTGCGGGAAGCGCGCGCGGGCGGCGGCGGTGAATTGCGGCGAGATGTCGAGGCCGCTGTAGCGCAGCGCGCCGTAGCCTGCCCGCTCCATGTGCGGCTTCAGCTCCGCCAGGCCGCAGCCGAAATCGAGCAGCGAAGCCGGCGCCGCGCGATCGCGCACGACCCCAAGCATCACGTCGTACCGTTTGGCGGCGTCCTCAGCCGACTTCCAGTCGACAGCGTTCGCGCCCTCGCGATGGTCGCGCAGGCAGGATTCGTAATGCTCGACGATCCTCAGGTAGTCGCGACGCTCCGACGCGCTGGTCATGCTGTCCCCTGTCGATCGCGCGATGGCATCGTCGCAGACGCCGCCGCCTCATCGCGATAGACGTGCCTGACGATGGTCCGCGGTCGCTGCTTCACCTCGACGAAGATCTTGGCAATGTAGATGGCGACGACGCCGTTGAAGAACAGCGAGGCGCCGCCGATCACCAGCACGGCGGCCATGACCGACGTCCAGCCCTCGATGTCGACGCCGTAGGCGAACTTGCGGAAGATGACGTAGCCGACGAACAGCAGCGCCACCATCGACAGCAGCACGCCCAGCACCGAGATCATCACCAGCGGACGCGTCGAGAACGCCGTCACCGCGTTGACGAACAGGTTCAGCCGGCGGCCGAACGAGTAGGTCGTCGGGCTGTCATCGCGCTTGTCGACCTGGATCGCCATCTGGCTGAAGCCCGCCATATGCCAGATGCCGGCCATGAACAGCTCGCGCTCGCCGAACTGCAGCAACGCCTCGACATAGCGTCGCGACATCAGCCGCGCCGTGCAGACATTGTCGGGGAAGCGGACCGGCGACAGGAAGTTGAGCACCTTGTAATAGGTCGCGCGCGCCAAAGTGTAGAGCCAGCCACCCTTGGGGGCGTTGCTGATGCCATAGACCACGTCGCAGGGCTGCCGGCGCATCTCCTGGAAGAACCGGCCGAGCCACTCCGGCTCCTCCTCGAGATCGCTGTCGAGGATGAAGACGTAGTCGCCCGTCGCCTGCGCCAACCCGGCCATGATGGCCTGGTGCTGCCCGAAGTTGCGCGACAGGTCGACGACAATGGTATTGGCGTCTCGGCGGGCAACGCCGACGGCGACGTCGAGGCTATTGTCCGGGCCGTTGTCGTTGACGAAGATCATCTCGTAGGAATCGGCGCCAATCCCGGCGACCGCGGCCACGATGCGGCGATGCAATTCCTCGATATAGGGGGCCGACCCGTAGAGCGGTGTGACGACGGAGATCTTCATCGTTGTCGGGACGTCCCTCGTCGCCTCTGCGGGCCTCTGGTCCCACGTCGGCTGGGCTTATCAAAGACGCGATGACGGCGCAACCGCAGCGGCGACCTGTGCTAGCTTCCGCGCCGTCCACTGGCGAGGCTCTCGATGGCTTGTCGCGCATGCGGTTCGACCGACCTGATGACGCTGCCCGACCCGCACCCGGCCCACGCCGTGGTCAGCGATGGCCGACTGGCGCCCTACCCGCTCGGCAAGGTCTCGTGCCCGAGCTGTGGCCTGGTGTCGACGCCCCGGCGCGCGGCTTCGGCCGACGCCCGCTCCCACTATGACGCCTCCTACGACCTGAATCTTGTCGACAGCCCCGCCGAGCAATCGCGCGCCCGGCGATACGCCAGCCTGATCCGCGATCTCATCGGCGACCGCACGCCCGCCCGCGTCCTGGAGATCGGCTGCGGCTCGGGTGCGTTGTTGCGGGCGCTGGCGGCTGATTGGTCCCGGGCGCGTTTCGAGGGCATCGAGGCGGCGCCGGCGCTGGCGGCGCTGCCCTCGGGCGACGCGCGCATCGCCAAGCGGCAGGGCTTCGCCGAGGATTTGCGGCCGGGCGGCAGCGGCCACGAGCTGGTCTTCTCGATCAACGTCGTCGAACACGCATCGGACCCGGTCGTCTTTCTCCGAGCGCTGGCCGATCAGACGGTGGCCGGCGGCACGATCGTCATCGTCTGCCCGTCGGGCGCCTCGCCCAACCTCGAGCTGGTCTTCGCTGATCACCTCCACACCTTCACGGTGGACTCATTTCGCCTGCTGGCGGCACAGGCCGGGCTGGCGGTCACGCAGCATCAGGATCGACCCGAGGGCCTGGGCGACTTCCAGGCCTTCGTGCTCGCGAAGAGACAAGGCAGCGTGCAAGCAGGCGCGCCGACCGGCGGCGCGCTGTCGGAAGCCCGCAGCCGCTACCTGGCGACATGGTCCGAGCTCGACCGGCACTTCGACGCCAGGCTGGGGCCGGACAGCGCGGTAGCGGTGTTCGGCGCCGGCGAGGCCACATGCCTGCTGCGCGCCTACGCGCCCAGGACCTGGCAACGGGTCGAGCAGATCTGGGTCGACGACCCTGCCGCCGCTCGCCGCCTCGACCGGCCGGTCGTCGCCTACGCCACGGTCAAGCCATCCCGGACGCGACGGGTGGTGATCGCCACGCACCCTTCGTCGCAGGCAGCGGTCGCCACGCGGCTTGAGCGTGATGGCCACTCGGTGGCAATTTGGTCGGACCTGATCGCGCGCTAGGCGTCCTGGAGGACCCCATCGACAAGCCCGAACAAACGCCGCCCGTGCGTCGCTACGGTGTCAAGGAGCAGACGCCGTCGCACGATGGCGTCGACCAGGCCATCGAATCGCTGCGCCTGCTGGGCTACGCCGTCGTCGCTGGCGGGTACCCGGCCGCCGAGCTCGACCGCTTCGCCGAGCACTTCGACCGCGCGCACGCCACCCTGGTCGCCCGGCACGGGCTCGACGCGCTGCGCGAGATCGACGAGCACAACACCATCCGCGCGCCGCTGACCATCGATCCATTGTTCGCGACCTTGGCGAGCAACCCGGCGATCCTGGCGCTGTGCCAGCGGATACTGGGCGACGCCTTCATCCTCAACCAGCAGAACGGCGTCATCAATCCCGCCAACCAGAACGAGTACAACCAGGGCGCCTGGCATCGCGACCTGCCCTATCAGCATTTCGTCTCGACGCGGCCGCTGGCGATCAACGCCCTGTTCTGCGTCGATGAATTCACGGCCGAGAACGGCGCGACCTCGGTCGTGCCCGGCTCGCACAAGCAGGAGGCGTTCCCGTCCGACGCCGCCGTGCGGCATCTCCAACAAGCGATCGCGGCGCCGCGCGGTGCCTTCATCGTCATGGACGGCATGACCTTCCACAGCGGCAGCCCGAACCGCAGCGACCGGCCGCGCCGCGGCGTGAACCACGTGTACTCGCTGCCCTTCATCAAGCAGCAGATCGACCTGTCGTCGGTCTTCGCACTGAACAAGGACGAGCGGACGCCCCAGGACGTCGCCGCGTATTACGACAGCCGGCGCCGCAAGCTCGCCCAACGCGCCAAGGACTGACCGCCCTTGTTCCGATTGCCCACGTCTGTCGCCGACCTGCGCAAGCGGCTCGGCCTACTGCTTGATGCCGCGGCTTTCCGGGCACATGCGCCGTTGTGCCATCAGGGATGGCTTACGCCGGCTGCTCCGGCCACTTGTCGAGCTTCTCGATGACGGACGCCACCACCTTGCGTAGCTCCTGCTCGTCTATATAGAGCTTTGGATCGTCAGCGATGAGTTCAGTGTTGTCGGTATGGAACTCAGCCGCCCCCGCGGCCTCGTTGAAGATTTGCCAAAGGGTGTCGGCGTAGCGTCCGTCGTCCTTGAGAAACACGCCATGGTACTGGCGCACGAATTCGTCGGGCGACATAGGTGGCCTGGAGAATCTGGGCAGCGTCTTCACGTCGACCGGCGGCGCCTGCCGGGCCCCTTCCGCGCCGAACACGCCCGCCGCCCCTTCGAGCGGCCGCGACTTCCACTCCGTGATCTGGTTCGGACGCACGGCGAACATCCGCGCAAGCTCAGATAGCGTCTTGTCCCGCCTGACCGCCGCCAACGCCACCTTCGTCTTGAACGCCGCCGTGTGGTTCCGTCTCGTTCGTCTCCTCATCGTCTCTCCTGATCCGCGGCACCGTCGCCGCTTTCAGGCACAAACTCCACTTATCGCCCTGTCCAGAGTCTCCAGGCCACCTCTGATAACGAGTTTCCAGTCAGGCTCTGGATATGCTAGTTTTGCTTCATGTTTATACAACCATCGGTTGCCGCATCCCACGCAAAGCGCTTCGTTGCGTGCTTCGTCGTTCACGTGGTCGTCCTGTCCATTCTGATCGACCTGACCGCACAGATCGCCGGCTGTTTCAATCCAACACAGTATTTCGGGCTGTTTCACCTGTTTCTTTGCGTCCCTATGCGCGTCGGAGTACTGATCTACCTATTGAGCGAAAACAACCTTGCTGGCCTCCTGTGGCACTATCTGCCGGCGATCGTCGTGTCCTTGTTGATCGCCATCGCCTGGACCCTGAAACTTTCGACGAAGTGCCTCATGAACATGGCGCCCTTGCCGCGCTTGCGTCACCCGGCCCTGCGCTTCGCCGTTCTATTGTTCGTCCTGTCCGTTCTATACGATTTGTCCGGACTGTTGAGTGCCTGCTTCAAGCCATATCCGCGGGTTGGGTCGGAGGCCATTTTTGACTGCTTTCCCTACTACATCAACGAAACCCCCATCGGGACTGCGCGCTATACTGGCCTTCTCGGCGTCCTGTGGCATTATGTGCCTGTCGTCGTGGCGACCATTGTCATGACCATTTGGTGGGCCCGGAAGGATTGCCCGGAACGGCGGCAGTGAAGGCGCCGCTTTCTCTCACCGCATAGCCGCATTCGATCCACCGTCCGACTCGCGGATCCAGACCGTAGGGCTCGTCCGGCATGCAGGTGCGAGAACACGCCCATCAGGGTATCACCCTCGGCGCTGCTCATTATCGTCTTGTCCCGCCTCACCGCCGCCAACGCCACCTTCGTCTTGAACGCCGCCGTGTGGTTCCGTCTCGTTCGTCTCGTCATCGTCTCTCCTGATCCGCGGCGCCGTCGCCGCTTTCAGGCACAAACTCCACTTATCGCCCTGTCCGGATTCTCCAGGCCACCTCTGATAGCGAGCTTCCAGTCAGGCTCTGGGTATGATAGTTTTGATTCATGTCTATACAACTATCGGTTGCTGCATCCCACGCAATGCGATTCGTTGCGCGCTTCGTCGTTCTTGCGGTCGTCCTGTCCGTTCTGATCGACCTGACCGCACAGATCAAAGGCTGTTTCAATCCAACACGGTCTGACACGCTGATAGGACTGCATTTTTGCGTCCCTTATCGCGTCGCATGGCTGATCGGCTTCTTGGCGGAAGCCAACCCTGCTTTGCTCCTGTGGCATTTTCTGCCGGCGATCGTTGTGTCCTTGTTGATCGCCATCGCCTGGACCCTGAAACTTTCGACGAAGGGCCTCATGAACATGGCGCCCTTGCCGCGCTTGCGTCACCCGGCCCTGCGCTTCGCCGTTCTATTGTTCGTCCTGTCCGTTCTATACGATTTGTCCGGACTGTTGAGTGCCTGCTTCAAGCCATATCCGCGGGTTGGGTCGGAGGCCATTTTTGACTGCTTTCCCTACTACATCAACGAAACCCCCATCGGGACTGCGCGCTATACTGGCCTTCTCGGCGTCCTGTGGCATTATGTGCCTGTCGTCGTGGCGACCATTGTCATGACCATTTGGTGGGCCCGGAAGGATTGCCCGGAACGGCGGCAGTGAAGGCGCCGCTTTCTCTCACCGCATAGCCGCATTCGATCCACCGTCCGACTCGCGGATCCAGACCGTAGGGCTCGTCCGGCATGCAGGTGCGAGGACACGCCCATCAGGGCGCCACCACCGGCCCTGGGTCTGGCAGATATGGACGAGGATAGAGGAGTTTTCCCGCTTCCCAGCCACGTTCGATCCACCGTCTGACTCGCGGATCCAGGCCGTACTCCTCTTTCGGCGCGTAGTTACTCGAATGTTCCTTCGCATAATTGCCCGCAATGCGCAAAACTATCCTAACGTCAAGAAAAAGTCCGGTTTGCTGCATGAACAATCCCACATTGAAGTTCGAGACATCGCGAAACTGACGCAACTGCAAGTAGCCCGGAGCGCCGTCTGGATTCGGCGCCCTCTGATAGTCGAAATGCCCGCCTTGGGCGAGGGCCTGGCCGACCAACTCGCGGGCATATCTCACTTTTTCATCGAGCCTCCAGGACTTTTTGCTGATCTTCTCGCCCGTTGTCCAACCGGCCTCGGCAACTACGCTGAGGTTCGCGACTGGCGACATCAGGTATCGCATCCCCGAGTCTGGATCGCCTGGCACGGTCGCGCCGTTCGGCAAGACCACGGGCACTCCCGGGTCCATGATCGCCTTCGCCGCCGCTGTCGCGTTTCGAAATTCCGGACTGCCCGGATCCGGCTCCGATGGCGGCCCCGGTTCCGTGATCGCCTTCAACTTCGCCATCGCGGTTCGAAAATCCCAACTGCCCGGAGCCGGCTCCGGGAACGGCGCAATCTCTCGGCGCCCCGGGTCCGTGATCGTCTTCAACTCCGCAGTCGCGGTTCGAAAATCCCAACTGCCCGGAACCGGCTCCGTTAGCGGCGCAATCCCTCGGCGCCCCTCGGCTGGCTCTTCCGGCTCGATCTGAGCGAGATGGATGTCCGATCGATCGCCGGGGCGCGCGAGTGGCGGAACGAATCGGAGCTGTGTACTTTCGGTCCCGACACGCGGATCCCACTCGAGCGTATGCACGCCACCCGGCTTGGCCGGGACGTGTCGCGCGAGCATGCCGGCGATGTCGGCGTCGTCGGGACTCTCGCCCTTGATCCTGCGCCAGGTGTCGATCTCCTCGATCAACGCCATGCGACGGGTGGCGGCATCGGCGGGATCCAGGTCGGACAGCATGCGAGCACCGATCTGCAGCCCGCGCTTGATGGCGTAGATCTGGTCCTCGGTCGCCGGATCATCGCGCTGGATGCCGGCCTGCCAGTCGCGCAAGCGCTGCCATTGCGCCCGCGGCAGCTGCGCGGCCAGGGGCATCAGGTCGCGCTGCGCGAAGGCGCGCGGGTCCTGGGTCATCTGCGACACGAGCGCGTCGAACAGCGTCGGATCCGGCGCCGGCTCGTCGCCCCGCAGGTTGTGCTCGAGCAGCGCCTCGATCACCCGCCGGCGCTCGGGGTCGAGCTCGGCCCAGTCGCGCAGCGGGATCGTCGAGGGATCGGTGAGCTTGTCCTTCATCACCCGCGACAGCACCCGCTCGCCGCGCTCGCGCGCGCCGGCCTCGGCGACGGCCTCGTCGGCGGCGTCGGCACTGCGCAGGCGCGCCACCGTGCGCGCGCGGGTCGCGGGCTCGGCGATGGCTTCGGCCCGCCCGATCTGCCAGTCCAGTGGCGGGCTTCCGGTGCGCGGATTGATCGGCGGTCGGGGCGCATCGGCCTTGGCGTCCGGCGGCAGCCCCTTGCGGATCGATTCGCTCGCCTCATCGGCCGCCCGACGCAGGCGCGCCTCGTCGAGCAGCCCCTCGAGGCCCGCCCGGTCGCGCTCTTCCAGGTGCGGCTCGTAGCGCAGGAACAGCACCTGCGCCCGGCCGGGATCGCGCTCGACCGCCGCCTCGATCGCCGCCCGCGCGGCGCGGCTGGTCTCGTGCGCCAGCGCCGTCTGCGTGCGCGCGGCGTCCCAGCCGTGGCGTTCCGCCTTGTCGCGCACCTCCACGCGCGCCGTGCCGATCGCCTGGCTGACGCGCGCGTCGTCGCTCCAGTGCAGGCCGGCATCGGCCTGGGCCAGCGCGATGCGCTCGTCGCCCGCCTCGTCGTGCCAACGCAGCCGCTCGGCCTCGCGGTGGCGCTCGACCCGCTGGGCGAAGTCCGCCTGCCGGCGCGGCGAGATCTCGGCGAACATCTGTCGCTGGTCGTCGTCGGTCAGCGCCGCGGCTTCGCGCGCGTGCATGCCGGCATAGGCGCTCAGAACGGCATCGGCGCGCTCCACCGCGTCGCGGCCCTGGCTGGCGAAGTAGCCCCGGGTGGGATCGAACAGCAGCGCCTGCTCGGCGTGCAGCGCCTTGCTATCGACGCTCTTGACCACCGCCTCGTTGTCGCGCCCCCGGCGCGCTAGCAGCGCCTTGTCGAGCTCCGTCGTCGCGCCCTGCAGCCCCTTGCCCAGGCCCTGCAGCCCGGCGGCGAGCGACTGGCCGAAGTCGCCGGCGCTGGCGTCAACCCGGATGTAGCCACCGCCGGGCACGGCCTCGGTGCGCACACCGGTTGGCTGGTACAGTGGGATCTTGATGCGGCCGGCCATCACGCGATTCCATTCTGGATCTTGCCCATCTGGGGCTTGTAGGCGCCATAGGCGCTCGCCAGGCCGCCGAGCAGCGAGCCGGTGGCCGACAGGTAGGTGCCGAGCATGTTGGTCTTGCTGTCATGCAGCGCCGCCTGCGCGGCGTAGTTCATGCCCTGCACCTCATGCCCGTAGGCCTCGCGACCGTAGTTGGTGCGCACCGTGACGGCGTCGAGCTCGGCCAGCCCCGCGGTGTCCATCTGGATGTCGAGCGGCGAGCCGTCGTCGAGGACACTGCCCTGCCCAGCGAGGAGCGCACGCTGTTGGCCCAGGATCGAGGCTGAACGCTGGCGCGTCTTGTCCTCCTCGACCTCGCCGCGCTTGAGCGCGTCGGCGGCGTTGCGTTGGGCGATGATCTGGTTGTTGCGCGCGACCTGCGCCTGATAAGCGGCCTGCGATGCCGAAGCCTGGCCGGCGGCGACCGTACCGACGGCGGAGATCACGGCACTCACCGCCATCATCGCCGGCGCGAACCACGGGCAGTAATTGGCGTCGTAGGTCGGCGGTTCGCCGGGCTTGGTGTTCCAGTATTTGAGCATCATGCGCTCCGTTCGAAGGGGTGGAATGGCAGGCGGGCGATGCCGTAGGGCGCCGCGGGCTTCAGCGTGAAGCCGAGCCAGCCGAGCCAGCGGATCGCCCGGCTGTTGCGCGCATCGACGTGGTTGCGCAGCACGCGATAGGTGCGAAGCCAACGCGCCACCATGGCGCGGTTGCGCCGCGCGAAGGCGATGGCGTTGCGCTCGACCAGATCGGAGCCGAGCAACCAGGGACAGCCTTCGCCGCCCAGCAACGACAGCGGGCCAACGCCAAAGATGCAGGCGACTTCGCCATCGACCGTGCCCGCCCAAGCCTCCGTGCTGCGCAGCAGCGACAGCCTGAGCGCCTCCAAAGGCTCGAGCCCGATCGCCGCCTCGATCTCGCGGATGTCGGCCGCGCGCATGCGCGGCGCCAGCGCGACCGCGTGCGCGTCGGTGGCGGGCACGACATGAATTCTTTTGGGAGCGCCGGCGTCTCGCCGGCTCTTCTCATGATGCCGGCGGGACGCCGGCGCTCCCAGGGATACGACCTCAACCACCGGCGTCGATCCTCGGGATGATCGCCAGCACGGTGGCCGGCAGGCCCGGCGTGGCGCGCAGGTGGACGCGGCCGCCGTCGCTCCAGCGCGGCTCGATCAGCAGCTCGCGGTCCGCGGTGTAGAGCGCGATCGGCTCGCCGTAGGCTTCGTCGGAGCGCTCCTTCATCTCGGTGAGCGCGTCGACGTCCGGTCCAGCCAGCAGACCGCGGGACTCCAGCAGGCGCAGGGTGACGGTGCCGACACGCGCGCGGCGGCCCTGCAGCGTGGGCTGGCCGGCATCGACGTTCAGCGTCTCGAGATCGCAGTCGTAGGGCAGCCCGACCAGGGCGCGCGAGGCGGCGCGCTCCAGCGTCACGCGGCCGCCGACCACGGTCTGCCCCGGCATCTTGTTGCCGTCGGCGAAGATGTCGACGGCGCGGCCCTCGAGATGCCACAGCCCGCCCACGCTGCTTGCCAGCAACGCCCAGTCAGCGGTCGCGATGTCGTGCAGCGCCGCGGGCGCGTTGGTCTCCAACCGCGCCGACACGGTATCGGCGTCGCTATAGGCGGTGACCGTTACCCGGACTTTCGCGTCGCCTGCACGCAGCTCGTACTGGCGTCCGACCAGCGCCGCGGTGAACGGCGCGTGCCCGGTGGCTTGCAGTGTCACCGTTGCGCCCATGCTGTAGCTGGCGCCGGTGATCCTGAGCGTGTCGTCGGTGATGCTGTTGTTGCCGTCGTAGGCCAGCGCGCAGTCGAGGAACCAGGCGTCGCGCAGTCGCGCGAAGCGCCGGCTCTGCAGGCGTTCGACGTAGCGCACGGTCTGGCCGCCGATGGCGCGCGCGACGGCGAGGTACAGCACGTCCTCGTCGCCCTCGCCGATCGTGCACGCCGATTCGACGATGCCGTCGGTGACATGGCGCGCCCAGGCGAAAACCTCGTGCTCGCGCATGTAGGTCAGCGCCAGCAGCACACCATCGTCGCGCACCGCCCAGACGATCTTGTGCGGCACCTGCGTCCAGGCCCACTCCTCGATCGCGTGGCCCTCGAAGAGATGCGAGGCCAGCACCGAAAGGTCGACGCCGGTCCAGCTGTCGCCCTCGAGCTGGTACTTCAGGTCGCGCACGATCGAGCCCTTCTCCTGCACGAACAGGATCGAGTCGTTGACGACGATCGGCGGCACGTGGCTCGAGCCGGCGTAGGATTGCGCGCGCAGATTGGTGTTAGCCGGCGTCAGCACGTCGGACTGGCCGCCCGGCCAGCACATCCACTCGGCGCCCGACGTGAAGACGATCAGCGCGCCCATGCTGACGAGATGACGGATCTCGTTGACCTGCCGCGAGGCGATGGTGCGGGTGATGGCGTCGTCGTCCTGGGTCGGTGTCGAGACGTTCATGTTCTTGTACGAGCCCGAGGCGGTGGCCCACAGGGTTTGCGGCTTGTTGGTCGAGCCGCCGAAGAACTTGCGCTGCTCGTGGTAGTTGACGCAGCCCGGATACTCGCCGGCACCGCTGAAGGGGTTGCGCGATCCCGGCGGCGCGTCGGTGGTATCGGCCCTGATCTTGTTGTCGACGAAGCCCGTCGGGCCATCGGCGGCATTGCCGATGAATCCCCAGATGCCGTTGCGCTGCTTGTAGACGTTGTAAGTGGTGGCGCCCGCCACGTGGCCGGCCGCGTTGGTCCAGGTGACGGTGATCAGGTCGCCGGCGGAGGCATCCCACGCCGATTCGGCCTTGAAGGTCGCACTGCCGGCGCCGCTGATCAGCGATTCCTCGCCGGTGGTGCCGTTCACCGCCGTGACGACATAGCTCCAGGTGGTGGCGCCGATGACCGAGGACGGCGTCGCCGTCACGCCGGTGGGCGCGAGTTGCTCGGCGACGAAGGTGATGGTGCTGAGCGACCACGACGCATGGCCAGTGCGCGTCAGGTCGCGCGGCGCGTAACCCGGATGCGTCAAGGTCATCGTGTCGGCGGATTGCGTGAACTTCAGGCGCGGCAGATCGGCGGCGGCATAGGGCGTCGAAAGGGTGTAGAGCCGCGCGGCTGTGCCGCCCGAGGTAAAGGCGCTATAGCCGCTGCTGTCGACGCCCTGGAGCTGGAAGGTGTTCGCCGTGACGCCGGCGACCGTCGCGTAGCGGCCCTCGAGCTCGCTCATACCGCCGATGCCGGAAAGGAAGATGCGATCGCCGTTCGACCAGCCATGGCCGGTGACCTCGACCACCGCGGGATTGGCTTGGGTGATCGACACGACGGCCTTGGCGGTCTCGGTGACGTAGCCGCCATCCTTGATCACGCGCATGCTCTGCGCGCCGAACTCCAGCGCGTAGGCCTGCGTCGTGCTGAACTGGAACGGGATCAGGCGCGATCGCGTGGCGTGGTCGATACAGGGGCCGACCCACAGCGTGCCCGGCCGATTCTGCGCCCCGCCTTGCGCCATGATCATCCAGTTCTGACAGGTGGCGAGCCCGATCTGGTACTTGGCGAGATCGACGCGCGCGTGCAGCGCCGGCGCGATCTCGCCGGCGGCGAAGGATGGCTGGATCAGTGGCGTGCCCATGGTCTCAGTCCGTGAAGCCGCGCGCCGACAGGAAGTCGGGCACCTGCTGGTGCGTCGTGGTGATGCCCTCGTTGGCGTCCATCGCGAAGCCCTCGGCCGCCTTGATCGGCGCGCGCCTGGCGATCGCCTCGGCGATCGACTCCCGGCTGGTGATCGGCAGCGCGATCGCCTCGGCCAGCCGCCACGTCAGCGCGAAAACGAAGCCGGCCGAAAACAGCTCGGTGTTCTCGACAACACGCGTGTAGACGCCCACGGCCTCGGCTTGGTTGGTGAAGATCGCGACCGCGTCGTTGTCGCTGGCGTCGGCGATGCCGCCCAACGCCCAGTCGGCCGGCTCGCCGGCCGGCAGCGGACCCGACCAGATGCCGCGGAACCGCGCGCATTTGTTCGGCAGGCTGTAGCAATAGGCCCAGCCCGACGGCGGATCCTCGTCGCGCTCGGCCAGCGTCTCGACGCGGCGAGCGAAGTTCCAGTCGTATTGACGCAGCAGCTCGTCGCGGACCTGCGCGAAGTGCGCGTTGCAGATGCGCGCCTCTTCGCTCGCTTCGGTCAGCGCCGCGATCGTCGAGCGCGTGCCGAGCTTCGACAGCGCCATGTTGCAGATTTGAACCGTCGAGGCCATGCCTACCTCCTTGCTGTGAGATTGATCGGGTGCTCGCCGGACCGAGCCGCCGCGGCGTCATCGGCGCCGCCAGCCACCGGCGGCGTCGCCGCCGCCGAACCGAGGCCGCTCGCCGCGCCATCGCCGCGC
>CAYTFW010000142.1:0-17625 GCA_964437145.1 uncultured Rhizobiaceae bacterium
CGTCGTGCTATCACTCGTTCTTCTCTTGACTCAAACGGTCATGAGAGGACGACGGGGGAACGGGTTCGATGAAAGTGTTGTTCTGCGGCGATATCGTCGGGCGCAGTGGGCGCGATGTGGTGCTGCGCGAGGTGCCGCGTCTGCGCGCGGCGCTGGGCCTCGATTTCGTCGTGGTCAACGGCGAGAACTCGGCCGCCGGCTTCGGCATCACCGCCAGGATCTGCGCCGAGCTGCATGCCGGCGGCGTCGACGTGATCACCGGCGGCAACCATTCCTGGGACCAGAAGGAGGTCATGGCGCATATCGCGCAGGACAAGCGCCTGCTGCGGCCCATCAACTTTCCGCCCGGCACGCCGGGTTGGGGCGCCAATGTCTACGACTCGGCCAAGCGCCAGAAGGTGCTGGTGATCAACGTGATGTGCCGCCTGTTCATGGACGCGCTCGACGATCCGTTCCGCGCGCTCGACGCCGAGCTGGCCAAGCACCGCCTGAAGGGCACGGCCGATTTCATCCTGGTCGACGTACATGGCGAAGCCACGAGCGAGAAACAATCGATCGGACATTTCCTCGACGGCCGGGTCAGCGCGGTGATCGGCACGCACAGCCACGTCCCCACGGCCGATTCCTGGATTCTGCCTGGCGGTACGGCCTATCAGACCGACGCCGGCATGTGCGGCGATTACGACTCGGTGATCGGCATGAAGAAGGACGTCGCCATGCAACGCTTCATCCGCAAGATCCCGGGCGAGCGCCTATCGCCGGCGGAGGGCGAGGGCACGTTGTGCGGCGTGCTGGTCGAGAGCGACGATGCGACCGGCCTGGCGCGCTCGATCCAGCCCGTGCGGATCGGGGGACGGCTGCCGGCGGCCGTCATCGGCGCGCCATGATCGGGGTTTAAGCTTCGATCGTGAAATGAGCGGACGCTCTGGTCCTGATACGTTCCAAATTCTCCACCAGTTGTAGGTAACCGAGGGTGATGATCACTACATCCGGTATGGTGGAGACTCTTGTTGACGTCACCCGAAAAAGAATCAAAAGTCATTGTTATTGAACGGTTTTTTCTCAAATCGTTCGCCGAATTTCCCAGTTAGAGGGGGCGTCGGAACCAAGGTTCCGACGTTTTTTAGGCGGGGGTCTCTGACCCCCGCCCTTTTTTTGTTTTCAACGCCAAGCTGTGGAAAAACCTAGAGGATATCCACCACAACGTGGCCGATCTTGCGGCCGTCCTCGACGATTCGATGGGCCTCGGCGGTCTTCGCCAAGGTCGTGCGCGCCGCGATATTGAACAGCGCATTGCCGCTCGCGACCCAGCGCTCGATGTCACGGAAGCACTGGGCGCGCTGCTGGGGCGTGATGGTGTAGACCAGCACCGGCCGCAGCACGAGGTTCTTCACGATCGAGGCGAAGAACGGCAGCTCGGCGGTGGGCGCCTTCGAGCCGTAATAGGCCAGCACGCCCTCGGGCTTCAGCATGGCGAGGTCCATCGTCAGGTTCTCGCCCAGCTCGACCTCGACGATGCGGTCCAGGCCGCGACCGCCGGTGATCGCCTTTACGCGCTCCCCGACATTCTCGGCGCGATAGTTGATGACGTGATGCGCGCCCGCCGCCCGGGCATGCGCCGCCTTGGCCTCGTCGCTCACCGTGGCGATCACCTCGGCGCCGGCCCAGCGCGCGAGCTGCACGGCGTAGTGGCCGACGACGCCGGCGCCACCCGAGACCAGCACGGTCTGGCCGGTGGGCGAGCCGTCGGCGAACAGGCAGCGATGCGCGGTCATCACGGGAATGCCCAGGCAGGCGCCCTGCGCGTCGTCGAGCCCCTGGGGCAGCTTCACCGCGAACTCGGCCGGCAGCGCGCACAGCTCCGCCGCCGTGCCGCCGGCGCGCAGATAGGCGGCGTTGAACACCCACACGCGCTCGCCGACACGCGACGCGGGCACGCCCGAGCCGACGGCGACGATCTCGCCCGAACCGTCGCTATGCGGCACCTGGTGCTTCAGCGTCATCTTGGCGCGCAGTCCCATGCGGCTCTTCACGTCGGACGGATTGACGGCCGACGTGCGCATGCGCACCACGACCTCGCCCGCAGCGGGCGTGGGATCCGGCATGTCGCCGACCACCAGCACCTCGTCAGCCGGCCCATTACGCTCGTACCAACACGCTTTCATGTCACCCTCAGTCCTCTATGTCAGGCAAACGATACCAGCACTCCGGCGGTATCTCCGCGGTGGCGATCGCCTGGATCTCTTCGTCGGTCAGTTCCTCGACGAGCAAGGCTTCCCGCCAATAGCCACGGTGGTCTGGGGTGTCAGGTTCGATCATGCCTAAAGATATACTGTCGCGCTGCGGACAACGCATAGGGAGTCAGCGCCCGCCGCCGGCCAGCAGCGCCAGCGCTTTCGCCCGCGTTGCCTCGTCGACGCGGCCCGCATCGCCGCTGTCGAAGGGCGGCTGCGGGTCGTATTCGATGGCGAGCTGCATACCGCGTGCCGTCGCCTCGTCGGTGAGCTCGGCGGCGAGCGTCAGCGCCATGTCGATGCCGGCCGAGACGCCGGCGGCGGTGATCACCTTGCCGTCGCGCACGACGCGCTCGTTGGCCGGCGTGGCGCCGAACTTCGCCAGGGACTTCAGCGCCGCCCAATGCGTCGTGGCGCGCTTACCCTGCAGCAGGCCGGCGGCGCCCAGGATCATGGCGCCGGTGCACACCGAGGTGGTCCAGGTCGTCGTGGCGTCGATGGCGCGCACCCAGTCGAGCGTGCGCGCATCGGCGAGCTGGGGTTGCACGTTGCCGGTGCCGGGCACCACGAGCACGTCGGCCGAGGCGACCTGGGTGAACGGCACCGTGTCGTTGAAGACCAGCCCGGTATCGGTCCGCACCCGCGCGCCGTAGCGGCTGGCGACCACGGCCTGGGCGCCGGGCAGGCGCGAGAGCACCTCCCACGGCCCGATGGCGTCGAGCGTGGTCATGTCGTCGTAGAACAGGAAGGCGATGCGCATGGCCGCCTCCGATATGCTAGAAAGCGCCACTAGGCGACCAACCACGCAAGTTTCCCTCGAACCATGGCCGGTCATTCACAGTTCAAGAACATCATGCACCGCAAGGGCGCGCAGGACGCCAAGCGGGCCAAGATCTTCACCAAGCTGCTGCGCGAGATCACCACGGCGGCCAAGCAGGGGCTGCCCGACCCCGCGGCCAATCCGCGGCTGCGCGCCGCCGTGATCGCCGCGCGCGCCGGCAACATGACGCGCGACACGATCGAGCGCGCCATCAAGCGCGCCTCGGGCGTCGGCGGCGAGGCCGACTACGTGGAGATGCGCTACGAGGGCTATGGTCCGGGCGGTGTGGCGCTGATCGTCGAGGCGCTGACCGACAATCGCAATCGCACCGCGTCCGACGTGCGCTCGACCTTCGCCAAGTACGGCGGCAACATGGGTGAGAGCAACAGCGTCTCCTTCATGTTCGACCGCGTCGGCGAGTTCAGGTTCCCACTCTCCGCCGGCAACGCCGACGACGTGATGGAAAAGGCGATCGAGGCCGGCGCCGACGACGTGCAGAGCGTCGAGGGCGAGGAGGGCTATCACGAGATCACCTGCGCCCAGGACGATTTCGCCGCCGTGCGCGAGGCGCTCGAGAAATCGCTGGGCCAGCCGAGCAGCGCCAAGATCGTCTGGCGGCCCAAGACCACGGCGCCGATCGAGGGCGAGCAGGCGCAGAGCCTGTTCAAGCTGATCGAGCAGCTCGAGGACAACGACGACGTGCAGAACGTCTACGCCAATTTCGAGATGTCCGACGCCACCATGGCGAGTTTGGCGGGGTAGATCTTCCTCCCTCTCCCCGCTTGCGGGGAGAGGGTCGGGGTGAGGGGTGACGTGGATGCGAATTGCGGCGGCTGTGACGGGGCGCAAATGCCCCTCACCCCAACCCTCTCCCCGCTGAAGCGGGGAGAGGGAGAAAAGCCATGCGCCTGATCGGCCTCGATCCCGGATTGCGCAACACCGGCTGGGGCGTGATCGAGTCGGAGGGCAGCCGTCTGCGATTCGTCGCCTGTGGCGTGGTGCGGTCCGATGAGAAGCTGTCGCTGGCCGAACGCTTGTGCCAGCTCTTCGATGGCGTGAGCGACGTGATCCGGGAGTGGCAGCCGCTCGAGGCTGCGGTCGAGGAGACCTTCGTCAACAAGAACCCCAACTCGACCTTGAAGCTCGGCCAGGCGCGCGGCGCGGTGCTGATGGCGCCGGCTAAGCTCGGGCTGGCGGTGATCGAGTACGGCGCCAACCACATCAAGAAATCCGTGGTCGGTGTCGGCCACGCCGAGAAGCAGCAGGTCGAGCTGATGGTGTCGCGTCTGCTGCCTGGTGTGAGCGCCACCGCCGACGCCGCCGACGCGCTCGCGGTCGCGATTTGCCACGCCCATCACCGTCGCACCGGTCACAAATGGACCAGCGGTGAAGTCACCGCAGGCGCCGAAGGTGGCGAGATCGGTGCCGTGCGCGGCGGCCGCGTCGGGGCGGGCCGCGGCAAGAGCGGCGTGCGCGGCTCGCAGGCGGAGTGGGAACGCGCGATGCTGGCGCGTGCGAGCAAGCGATGATCGGCAGGCTACGCGGTACCATCGAGCAGGCAGACGAGGATTCCTGCGTCGTCGACGTCAACGGCGTGGGCTATGTCGTGCATGCCTCGGCGCGCACCCTGCGCGAGCTGTCGCCCGGCGCCGAGGCGCGGCTGCTGGTCGAGACCGTGGTGCGCGAGGACGCGATCCTGCTCTACGGCTTCATCGCCGCCGCCGAGCGCGATTGGTTCCGTATCCTCACCACGGTGCAGGGCGTCGGCGCCAAGGTGGCGTTGTCGCTGCTCTCGACGCTCGCGCCCGACGAATTGGCCTCGGCGATCGTCGCCCAGGACAAGGCCTCGCTGAACCGCGCCGCGGGCGTTGGCCCCAAGCTCGCCGCGCGTCTGACCACCGAGCTCAAGGACAAGGCGACGCAATGGGGCGCGATCCCCGGCGCGCGCGCGACGCCGGCGAAAGCCGACACGCCATCCGCGACACCGTCGCCCAACGAGGACGCGATCTCCGCCCTGGTCAATCTCGGCTACAAGCGCATGGAAGCCTTTGGCGCCATCGCCCGCGTCGCCCAACGCCTGGGCGCCGACGCCAAGATCGATGCGCTGATCCGCGAGGGTTTGCGCGAACTCGCCCGCTAGCCAACTTAGAAACGCGCCACGCCAGCGTCCAAGCCCATGCAGATCCGCCCGGCAACGACATAGCAGTTCGGCGACATCGCGATGTGCTTCGCGGCGGCGTGAACGTCGCGCGCGCGACGCTCCAACGGCGCACTCTCGAAGATCGAAACGGTCCCCGCCACAGCCGACAGCATGTCGACAATGCGCACGGCGCTTTCCGCCGCATGGGCGCATGCCGCCCGGAACAGGGCGCGCGCCCGGATCAGCCGGTCGCCGCCAATGTCAGTGGCCGTCATCAGCTCGGTAATGGCTTCGATCAGAAAAGCGCGCGCCGCGTGATGGAGCGCTTCGACGCGCCCGACCTCGGCTTGGACGATCTCGCGATCTCGCAAGGCGGCCGACGTGCCCTGGCGCGACGTCGTGCCTGCCAGCCCAATGAAGCTGGAGATTGCCCCGCGCGCGATGCCCAAGGGAACAACCGATACCGTTAGCGGATAGATCGATGCCACCGGCAACCGGTAGAGGACATTCGATTGAGTCGGCGGCGTATCGACGAAGCGGTGTACGTGGGCGGCGGGGACGAAAACGTCGTGCGCCGCGAAGTCACAGCTGCCGGTGCCACGCATGCCCGATACGAACCAGTTGTCGACGATGGATAGGCTTCCAGCGGGGAGATGGCAGCAGACCAGTTCGGGGGCGGCGGCCGGCACCGGTGACGCCACCGCGCATAGCCCCATCGCCCACGTCGCGTGGTGAACGCCGCTGCCGAACGGCCAGCGGCCGGTGACACGATATCCACCGTCAACCGGCACGGCTTCGCCAACGGTTCCGGTCGACGAGACGATGAAGGCCCGTGGGTCGGCGAACCAGGGGCCGACAACCTCCGGCGGCAGATAGCCGCCGACCCGGCTCATGCCGCTACCGTTGCCAACCAGCCAACCAACCGATCCGTCGAGCTCGCTCGCGGCCTCGACCACACGCATGAAGCCGTGCGGCGACAGCTCCGGCCCACCCAGCGCCTTCGGCAACAGCAGGCGAAACGCGCCAATGTCGCACAAGGCGTCGAATATCGGCTCGGGCAGTCGCCGCGCGCTGTCAAAAGAGGCCCGATGCTTCTCGACGAGCGGCCGCAGACCGCGGAGTTGCTCGATCAGGCGATCGACACGATCGGCTTCGTGCGTGGTGATCAGACTGTCGGGCATGTTTTCCAGTCCTTGGCTAACGAATCGACTGTCCGATCTCTTGTGCCGTGCGGCAAATTCGTAGAATTCAGGTGCGGTGCGATCCTATTCATCTAGAGTCGCGCCATGAGGGCGTTGCCACCATTGCCCGGATTGCGGGCTTTCGAGGCCGCCGCGCGGCATCTGAGCTTCAAGGCGGCCGCCGCCGAGCTTGGCGTCACGCCGACCGCGATCAGCCACCAGATCCGATCTCTCGAACGCTACTGCGGCCAGCCGCTGTTTCGCCGCGAGCCACGCCCTATGTCACTGACCTGGGCCGGCGAGCAGCTGTTCCCGGTGGTCCGCGACAGCCTCGATCTGTTCAGCGAGACGTTGACGGCGATCCGTTCGGGCGCCGCGACCGGACGACTGCGCGTCACGACGACGAACGCCTTCGCCGCGCGCTGGCTTGTGCCGCGCCTGCCGAGCTGGCGACAGTCGCAACCCGGCCTTCGCCTCGACATCATCGGCACGGACGCCGTCTTGAACCTCAGGGCTGGTGAGACGGATGTCGCCATTCGCTACGCACGCGAGCGTCCTTCCGACGCGACGAGCGTCGAACTCTTCCGCGACACGTTCCGCGTCGTCGCCTGCCCATCGCTTGTCGGAAGCGGGAAAAAGCCGTTGGCTCCGCGTGATCTTGCGCGTTTCCCCTTGATCGAAGCCGAATGGCCGCCCACCGCGACCGGCGCGCCGAACTGGCGTCATTGGGAAGCCACAGCGCGCAAGCTTGGCCATGAGGTCCCCGCCCTGGCGAGCGCGGCGGGGCTGAGCTTCCGCGAGGAGCTTCATGCCATCGAAGCCGTGCTGGCCGGGCAGGGCGTGGCGATCTGCAGCGACATGCTGGTCGGTCGTGAGCTGCGCGACGGCAAGCTGCGCCAGCTTTCCGACATCACCTTGCCGGGCTATGGCTTCTTCGTGACCTACCGCGCCGACCATCCGAAGATGCGGTCGATCAAGACATTCCTCGCTTGGATCCAAGCGACGCCCTAGCGGGCTAGGCCGCTGTTGCCCCGCGTGCTACACAACGCCAACCCTCCGTTCCGCCCGTCGCGGGACCAATCGCGTCAAAACGACCGTCACCGATGAACGCCAAGGATTCCGACCGTCTGATCTCCCGCGCCAAGGGCGAGGAGGATGCCGCCGAGCTGAAGCTGCGGCCGCAGGCGCTCGACGACTTCGTCGGCCAGAAGCAGGTGCGCGAGAACCTCAAGGTGTTCATCTCCGCCGCCCGCGCGCGCGGCGAGCCGCTCGATCACACGCTGTTCCATGGCCCGCCCGGCCTGGGCAAGACCACCTTGTCGCAGATCGTGGCGAAGGAGATGGGCGCGGGCTTCCGCGCCACGTCGGGGCCGGTGATCGCCAAGGCCGGCGACCTCGCCTCGATGCTGACCAATCTCGAGCGCGGCGACGTCTTCTTCATCGACGAGATTCATCGTCTCAACCCCGCCGTCGAGGAGATCCTCTATTCGGCGATGGAAGATTTCCAGCTCGACATCATGATCGGCGAGGGGCCGGCGGCGCGCTCAGTGCGCATCGACCTGCCGCCGTTCACGCTCGTGGGCGCCACGACGCGCTCGGGCCTGATGACGACGCCGCTGCGCGAGCGCTTCGGCATTCCGATGCGCATGGATTTCTATACGGCCGACGAGCTCGAGACGATCGTGCGCCGCGCCGCGCGCGTGCTGAAGATCGAGATGACCGACGATGGCGCGGCCGAGATCGCCAAGCGCAGCCGCGGCACGCCGCGCATCGCCAACCGCCTGCTGCGCCGTGTGCGCGACTTCGCCTCGGTCGCCGATCACGTCGTCGTCACCGCCAAGATCGCCGACGCGGCGCTCAAGCGCCTCGAGGTCGACGCGCTGGGCCTCGACCTGATGGACCGGCGCTATCTGGGCTGCATCGCCGAGAAATACGGCGGCGGGCCGGTGGGCGTGGAGACGCTGTCGGCAGCATTGTCGGAGGAACGCGACGTCATCGAGGACGTGATCGAGCCGTACCTGATGCAGCTCGGCATGCTGATGCGCACGCCGCGTGGGCGCATGCTGGCAGAGGGCGGCTGGAAGCATATCGGCCTGCCCGTGCCCAAGACGACTCGCGCGCAGCTTGACCTGCTCGATCGCGAGAGCGAGTCGTGAGCGGGCTGTCATCCCGAGCGCAGCGAGGGATCTACGCTTTTCAGCCTGGATCCCTCGCTACGCTCGGGATGACAGGAGGGGCGGCCTCAACATGACCGCCAAGGCCCACATCCTGCCGCTGCGCGTCTACTACGAGGACACCGACGCCGCCGGCATCGTCTATCACGCCAACTACCTGCGTTTTATGGAACGCGGCCGTACCGAGTTCCTGCGCGAGCTCGGCCACGATCTCGCGGCGCTGCGCGCGGGCACCGGCATCAACTGGGCGGTGAAGCGGCTCGCCATCGAGTACATCGCCCCCGGACGGCTCGACGAGGCGCTGCTGGTGGTGACCACGGTCGAGGCGCTGCGCGGCGCCTCGGTCGATCTGCGCCAGCAGGTGAAGCGCGGCGACACGATGTTGACCGATTCGACGCTGACACTGGTGTGCATGAACGCGGCGGGTCGTCCGGTTCGTCTTCCACCGGACGCGCGCCGCGCCCTAGGGGAGCGAGCGATCACGGCTCGCGACGACATGACGCCGGATTGATCAACAAAAACAACGCGGTGTTGCCGAAATGCAACGGGCGGCGCCGCCAAGGTGCCATATTCTGCCGCTAACCCCTCTGTCCCTCTTGGAGATCGCATGGATCCGGTGATCTTTCTCGCGCAGGTGACGCCGGCACCGGCGCCCGCGCCCGTTCCCTCGGTACCGCTCACCCCGCCGCCCGGCACGGGCGGCGGCGCCACTGCGTTCGGCGGCCCGGCCATCGACGTCAGCTTCGTCGGCATGTTCGTCAACGCGCACATCGTCGTGCAGATCGTGATGATCATGCTGCTGCTCGCCTCGGTGTGGTGCTGGGCGATCATCTTCGAGAAGACCATCCGGCTACGCGCGCTCCGCAAGAAGGCCGACGCCTTCGAGAACACCTTCTGGTCCGGCGTCTCGCTCGACGACCTCTACGACCGCGTCGGCACCAAGCCCAGCGATCCGCTGGGCAGCGTCTTCGCCTCGGCGATGCGGGAGTGGCGCCGCACCTTGTCGAAGGGCCTCGCGCAATCGGCGGCGACGCGCGCCAACCTGCGCGCGCGCATCGAGCAGGTGATGACCGTCACCGTGCAGCGCGAGATGGAGGCGATCGAGAAGCGCATGACCTTCCTCGCCTCGACTGGTGCCGCGGCGCCCTTCGTCGGCCTGTTCGGCACGGTGTGGGGCATCATGACGGCCTTCCAGGGCATCGCGATCTCCAAGAACACCTCGCTTGCCGTCGTGGCGCCGGGCATCGCCGAGGCGCTGTTCGCCACCGCGCTGGGACTTGTGGCGGCGATCCCCGCGGTGCTCGCCTACAACAAGATCAGCAGCGACATCGGCCGCTTTGGCCAGCGGCTGGAGAATTTCGCCGTCGAGTTCGGCACCATTCTCTCGCGCCAGCTCGAGGAGGCGACCTGATGGCCATCTCGATGTCCGGCGGCAATGGCGGCATGCGCGGTCGGATGCGCCGGCGCATGTACACGCCGATGTCGGAGATCAACGTCACGCCCTTCGTCGACGTCATGCTGGTGCTGCTGATCATCTTCATGGTGGCGGCGCCGCTGATGAATGTCGGCGTGCCCGTCGATCTGCCGAAGACCAGCGCCGATCCGATCACCGGCCAGGACGAGCCGCTGGTCGTCACCATCAACGCCCAGGGCGACATCTATCTCGGCGAGACCAAGTACAGCGCCGACGATCTCGTGGCCAAGCTGCGCGCGGTGCAGAAGGAGAAGCCCGACCAGCGCGTCTTCGTGCGCGGCGACAAGGCGATCAACTACGGCAAGGTGATGGAGATCCTGGGCGTGCTGCGTGCCGCCGGCTTCCCCAAGGCCGGCTTGGTCGGCGACCTGTCGACTCCGCCTGCCGGTGGTGCGGCACCTTCGGGCGCGGCGCCCGCGGCCAAGCCCCCGGCGCCGGCGCCGCCGCCGGCCCCTGGGCCGGCCAAGAAGTGATCGCGCGAGGGTGAGGCTCGGCGATGAACGGACGCGGCAGCGGCACAGGCGACATCGGCGCACCGGCCATCGTGTCGGTGAGCCTGCATGTCGTCGTGCTGGCGCTGGCGATCTTCGGCCTGCCGAGCTTCACCAAGCCGCGCGATGACTCGCCGCCCGAGGTTGAGGTCATCGACGCCTCGGAGATCGGCAAGCACAGCGCCGCGCCCACGGTCGCGCCGCCCAAGCCGCAGGACAAGACCCTGCCGCAGAAGGACGAGCCGACACCGCCGACGCCGATGAAGTCGCCGGAGCCGGCCGCCGCGCCGCCGCCGCCGAAGCCACCGGAGCCCAAGCTTGCCGACGCGCTGCCGCCACCCCCGCCGCCGCCACCGCCGCCGGTGATGCCCAAGGTCGAGGCACCGAAGCCACCCGAGCCGCCCAAGCCGCCGGAGCCACCCAAGGTCGCCGACGCCGAGCCGCTGAAGCCCAAGCCGCCGGAGCCGCCCAAGCCGGAACCGCCGAAGCCGGAGCCGCCCAAGCCGCCGCAGCCGCCCGAGCCGCCGAAGCCGAAGCCACCGGAGCCACCCAAGCCACCGGCGCCGCCCAAGCCGCCGCCGCCCGCGCCCAAGCCCAAGGCGCAGTCGCTCGACGACATCCTCGCCGACGCCGCGAAGACGCCGGCGCCGCCGACGCCCAACATCGATCGTCGCCAAGCGCCGGTGGGCCGCTCCGATCCACAGGCCAAGCCCAACCCGCAGCCGCCGGCGCGCGGGCCGCAGACGGCCAGCGTCAACGCGCCCAAGCTGACCCAGAGCGAGGAGTGGGCGGTGGTGCAGAAGATCCGGCCGTGCTGGAACCCGCCGCTGGGCGCCAAGGACGCCGACAAGCTGGCGGTCGAGATCATGGGCTCGATCGGCCAGGACGGCCGCGTCATCGAGGCCCGGATCGTCGACGAGGGGCGCATGCGCGACAGCTTCTACGCCGCCGCCGCCAACGCCGCGCTGCGCGCCACGCTCAACCCGCGCTGTCAGCCCTGGCCGCTGCCGCCCGAGAAGTACGAGACGTGGAAAACCTTCCGCTTCACCTTCGATCCCAGGTTTTTCTGAAGCCGATGATCGCCTATGAAGACCAAGCGACTTGAAATGATGAGGAGCGCGATGAGCCCCCGAACGACGCTTCGCACCCTGCTGACCGCGATGTTGGCGCTGCTGATCGCGCTGCCGGCCGCGGCCGAGCTGCGGCTGCGCATCACGCCCGGCGCCAATCCGCCGCCGATGCCGATCGCCATCACCGACTTCGTCGGTGATCCGGCGGGGGCGCAGATCTCGCAGGTGATCGCCGCCGACCTCGAGCGCTCCGGCCTGTTCCGCATCGTCGACAAGGGCGCCTTCATCGAGAAGATCACCGATCCCAACCGCGCGCCGCGCTTCGCCGATTGGCGCCAGATCGGCGCCGACGCGCTGGTCGTGGGCTCGGCCAACATGACCGCCGACGGCCGCTTGCAGGTCGCCTTCCGGCTGTGGGATGTCGCCGCCGGCACGCAGGCCGCGGGGTTGAGCTACTTCACGCAGCCGCAGCACTGGCGCCGCGTCGCGCACATCATCGCCGACCAGATCTTCAAGACGATCACCGGCGAGGAGGGCTTCTTCGACACACGCGTGGTCTATGTCGCCGAAAGCGGCCCGGGCAACGCGCGCGTCAAGCGGCTGGCGATTATGGACCAGGACGGAGCCAACAACCGTTTCCTGACCGACGGCCGCACGCTGGTGCTCACGCCGCGCTTCTCGCCGACGCTGCAGGAGATCGTCTACATGTCGTACCAGGGCGGCCAGCCCCGCGTGTACATCATGAACGTCGACAGCGCGCGCCAGGAGCTGCTGGGCGATTTTCCCGGCATGACCTTCGCGCCGCGCTTCTCGCCCGACGGCAATCGCGTGGTGATGAGCCTGGAGCGCGACGGCAACTCCGACATCTACGTCATGGACGTGCGTTCGCGCTCGATCAACCGTCTCACCAATAATCCGGCGATCGACACCTCGCCGAGCTTCTCGCCCGAAGGCGACAAGATCGTCTTCAATTCCGACCGCGGCGGCAGCCAGCAGCTCTACGTCATGGGCGCCGGCGGCGGCGAGCCGGCGCGCATCAGCTTCGGCACCGGTCGCTACACCACGCCGGTGTGGTCGCCGCGCGGCGATTACATCGCCTTCACCAAGCAGGATGGCGGCAGCTTCTCGATCGGCGTCATGCGGCCCGATGGCAGCGGCGAGCGCGTGCTGGCGACCTCGTATCTCGACGAGGGCCCGACCTGGGCGCCGAACGGCCGCTACCTGATGTTCTTCCGCCAGGCGCCCAACGCGCGTGGCCAGGCCGGCGCCGTGCGCCTTTTTATGGTCGATATCACCGGCCAGAACCTGCGCCCGGTGCCCACCGCCGGCGATGCCTCCGATCCCGCGTGGTCGCCGTTGATTCCACAATAAGGCGAAAGTGTGGCAATTCGGGCGAAACCATGGCACCTTGAAAGAGTACCCGCCCCGGTCTAGATGCAGCCCGGGGTGTGGCGCGTAGTTCGAGTCACAAAGGAAGGTTGTGGGTAAGACGGTTGCCCATAGCAACTGACCGTCCCAATCAATTGAGACGTGGCGGCGCCCCCGCTGTCGCGCAGGAGAAAAGACAATGCGATTGAAGATGCTCGGCGCCGTAGGCGTCATCCTGCTTGCAGCGGCCTGCAGCTCCTCGGACCGGCCCGACACCGCGGCCACAGGCCGGGCGACTCCTGGCTCGGTCGCCGAGTTCCAGCAGGTGGTCGGCGATCGCGTGTTCTTCGACCTCGACAGCTCGCAGCTTCGTCCCGACGCGCGCGAGACGCTGAACAAGCAGGCCACCTGGCTGAAGCAGTACACCAACTACGCCGTCACCGTGGAAGGCCACGCCGACGAGCGCGGCACCCGCGAGTACAACCTGGCGCTGGGCGCGCGTCGCGCCCAGACGGTCTCCAGCTATCTCGCCGCGCAGGGCCTGCCGGCCACCCGCATGAAGACCATCAGCTACGGCAAGGAGCGCCCCGAGGTCGTCGGTTCCGACGAAGGCGCCTGGTCGCGCAACCGTCGCGGCGTGACGACCCTGCAGTAGCCTCAGTTCGGTTGATCTCAACAGCCATCGTCAGAGCGTCGGCCGATCCAGCCGGCGCTCTTTTCGCTGAGGGAGCGATGCCGGCACGGGCTCTGTGCGCCACGCTTGGGCTCTTGCTCGTCGGCGCTTGTGCAGAGCCGCAGACCGGCCGCGTGAGTGATGTGGGCGGCGGCGAGTCGTTCCAGTCGATGATCGGTGATCGCGTCTTCTTCGACGTTGACAGCACGCAGCTGAAAACTGAGTGGCGCCGGGTGCTCAACCGGCAGGCCGCTTGGCTCAAGCAGTACCCGCATTTCTCCATCGTCATCGAAGGCCACACCGACGAACGCGGTTCGCACGAATACAACCTGGCGTTGGGCGCGCGTCGCGCCCAGACCATTGCGAGCTACCTCGCTGTCCAGGGCGTGCCGGCGAGCCGCATGAAGACCATCAGCTACGGCAAGCAGCGCCCCGAGGTCGTCGGCTCCGACGAAGGCGCCTGGTCGCGCAACCGCCGCGGCGTCACGACGCTGCAGTAGTCGCTCGCGCGCCTCCGCATGGCGCCGGCTGGTACACGCCAGCCGGCGTCTTTCATTTGGGGCCGCGCCGCTCCGGCGGCGCTCATGACTGGTCCAACGGCGAAAGCCACAAGGCGGGCGACCTCGCGCCACGCTTTCGGCGCAGTTGCCTGCGAGCGTGCGGCCATGGATAGTTTGGGCATCGAATGGGCGCGCCGATCCCCCTGGCGCGACCTCGCGCGACGGAGCGATCGGATGTCGAGGTGGCTTGCGGCGGGCGTGCTGGCCCTGCCGCTGATGGTCGGTATGGCCGATCCCCTGGCGGCGCAGAGCGGCCGCGGCCAATACTACGACGACCGTCTCAACGAGATGGAGCGGCTGCTGACCCAGCAGACCGGGCAGATCGAGCGGCTGCAGCACCAGATCCAGCAGCTCAATCAGGCCATCGAGAAGATGCAGACCGACTACGACTACCGCCTGCAGCAGGTCGAAGGTGGCCGGGGTGGCGCCCGCCCCCCCGCGCCGCGCCCGGCGGCAGGCCCGCCGCCGGGCGGTGAGCCCGGCGGCCCGCGCAACCTCGCGCCGCCCAATCCGCAGGCCGCCGCCGCGCCGCCGCCAGGTGGTAGCGTGCCGTTGAACCCACCGGCGATGGGCGGGCCGGAGACCGCCTACAACGAGGCGCTCGATCTGATGGGGCGCAACGACTACGCCGGCGCCGAACGCGCGCTGCGTGGCTTCATCCAGCGCTACCCGCAGCACGCGCTGGCCGGCAACGCGCAATACTGGCTGGGCGAGACCCACTACGCCCGCAAGGACTACAACGGTGCCGCCTCGGCCTTCGCCGTGGCCTACAAGACCTATCCGCGCAGCCCCAAGGCGCCCGACAGCCTGCTCAAGCTCGGCATGTCGCTGCAGGCCCAGGGCAAGGCGGATCAGGCTTGCACGGTCTACGGCCAGCTCAATCAGCTCTTCCCGAACTCGGCCGAGATCATCAAGCGCCGCGTCGCCGCCGAGCGCCAGCGCAGCAATTGCGGGTGAGTTTGCCTCTCCCCGGAGGGGAGAAAGGTAACGCCTTGGCGTCGGGCCGGCTGTCCCGCATGATGGGACGATGGCCGGGGCAAAGACCAGCATCGAGGACGACGAGCCGCCTGTCGGCGCGGTGGAGTTCGCCGCGCTGATGCGGCCGTTCGAGCCGTTCGAGGGCCGCCCGCGCCTCGCCGTGGCGGTGTCGGGCGGGCGCGACTCGCTGGCGCTGGTGCTGCTGGCGCGCGAATGGGTGCGCCAGCGCGGCGGCGAGCTGGTGGCGCTGGTGGTCGACCACGCCTTGCGCCCCGAAAGCGCGGCCGAGGCCGAGCAGGTGCGCCTCACCCTGGCCTCGACCGGCATCGAGGCGCATGTCTTCCGCCTGCGCTGGCAGCGTCGGCCGAGCTCGGGCCTGCAGGAGGCGGCGCGCGCGCGGCGCTATCGCATCCTGCGCGACTGGTGCGGCGAGCAGGGCGTGCTGCATCTGCTGCTGGCGCACCAGGCCGACGACCAGGCCGAGACCTACGTGCTGCGCAAGGAGCGTGACAGCGGCCCCGACGGTCTCGCCGGCATGTCGGCCTGCGTCGAGTTCCCCGAGGTGCGCGTGCTGCGGCCCTTGCTGCCGGTGCCGCGCGCGCGGCTGTCGGCGACGCTGAAGGCGCGGCGCCAGCCCTGGATCGACGATCCGAGCAACGAGGATCCAGCCTATCGCCGCGCCCGGCTGCGCCTCGAGGGCCTGCCGTCGCCGCGCGACTCGCTGCTGCGTCGTGTCGATCAGGCGGCCATCAAGCGGGTGTTGAGCGAACGGGCGGTGGCTGACGCGTTGATCGACCTGGCCCAGCCGCATCCTCTGGGCGCGGTCTATGTCGATCCGCGGGCGCTGCGCGCTCTGCCCAAGGCGATCGCGGCGCAGGCCCTGTCGCGCATTGTCGCCATGGTGTCGGGCGGCGAGCATGAGCCGCGCAGCGAACGCCTGATGGCCGCGCTCGAGCATCTGCGCGTCAAGACGCCCAAGCCGGGCAAGGCGCAGGCCGAGCCGCCGCCCGGTACGACTGTCGGCGGCTGCCGCATCGTCTGGCGCGGCAACCAGTGGCTGGTGGCGCGCGAGGCTGCCTCGATCCAGGATCGCACCGATTGGCGCGGCGATTCCTCGGTCGAGTGGGATGGCCGTTTTCTGGTCGGCGAGCGCATCCCCATCGGTGGCGGCGGGTCGCTGATCGACGAATGGACCGGCCGGCACGGCGTGCCCGGCAGGGGCTGGCAGACCGAGGCCATCCTGAGGCTCTACCCGCTGTCGGTGAGCCAGAACCTGCGGCGCGCGCGGCTGCCCTCGGTGATCGCCAACACCTATCCCATCGTGCCGCTGCCCGAGCCCGACGTGGCGCGCTGGCGGCCCGCCGCCGAGGCCGCCTGGCCGGCCACCAAGGGCCTGTCGGTGATCCTGGGCGGCTCGCCGGCGGTGCGCTGGGACGAGCGGGTGGTGCCCCTGGTGCTGCGCGGCGCCGCCGCCGCCCTGGTCCAGCCGGTGCTGGCGGGGGACGACCAAAGCGCGGCGGTGCCGCCCATCGCCCTGTCCAAGTTCTTGCCGGTCGCGGTGTTTCGCCCGCGCCGGCCCCTGATGGGTGCGCCGTTTTTTCCTTGTTTTGCCGCCGATGAAGCCCAATTAGTGAAGCGCTAGCGGACCCTTCCCGAGCAACGGACGAACGTCATACCCATGTTCAATCGCAATGCGGCCCTTTGGGTCGTGATCGCACTGCTGCTGGTGCTGCTCTACACCGTCTTCCAGGGCGGGGTGGGGCGCAGCGGCATGTCGCAGATCTCCTACTCCGACTTCCTCAAGGCGGTCGACGCCGGGCAGGTCGCCTCGGTCAAGATCCTGAGTGGCCAGAACGGCGCCACGATCACCGGCACCTTCCGCGACAGCGCGCGCGGCGCGGGCGGCTTCACCAGCTATGCGCCCAACGATGGCCGGCTGGTCGAGCGGCTCGAGGGCAAGGTCGACCGCATCGACGCCGGCCCGGCCGAGGAGACGGTCAATCTCGGCGGCATGCTGGTGAACTGGCTGCCGCTGCTGATTCTGGTCGGCGTCTACATCTTCTTCATGCGCCAGATGCAAGGCAACGGCCGCGGCGGCGCCATGGGCTTCGGCAAGAGCCGCGCGCGGCTGCTGACCGAGAAGCACGGCCGCGTCACCTTCGACGACGTCGCCGGCATCGACGAGGCCAAGGGCGAGCTCGAGGAGATCGTCGACTTCCTCAAGGACCCGCAGAAGTTCCAGCGCCTGGGCGGCAAGATCCCCAAGGGCTGTTTGCTGGTCGGCCCACCGGGCACCGGCAAGACCTTGCTGGCGCGCGCCATCGCCGGCGAAGCCAACGTGCCGTTCTTCACCATCTCCGGCTCGGACTTCGTCGAGATGTTCGTCGGCGTCGGCGCCTCGCGCGTACGCGACATGTTCGAGCAGGCCAAGAAGAACGCGCCCTGCATCATCTTCATCGACG
>CAYTFW010000143.1:0-17122 GCA_964437145.1 uncultured Rhizobiaceae bacterium
CTCATGATGCCGGCGGGACGCCGGCGCTCCCAAAGACTCACGCCGCGTACAACCCCTTCGACATCGCCTTGCTGACGCTGAGCGCCTCGATGGCATCGAGGGTGGGCGTGTCGAGGCCGGCCTTGCGCGCGAAGGCGACCGGCGCGCGCACGATGGCCTCGATCTCCATCGGCCGGCCGTACTCGTAATCCTGCAGGATCGACGGGCGATGGTCGGGGTAGACGCGCTTGGGGCCGTAGCGCACGTCAGGCGAATCGTCGAGCGTCACGCCATGCGCGGCGGCCACCGCCAGCGCTTCGGCATGCGCGCGGCGCGCCAGGCGGTTGATCATCGGCGTCGCCTGGATGGTGGTGGGCTGCGCCAGCAGCAGGCACAAGGTCGAGCCGGTGAGATTGGCCATCAGCTTGTGCCAGACGTCGTAGCGGATATCGCGCGTCGCCGGCGAGGCGATGCCGGCGCCGATCAGGGTGGCGCGCAGTCGCTCGATGCGCGGACTCTGCGTGTCGTCGGTCTCGCCGACCCATAGCGTATTGCGATCGGGCGAGATGTTGCGCACCACGCCGGGCTCGATCACGTGGTTCGACGAGGTGACCACGGCGCCGATGGTGCGCGCGTGGCCCACGGCCTTCGCCAGCGCGCCGCCGGGATCGAGGCGCGACAGATCAGGCGCCGCCGGCCGCGCGGAGCCCAGCCCATGCGCGTACCACCAGGGAATGCCGTTCTGCACGAAGACCACCGGCGTCTCCTTGCCCAGCAGCGGCGTCACGGTCTCCGCCAGCCCCGGCAGGCTGCACGCCTTCATGGTCGAGATCACGACGTCCTGCGGGCCGAGATCGGCCGGCCGATCGCTGGCCTTCACCTTGACGTTGAATCTCTTGTCGCCGCTCAGCATGGTGAGCCCGCGCGCCTTGATCGCGTCGAGATGCGCGCCGCGCACCACGACCGACACCTCGTTGCCGGCCAACGCCAGGCGCGTGGCGAAATTGCCGCCGATCGAGCCCGCCCCGAACACACCAATCCGCATGACGCATGTACCTTCTATCGCGCGAACAACCCGCCGAACGCCGGCGCTGCGATGTTGTCAGCGGGCCGGATCAAGCGATATTAGTCCATGGGGCCAACGATGCGAGAGCGCAGGTCGCCGGAATCACCATGCAACCCATGATGGAGGGCGACGATGAAGCTCACAGAGGCCAACGTGGCGACCCGTTTCGCCATCTCGCGCAAGGAGTTCGACGACTTCCGGCGCGACCAGCAGAATCTGGGTTTTCGTGTGCGATCGCTTTCGATCTCGGGGCGGGACGCGCTCGGAGCAGGTGAACCGCACTACACCGTCGTCATGGTCAAGGAGGTGGATCCTCCATCCACTCGGACTTTCCCAGCCCTGACCGCGAGTGAGTACGACGAGAAGCTCGATACAATGAAGAAGGAGGGTTTCGGCGCGCAGATCGTCTCGGCCACCGGCACCGCCCTCAACGCGACCTACGCCGCGGTGTTCCGCAAGACCGGGCGGTTTCCCTTTGTCAGGCTCAGCATGTCCGCGGACGAGTTCGAGGAACAAAATCTCAAGCACCGCAAGGCGGGCCGGATCCTGATTTCGATGGACGCGTTCGGCGACGCCCTCAACACGCGTTACTGCGCCGTATGGGATCGCAACGTGAGCAGGATCGCCTGGACGGTGGCGCTCGGTCTCAAAGATCCCAAGCGACAGCAGACGTTCGAAGCGATGCGTGCGAGCCGCGCACGACCGGCCATCGCCGCGATCACGCTACTTGACGGGATGACGCACGTCTATGTCGATTCCCGCACCGGCCGATGGGAGTCCCGCTCCGGCCTGTCGCTGGCCCAGATGAAGGCCATGCGGAAATCGGAGGCCGACGAGGGCCGATTCCCGACCTGCATCGCGGCGGTTGGCATGGGCGACGCCACCGTCTTCTCGGCGATCTTCGACACGCAATCGGAGCCACAGCCTCGCCAGTTCAAGTCGACAGGCCCCACTCTCTCCACCGCCAGCGCCGACGTAGTCGCCATCGACAATGAAGTCGAGGACTTCATGACGAAGCAGAACCTGCGCGGGGCGGCCCTGGCCATCGTCAAGGATTCCAAGCTGGTGTTCGCGCGCGGCTACAGCCTCGCCGAGCCGGACTATCCCGCGATCACGCCGGAGACACGCTTCCGTTTGGCCAGTGTTTCCAAGACGTTCTGTGCCGTGGGGATCTGGCGACTGATCCAGAAGGGCGATCTTGACATCGACGACAAGCTGCAGACGCTGCTCCAGGTCAAGCAGGCGGACGGCGACCCGCCGGCCGATCCCGACTTCGGCAAGATCACCGTGTGGCACCTGCTCGAAAGCCGATCGGGCATCGATCAGGAGAGTGTCAACAAGGCGCTTGCCGACTGGCGCGATTCGTCGCGACCGCAGCCCGCGACGGCGAAGGACATGATCCACTGGATCGCCGCGCAGGACCTCGTCGGCGTTCCCGGTTCGCGGCTTACATCGGTCTATGGCAACACCGACTACTTTCTCCTGGGCCTGATCCTCGCCAAGCGATCGGGCAAGAACACTTTCGAGGAGGCGCTCAAGCACGTCGTGCTCGACCCGCTCGACATGACCCGTACGAGAGGCTGTCGCTCCCGCAAGGAGGACCAGGCACCGGACGAAGCCCCCTATCACCTGACCGCCCACATCGAGGACGATGGCAAGCCCGAGTCGGTCCATCTGAAGACGGCGATCAGCATGGTCCACTCGGACAGGCGAATCGTGGCCCACCAATATGGCGGATACAACCTCGAGCTGGGCAGTGGATCCAGCGGCCTGTCCTCTTCCGTCATCGACATGGCCAGGATCAGCGCGCTGTTGACCTCGACGAACCCGAACAACCCCGTGCTGTCACCGAGCACCATCGACAGGATGCTGAGCCTTGCGGCACTCGCGACCGAAAACGAAGCGGAAACCAAGGATCACGGCTATCATGGCTTCGATGGCGTGACGGTGGACCGCGATGCCAACGGAGTCCGCGTGAGCTTCTCGGCTTCGAAGGGCGGCAGCATCCAGGGCTCGCGTGCCAGCATCAGGATCCAGAAGAATGGGCTCAGCCTGCTGTTCGCGTACAACGGCAACCCCGATGACGCCGCGACCAAGGGCAGCTGGGCCACGCGCTTCGGCGACGCCGCCAAGAACGTGAGCTGGGGGAAAGGCGATCTGTTTCCCAGCTTCGGCATGAAGCCAATCAAGCAACCCGAGTTCTGATATCGGCGACGATCCGATATTGCTGTCGCGCTGGATCGGTCAATATGCCTCCGCAGAGAGGCCCAACCGGGAGCGCACGATGTCGGATCTCAAGCCGCTGACCTTCCACGTGCCGGCGCCCGCCGTGCGGCCCGGTGGCACGCCTGATTTCCGCGACGTGAAGATCCCGCCGGCCGGCTCGGTCGACCGGCCGCCGGTCGACGTCGCACCCGAGGATATCCGCGATCTCGCCTTCGAGATCATCCGCGTGCTCAACCGCGACAGCGAGGCGGTCGGTCCATGGGCCGGGCTGCTGAGCCACGAGGAGCTGCTGGACGGTTTGCGTCACATGATGACCTTGCGCGCCTTCGACGCGCGCATGCAGATGGCGCAGCGCCAGGGCAAGACCTCGTTCTACATGCAGCACATGGGTGAGGAAGCGGTGAGCTGCGCCTTCCGCAAGGCGCTGTCGCCGGGCGACATGAACTTCCCGACCTATCGGCAAGCCGGGCTGCTGATCGCCGGCGGCTATCCGATGCTCGACATGATGTGCCAGATCTATTCCAACGAGCGTGACCCGCTGAAGGGCCGGCAGCTGCCGGTGATGTATTCCTCGCGCGAGCACGGCTTCTTCTCGATCTCCGGCAATCTCGCGACGCAGTTCGTCCAGGCGGTGGGCTGGGCGATGGCTTCGGCGATGAAGCGCGACACCAAGATCGCCGTGGGCTGGATCGGCGACGGCTCGACGGCGGAATCGGATTTCCACTCGGCGCTGGTCTTCGCCTCGACCTACAAGGCGCCCGTAGTGCTGAACATCGTCAACAATCAGTGGGCGATCTCGACCTTCCAGGGCATCGCGCGTGGCGGCTCAGGCACCTTCGCCGCGCGCGGCCTGGGCTTCGGCATTCCGGCGCTGCGCGTCGACGGCAACGATTACCTCGCGGTCTACGCCGTCGCGAAATGGGCGATCGAGCGCGCGCGCTCGAATCTCGGGCCGACCTTGGTCGAGTACGTCACCTACCGGGTCGGCGCGCACTCGACATCGGACGATCCTTCGGCCTATCGCCCCAAGACCGAGTCGGACGCCTGGCCATTGGGCGATCCCGTGCTGCGGCTGAAGAACCACCTGATCCGCGAAGGCGCGTGGAGCGAGGAGCGGCACACGCAGGCGGAAGCCGAGATCCTCTCCACCGTGATCGCGATCCAGAAGGAAGCCGAAAGCCACGGTACGTTGCACTCCGGCCCGCACCCCTCGGCACGCGACATGTTCGAGGGCGTCTACGAGGAGATGCCCCCCCATCTGCGCCGCCAGCGCCAGCAGGGAGGCGTGTGATGATGCGCTGGGGCCGCGCCACTCCAGTGGCGCGATCTTCATGGTGGCGGCGACAAGACGCGCGACTGGAGTCGCGCGCCCCCAGCAAAGAGAAGGCCCGACCATGACCCGCCGGACGATGGTCGAGGCGATCCGCGACGCGATGGACGTCTCGATGCAACGCGACGACAACGTCGTCGTGTTCGGCGAGGACGTGGGTTACTTCGGCGGCGTGTTCCGCTGCACCCAGGGCCTGCAGCGCAAGTTCGGGTCGAGCCGCTGCTTCGATGCGCCGATCAGCGAGCTGGGCATCGTCGGCACGGCGGTGGGCATGGCGGCCTACGGGCTGCGGCCCTGCGTCGAGATCCAGTTCGCCGACTACATGTATCCCGCCTACGACCAGATCGTGTCTGAGGCGGCAAGGTTGCGCTATCGCTCCAATGGCCAGTTCACCGTGCCGATGGTGGTGCGCATGCCCACCGGCGGCGGCATCTTCGGCGGCCAGACGCACAGCCAAAGTCCGGAGGCGCTGTTCACGCATGTCTCCGGCCTGAAGACGGTGGTGCCGTCCAATCCCTACGACGCCAAAGGCCTGCTGATCGCCGCCATCGAGGACAACGATCCGGTGATCTTCCTCGAGCCCAAGCGACTCTATAACGGCCCGTTCGATGGCCACCACGACAGACCGGTGACACCCTGGGCGCGCCATGCGCTAGGCGAGGTGCCCGATGGGCACTACACGGTGCCGTTGGGCAAGGCCATCGTGCGCCGGCCCGGCACCGCCGTCACCGTGCTGGCCTATGGCACCATGGTCTATGTCAGCGAAGCGGCGGCGGCGGAGACGGGTATCGACGCCGAGGTGATCGACCTGCGTACCCTGGTGCCCTACGACCTCGAGACCATCACCGCGTCGGTGAACAAGACCGGCCGCTGCGTCGTCGTGCACGAGGCGACCTTGACCTCGGGCTTCGGCGCGGAACTCAGCGCGCTGGTGCAGGAGACTTGCTTCTATCACCTCGAAGCCCCTGTCATGCGCGTCACCGGCTGGGACACGCCCTATCCGCACGCCCAGGAGTGGGACTACTTCCCGGGACCGGATCGCGTGGGTCGCACGCTCAAGGCCGTGATGGAGGCCTGAGATGGGCGTGCGCATCATCAAGCTGCCGGATGTCGGCGAAGGCGTCGCCGAGGCCGAGGTGGTGGAGTGGCACGTGCAGGTCGGCCAGTCGGTGCTGGAGGACCAGGTGCTGGCCGCCGTGATGACCGACAAGGCCACGGTCGAGATCCCCTCGCCCGTCGCCGGCAAGGTGCTGGCGCTGGGCGCCGAAATCGGCGGCGTGCTCGCCGTCGGCGCCGAGCTGGTGCGCCTGGAGGTCGCTGGCGAAGTCGACGCCGAGGTCTCCGCCGCGCCGCGCGAAGCGGCGCCGAAGCCGCCCGTCGCCATGCCGACGCCCGCACCCGAGCGCGAGGCGCCGCCGATCGCGACGACGCGCGCGCCGATCGGACCGCCGCGCGCGGCGGGCGAGAAACCGCTCGCCTCGCCGGCGGTGCGCCGTCGCGCGCGCGAGGTCGGAATCGATCTGCGGCAGGTGCGCGGCTCGGGCCCGGCGGGTCGCATCGGCCACGAGGATCTCGACGCCTTCCTGCGCGGCGCCAGCGGTCCGGCGAAAGCCGGCGCGCGCGGCGCCAACACCGATGTCGAGACGGTGAAGGTGATCGGCCTGCGCCGACGCATCGCGCAGAAGATGGCCGACTCCAAGCGGCGCGTGGCGCACTTCTCCTATGTCGAGGAGGTCGACGTCACGGCGCTGGAGGAGCTGCGCGCCTCGCTCAACGCGCGGCAGGACAAGACGCGCCTCACCCTGATGCCGTTCCTGATGTTGGCGCTGGTCAAGGCGGTGGCCGAGTTCCCCGGCATGAACGCGCTCTACGACGACGAGGCCGAGACCATCGAGCGCCATGGCGGCGTGCATATCGGCATCGCCACGCAGACGCCCGCCGGATTGATGGTGCCCGTCGCGCGCCATTGCGAGGCGCGCGATCTGTGGGACTGCGCGGCCGAGGTGCGTCGTCTCGCCGAGGCGGCGCGCGAAAGCCGCGCCAGCCGCGCCGAGCTTTCCGGCTCGACCATCACCATCACCAGCCTGGGCGCGCTGGGCGGCATCGTCACCACGCCTGTCGTCAACCGGCCTGAGGTGGCGATCATCGGCGTCAACAAGCAGGTGGTGCGCCCGGTGTGGCGGGATGGCCAGTTCGTGCCGCGCACCATGATGAACCTGTCGTCGTCCTTCGATCACCGCGTGATCGACGGCTATGTCGCCGCGCAGTTCGTGCAGCGCATCAAGGCGCTGCTGGAGACGCCGGCGACGATCTTCATGGAGTCCTGAGATGGCCGAGCTCACCACCAAGGTGCTGGTCATCGGCGGCGGGCCGGGTGGCTATGTCTGCGCCATCCGCGCCGGCCAGCTCGGCCTCGACGTCGTGCTGGTCGAACGCGGCGGCGTCGATGGCGGGCTGGGCGGGACCTGCCTCAACGTCGGCTGCATTCCGTCGAAGGCGATCATCCACGCCGCCGAGGCCTATGCGCACGCGATTGAGCAATCGACCGCCGCGCCCTTCGGCATCCGTGTCGAGCGACCCAGCCTCGACTTCGCGCGCACCATCGAGTGGAAGGACGGCATCGTCGGCCGGCTGACGTCAGGCGTGGCCGCACTGCTCAAGCGTCATCGCGTGCGTATCGTCGAAGGCCACGCCACGATGATCGACGGCAAGACCTGCCAGGTCGAGACCGATACCGGCACCGATCGCATCCGCGCCGAGCACGTGGTGCTGGCCACCGGCTCGCTTCCGGCGTCGATCCCGTCCCTGCCCTTCGGCGGCCGCGTGATCTCCTCGACCGAAGCGCTGGCGTTAACCGCGGTGCCGGACCGACTCGTGGTCGTCGGCGCCGGCTATATCGGCCTGGAGCTGGGCACCGCCTTCGCCAAGCTCGGCGCGACGGTGACGATCCTCGAAGCCGAGGATCGCATCCTGCCGGCCTACGACGCGGAGCTGGTGCGCCCGGTGGCGCGGCGGCTGAGAGAGCTGGGCGTCGAAGTGCTGACCGCGACACGCGCGTCAGGGCTGAGCGAGTCCGGCGACGCCGTCATGGTCGGCCCGCGTGCCATCGCCGCCGACCGTATCCTGGTCGCCACGGGACGGCGCGCGCGCGTCGAGGGCTTCGGGCTGGAGCGGCTCGACCTGACGATGAACGGCCACGTCGTGCGCATCGATGAGCATTGCATGACCTCGATGCGCAATGTCTGGGCGATCGGCGACGTCACCGGCGAGCCGATGCTGGCGCACCGCGCCATGGCGCAAGGCGTCGTAGTGGCGGAGCAGATCGCCGGACACCGCCGCGCCTTCGACGCCCAGGCGATCCCGGCGGTGTGCTTCACCGATCCCGAGATCGTCACCGTCGGCCTATCTCCCGATGAGGCGCGCAAGAGCGGCCGCGAGGTGCTGACGGCAAGCTTCCCCTTCCAGGCCAATGGCCGCGCGCTCTCCATGGCGGCCGAGGACGGCTTCGTGCGGGTGATCGCGCGCGCCGACAACCACGTGATCCTGGGCATCGCCGCCGTCGGTCAGAAGGTCTCCGAACTCGCCGGCGGCTTCGCGCTGGCGCTGGAGATGGGCGCACGGCTCGAGGATATCGGCGGCACGATCCATGCACATCCCACCCTGGGCGAAGCCTTCCACGAGGCCAGCCTGCGCGCGCTGGGCGAGGCGTTGCATATATAGTCACTGTCATCCCGAGCGTAGCGAGGGATCTAGGCCGGTCCTGGATCCCTCGCTACGCTCGGGATGACACGAGGAGCGTCATGACCAAACCCTTCCACCTCGCCTGGTTCCTGTCGCAGGGCTATGGCCCGAAGACCTGGCGCACCGCCTGGCCTGGCGCCGACGTCAATCGCTGGATGATGCCCGACCTGTTCATCGACCTGGCCAAGGGTATGGAGCGGGCCTGCTTCGACTATCTGATCATCGAAGATTCCTCGAACGTGCCCTATACTTACAAGGGCTCGCACGACACCTATCTGAAATACGCCGCCTCGACGCCCAAGCTCGACCCGGCCGTGCTGGTGCCCTACCTCGCGCAGCAGACCAAGCATCTCGGCCTGGTGCCGACTCTGTCGGTCAGCGAATACCCGCCCTACCTCCTGGCCCGCCTGGTGAACTCGCTCGACCACGTCACCGAGGGCCGCATCGGCTGGAACTGCGTCACCGGCAGCAATGACGGCGCGGCGCAGAATTACGGCCACGAAAAGCATCGGCCGCACGACGAGCGCTATGACGTCGCCGACGAGTTCTGCGACGTGGTCACAAGGCTGTGGGAGGCGTGGGAGCCGGACGCCGTCGTGCTCGATCGCGAGAAGCCGATGTTCGCCGACGGCAACAAGGTGCATCCCATCCACCACGAGGGGAAATACTTCAAGGTGCGCGGGCCGATCAACGCACCGCGCTCGCCGCAGGGCCGGGTACCGATCTGCCAAGCCGGCGGCTCGCCGCGCGGCCAACGCTTCGCCGCGCAATGGGCCGACACGATCATCACCGAAGGCGGCGGCAGCGCCGCCTCGATGAAGGCCTATCGCGACAAGGTGCGTGCTACCGCGACCGCGATGGGCCGCGATCCCGACGGCATCAAGGTGCTGTTCCTCGCCCACCCGATCATCGACGTCACCATGGACGCCGCCCGCGAGCGTCAGCGGCTGGAGCAGGCCGCCGCGCTCGAGCACATGGACATGCAGCTCTCCAGCATGTCGAGGCTGACCGGCATCGACTTCTCCAAGCTGCCTTTCGACGAGCCGCTGCCCGACACGCTGACCACCAACGGCCATCAATCAGCGCTGGCCAAATGGATCGGCAAGACGCCGCGCTCGATCGTCACCACCTGGGCGACCAAGTCGGGCATCGACTACACCGGCACGGCCGACCACGTCGCCGGCATGATGCAGGAGATCATGCAGGAGGTCGGCGGCGACGGCTTCCTGATCTTCCACGGCTATTTCGAGCGCCGCTATGTCATGGAGGTGTGCGAGGGCTTGGTGCCCGAGCTGCAGCGCCGCGGCCTGGTACGGAAGGGGTATGCGCACAAGCACTTCCGCGATAACCTGATGGAGTTCTGAGGCGGATTTGCCCGCTTCTTGCATTGGTTCGCGTGCAAGCGTTGTGACGGACAGGGCTTCACTTTCGGACGGGGGCATCCGATGGACCACAAGGATCTGCGCAATCTGATCGGGCGCGTGCGCGACGGGCGCATGTCGCGTCGAACCTTCATCCGCCGCATGGCGGCGGTCGGCCTGACCGCGCCTTTGGCGACGCAGCTTCTGGCGCTTGGCGGCGTCGCCATGGCCCAGACGCGCACCGCGATCTACAAGCCGACCAAGCGCGGCGGCGGCGGCACCTTGAAGGTGCTGTGGTGGCAGGGCCCTACCCTGCTCAACCCGCATTTTGCTGTTGGGACTAAAGACCAGGACGGCTCGCGCCTGTTCTATGAGCCGCTGGCCGGCATCGACTCCGACGGCAATCTGCGGCCGATCCTGGCCGCCTCGATCCCCAGCCGTGAGGACGGCACCCTGGCGGCCGACGGCAAGTCGGTGACCTGGAAGCTCAAGCAGGGCGTGACCTGGCACGACGGCAAGCCGTTCACCGCCGACGACGTGGTGTTCAACTGGCAATACGCGCGCGACCCCGCGACCTCGGCGGTGACCAGCGGCAGCTACAAGGACATCGTCGTCGAGAAGATCGACACGCACACCGTGGTGATCAAGTTCGCCGACCCGACGCCGTTCTGGGCCGACGCCTATGTCGGCACCTTCGGCATGATCATCCCCAAGCATCTCTTCCAGGACTACACCGGCGGCAAGTCGCGCGAGGCGCCGACCAATCTCAAGCCGGTGGGCACCGGCCCCTACATGTTCAAGGACTTCAAGCCGGGCGACTTCGTGGCCGGCGTGATCAACCCCAACTACCACCAGCCCAACCGGCCGCATTTCGACGCCATCGAGATGAAGGGCGGCGGCGACGCCGTGTCGGCGGCCCGCGCGGTGCTGCAGACCGGCGAGTTCGACTTCGCCTGGAACCTGCAGGTCGAGGACGACGTGCTGCAGCGCCTGGAGAAGGGCGGCAAGGGCAAGGTCGTGCTGTCGACGGGCGGTGGCATCGAGCGCATCCAGCTCAACAGCACCGATCCGTGGACCGAGGTCGACGGCGAGCGCTCCAGCATGACGACCCAGCACCCGACCCTGAGCGATCCCGCCGTGCGCCAGGCGCTGGCCCTGCTGGTCGACCGCGACTCGGTCGAGAAGCACATCTACGGCCGCACTGGTGCTGCCACGCCCAACATGGTCAACAACCCCCAGCGCTTCCGCTCGAAGACAACGAAATTCGAGTTCAACGTCGACAAGGCGAACGACCTGCTCGAGAAGGCCGGCTGGAAGAAGGGCGCCGACGGCATCCGCGAGAAGGACGGCAAGAAGCTGAAATTCGTCTACCAGACCTCGATCAACCAGCCCCGGCAGAAGACGCAGGCGATCGTCAAGCAGGCCTGCCAGCGCGCCGGCATCGACATCGAGGTCAAGGCGGTCACGGCCTCGGTGTTCTTCGGCTCCGATATCGCCAACCCGGACACCTACACCAAGTTCTACGCCGACCTGCAGATGTACAACACCGGCACCGGCATCGACCCCGAGCGCTTCCTGCGCTGCGGTCTGTCGACGGAGGTGGCGACCCGCGAGAACAAATGGCAGGGCCGCAATGTCACGCGCTGGCAGAACAAGGAGTACGACGAGACCCACAAGGCCGCCACGCTCGAGCTCGACCCGATCAAGCGCGCCGCGCTGCTGATGAAGCTCAACGACCTGATCGTCAACAACCAGGTCGAGATCCCCGTCGTCGCCCGCCTCGGCGCCACCGCCGTGACCCATCGCCTGGTCTGCGAGACCGGCGGTTGGGACAACAACACCTGGGACCTGGCCAACTGGTACAAGGAGGCGTGACTCCCGGCCTGACCATCCAAACCGTCGGCCGCGCCATCACTGGACCACGACAACCCGGCATGATCGAGCCGCAGCGGGCCGGCATGGTGCGCACGAGCGCCACGACAGGCCCGCGGCACACCGCCAATGGCGTTTGACACCGCGGCGTGTCGAGCCGCCCTCTTGCGGGCGGCTCGACACAGCGGGGCTCAGCCAACCTTGAGATTGTCTTCGACAGTGGTGACGCCGGAGGCGGCCCAGGCCGCCTGTTCGGCAATGCCGCGCTCATACCAGGCATGGACCTTGCCTTCGAGCCGCACCTTGCCGCCGACGACGTCGACCTTGATTCCGCTGGCTTCGAGCTCAGCGTTGCGCTTCAGCGCCGCCTCGATGCGATGCTTGATGTTCTGCGCGTCGACACGCGGGCGGATGGTGATCGAGTTGGTGATGCCCACCACGCCCGAGAGGCGTCGGACCGCGGCCTCCGTGTCCGTACGCTGATAGTGCCAGTCGACCTCCCCGGTGAGGGTGACCCAGCCGTTCTGGACCTTCACCTGGATGGCGCCTTCGGGAAGTTCGACGTCCCAGTCGATGATCTTCAGCGCGCGCTGGGCGATCTCGTCGTCGGCGCACTTCTTGTTTTCGGGATAGCGGACCTGGATTTCCTGCGCGATGCCGCGCACGCCCTTGACGCGTTGCACGACGCGCTCGGCGATCGCCTTGGCGGCGTAGCTGCCGACGTGACCGGTCAGCGTCACCACGCCCTGCTCGACCGCCACACCGATATGGGCGGCATCGATACTGGGCTCGAACTCCAGCGCGTCGAGGATGTCCTGTCGTAGTTGAATGTCGCTCACGGCGCATCTCCTAGCCAGTGACAGGCGGAATGCCCGTCGCAAGCACCGGCTAGCAGCTTCCCGGCTACCGCGACTTGATCTGCGTCAGTCGATCTCACGGCCCCTCCGACGCGGATCAATGACGATCCCGCCGGCATCGTATGACCGCCGGCAACGCCGCCCTTTCGCTGAACTCGACGCACACGACTGTTCCTCGAACATCATGGCCGCACCGCAGGTCGGCGAGCCGGCGACGGTTCCGGATCGTTCGACGGAATTGATTCAGTCGGATTGTCATCGATCAAGGCGTCTGGCCCGGCGCGGCGCTAGTGGATGGCCGACCGCTCGCTATTGGGACCCGACCATGCGCCGATCGATGACCGTTCTTCTGCTGGGGTTGACCACGGCCGCGGCCGCCCAGGAAGCGCCGCTCGCGACCGTGCGTGGCCGTACGCACGATGTCGTCGCGCAATGCCTGATGTGGCAGATGCCGCCGCAGTTCCGCGCTTGGCCACGCGTCTCGCCGCCGCCCAGCCAGGAGGCCGTGGTCAACATGTACATTCGCGGCCACGACGAGGCGGAGGATCCCATCGGCGTCTTCTATATCCGGCCAAGCGGCGGCGACGCCCTGACGATTTCCTTCACGCCGCTCGGGGGCGTTCGCGGCGAGTACGATCGCGTCGCTCGACTGGCCGCGCAGCGGTGCGCGCGCTGAAGCGAATCGGCGCGGCCCTCATGGAAGGGCGATCACGGTGACAGTGAGACGCGCCAGAAGGGCTCGGCGCGCTTGAAGGCCTTCCAGGCGCGCTTGAGTTCCCTGCGCTCGCGCCCGCGTGGCGTCGCCACCCGTTTCATCAGACGCTTGCATGAGCGGCGTACCTCCCGACTCGGTCCGCCGGCGCGCGCGATATCGCCCAGCACGCCGCGACTCGCCCGTCGGTCGTTCATCTTCCCCAGTACATCCTGAAGCGCGGCGGTCGCTTCGGCGTAGTCCTGTGCCGCTTGCGCCCTGAAGAGCGGCGCGAGGAAATCCACGGCGTAGCGTAGCTTCTTGGCCCCCAGGCGAAGCCGGTGCAACCTGCCGGCGCCCAGGCCCGACAGGCCGCGACCACGGCGGCGTACCCGGTCCTGGCAGCGATCGAGCGCGGATCGGGCGAACGTCACCAGGCTTTCGCCAGAGTCGTCCATGGAAGCGGTGGCAACGCGCCCCAGCCTGCGCTCGAAATCGATGAAGCGCGGGCTATCGAGAACGAGGCGCGCATCCGCCAATCGTCGATCGACCAGCTGACCGCCAACCTGCATGATCTCGGCCGGCGCCTCCGGCGCCGTCTCGAACAGGAACACCTGAAGATCGCGCGCCGGCGAGAGCGCGTCGGCGAGCTTGCCCGCCTCGGCCTCGATCCAACGCGCATCGGGATCCGAGGCGACGTCGCGAAACAAGTCGAGAACCGCGCGCAGACGGCGCAGGCTGACCCGCACATCGTGGATGCCCTCGGGATCGTCGCGCGTCAGCGCGGCGGCGCGATGGTGCGCGACCTCCCGCCGGCACGCCGCAAGCATGACGCCAAGAGCGCGCTTGGCCGGCATGTCGGGCGTCAGCGCTTCCTCTCTCGAGCCGTCTAGTACCGACCCGGCGGGGCCGATCACGTCGGCCCCGCCGGTCTCGAGCGCCAAGGACATGACGTGTCCCGGCGTAAAGCTCAGGCCGCCGCCTTGACCTCGATGGTCTTGGCGGGCTTCTGGGCTTCCGGCTTCTTGGGCAGCGTCACCGTCAGCACGCCCTTGGTCAGCTTGGCGTCGATCTTGTCGGTATCGACGCCGGGCGGCAGGGCGAAACGGCGCTGGAAGGAGCCGAACTCGCGCTCGGTCAGGTGATAGTCCTTCTTCTTCTCTTCCTTCTCCGACTTGCGCTCGCCCTTGATGCACAGCGAGCCGTTCTCGACCTTCACCTCGATGTTCTTCTCGTCGAAGCCCGGCACGTCGGCGGTCACCTCATAGGCGCTGTCCTTCTCGGCGATGTCCATCGCGGTCGACAGGCCGGTATGGAACTCACGCCGGAAGATCGGCTCCATGTCGGCCGTCGAACGGCGGAACGGCGAGCGCCAGACCTCCGCGCCGAAATCGTCGAACAGGCGATCCACTTCGCGACGCAGCGAATCGAAGGGACGCCACGCCGCCGGCGTGGCTTCCTTGGTCTCGGTCTTCACCGGAACCTTGGCGTTGTCAGTCATGGCCAGATCCCTCCTCTCAAGGAAGGCTCATCGATAGCGCGCCAGCGACCAGCGGCATTGACACAGGTCAAGCGGGAGGACACGAGTTGTCGCTAGCCACCTCGCTGCGCTCGGGCTGACAGTTGAGAGTCACTTACGCGCGATAGTCGGCACCACAACCAACGCCATCGCTGTCGAGACACCACCAAGCCCCTCATCCACCCTTCGGGCATCTGCTCCCGCCTTCGCGGGGAGACGGAAGACCATCACTCGATCACGTCGGTGGCGCCGGCGAGCAGCGTCTGCGGCACCGCGATGCCCAGCGCCTTCGCCGTGCGCAAATTGATCGCGAGTTCGTACACCGTCGGCATCTCGACCGGCAGGTCGGCCGGCGTCGCGCCCTGGAGCAGGCGGTGCACCAGCCGCGCGGCCTGGCGATAGAGTTCCGCCTGGCTCGCGCCGTAGCCGATCAGGCCGCCCTGCAGGACGTCCTCGCGGAAGGCGTACATCACCGGTACGCGATGCCGCGCCGCGGTTTGCTGGATCGCCGGCCGGATCATCGCCGTCAGCGGATCGACCATGCGCAACGCGGCGTCCGCGCCCGAGGCGGCGATCCGCGCGAAGGCACCGTCGAGGTCGCCGGCGCTTTGGATCTCCACGACTGGCACCAGCTCGACGCCGAGCGCCATCGCCGTCGTCGTCGCGTTGGCCATCTGCCGCGACGCGTTTTCATCGTTCGGGTTGATCAAGACCGCGAAGCGCCGGGCGCGCGGCAGCAGATCCTTCAGAAACTGCAGGCGCTTGCCCACGAGCTCGACCGTCGCGTTGGAGACGCCCGTGACATTGGCCTCCGGTCGCGCCAGGCTCTTGACGATGCCCATGCCGAGCGGATCACCCTGCGCCGCCATGACGATGGGAATGCGCGTCGTCGCCGCCTTGGCCGCGAGCACCCCGGGCGTCGTCGACGCCACGATCACATCGGGCTTCCAGGCGACTAGCTCCGCGGCCAGGGCCGGCAGCCGCTCGAAGCGGCCGTCCGCGGCCTTCGGCAGGAAGTCCAGGTTGCGCTCGCGCTCGTAACCGAAGCCGGCCAAGCTTCCGAGCAGCGCGTCGAGCAACGGGCGTCGCATATCGATCGAGCCGCCGCTGAGATAGGCGACGCGGTGGCGTCGCGGCGCGGTCTGCGCGATCGCCGTCGCCGGCAGAGACGCCATCGCCAGCAGAATGCCACGACGCCCCGTTCCGACCGCCTGCTCCATCGCGCCCTCGCTCAGTCCGCCGCCGCCGCGCGACTCGTGCGGAACGCCGGGATCACTTCCTTGGCGAAGCGCTCGAGCTGCTCCAGCGCCATCGGCAGCGGCGTGCCCAGCGGCATGGCGCAGCTCACGCGCTCCAGGCCGGGGTAGCGCGTCTCGACCGCCTTGAGCTGCTCGATGATGTCGGCGGCGGTGCCGGCGAGGAAGCCGCCGGCCTTCACCGCGTCCTCGATGCGCGGCAGCTTGGTGTTCGGCACCAGACGCGGATCGCGCATCGCGGCGATCTGCTCGTCGGTGAGCGCGCGCACCAGGCGCAGCTCGCCGAACATCTTCATGTTCTCCTCGTAGTACTTGCCGGCCACCTTCATCGCTGCCTCGCGACTCTCGGCGATGTGGAACTGGAAGCCCAAGGACAGCCGCTCGCCCATCGCGATCTGCCGGCCGCGCCGCGCATAGGCCGCCTGGAAGCCTTTCATGTGCCGCTCGACCGCGCCGCCCTCGGCCGAGCCGCCGCCGATCACGCCGCAGATGCCGTGCTTGGCCATGAAGTCGAAGGCGCGATCCGAGCCGCTCTGGATCGGCTGCCAGCATTCCACCGGCAGGCGCAGCGGTCGCGGTACCAGGGTGATGTCCTTCAGCGTGTAGCCGCGATACGGCACCTCGGGCGGGATGGTGTAGAAGCGGCCCTTGTGCGCGAAGCGCTCCTCGTTGAACGCCTTGAAGATGACGTCGACGCCCTCCTCGAACATCTCGCGATTGGCGTCCTGGTCGAGCAAGGGCGATCCGAAGGTCTCGACCTCGCGCGTGTGATAGCCGCGGCCGACGCCGAAGATCACGCGCCCGCCGCTCAGGATATCGGCCATGGCGTAGTCCTCGGCCAGGCGCAGCGGATGCCACATCGGCACGATGTTGAAGCCGCAGCCGATGCGGAGGTTCCTGGTCTGGTTGACCAAGTGCATCGCCATCATCAGCAGATTGGGGATGCACTCCGTGCCTTCGGGCTGGAAATGGTGCTCGGCCATCCAAAACGTGTCGTAGCCCAGCCCGTCCATCTTCCTGGCGTAGGCCACGGCGTTGTGCAGCACGTCGGCGAGCTGCTGGTTGGTGTACCAGCGATCGTTGATCGGCGTGCCGAGATAGCCGCAATTCTCCAGGTCGACCGTGCCGACATAGGAGCTGTCGAAGCGCGTGATCATGGGTGGTTCCTCCTCTTCCTTCTCCCCGCGAAGGCGGGGAGAAGGTGCCCGAAGGGCGGATGAGGGG
>CAYTFW010000144.1:0-17001 GCA_964437145.1 uncultured Rhizobiaceae bacterium
GGTCCGCGCCTGCCGCGCCAGGTCGGCCGCTTCGTCTCGGCCGTGCATCGCTTCAAGTCGGGCGATGGCGCCGCCGCCGCGCTCGACGCGGCGACGCCGGCGCCGGCCGACAGCGACGCCAGCCACGCGATGAGCGCCGCCTGCGACCGGCCGCTGGTGCTCGACGCGCTGGCCGAGGAGCTGGCGCGGCGCGGCCTGTCGGCCAAGGGCGGCGGCGATCCGCTATTCACGCCGCGCCGCGCCGCGCCGCCGCTGCTGGAGATCGCCACCGATCCGGCGCGCGATCGCATCGAGCGCGCCGTCGGGCGCCTGCTGCTGCGCCGCGTCGGCGCCAACGGCGCGGCCGCGATCCTGATCGTGCCGGAAGCCGCGCGCGCCGCGCTGGCCGAGGCGGTCGGCCCGGCCGGCGTGCATGTCGTGGGCTATCACTGGCGCGCGGCGCGGCCGGTGTTCGACGGCCTCGACGCGGCTTTGCACTGATGACGATGGGTCTGACCACGAGCCTGTGGGTCTCGGCCCAGATCAGGCTCTGCGACCGGCGCATGATCCCGGCCGTGGTCGTGCGCCGCGGCGATCCCGACGCCGGCACGGTGCTGGTCAAGGTAAACCGCTTCGCCCAGGGCGTCACCGTCTTCACCCAGACCAGCACGCTCGACGGCGAGCAGGGCTGGGCGCGCGGCACCGGCGCGCAACCGGTGCCCGAGCCCGAAGCCGACGCCTACATCGCGCGACAGGTGGGTCGAGATCCCGACGTCTGGGTGGTGGAGATCGAGGATCAGAAGGGCGAATGGACGCCCGACGGCAAGGTGTTCTGACTTCTTTGGGAGCGCCGGCGTCTCGCCGGCATCATGAAAAGAGCCGGCGAGACGCCGGCGCTCCCACAAAGACTCATGCCGGCCAGCCGCCCGGCACCTTGGTGGCGAGCCAGTGGGTCAGCGCGCGGTTGACCTCGATTGGCTTCTCCTGCGCCATCCAGTGGCCGCTGTCGATGATGCCCTCGGTGAGATCGCGGCAATACTGGCGCATCGGCTCGGGCAGGCGCGAGGTCACGCTTTCGCAGGTGTAGTCGTAGCGCGCGGCGATGAAGAGCACCGGCATGTCGAGATAGCCGCCGTTGACGGCGCGCGCCGCGTAGGCGGCGTTGGCGGCGTGGTTCACGTACCAGGCATCGGGGCCAAAGAAGCCGTTGCGTTGGAGCGCCTCGGCGTAGACGCGCAGATCCTCGTCGCTAACCACGGAGGCGTCGCGCGGCACATCAGGCACCACGCCGCCGGGGAACCATCCGCGATTACGCCGCACCTCCGCGGTACGCGAGGGCTTGCCCTGTCCCGCTGGGTCGCCCCTGCGGAACAGCAGCTTCGCCACGTTGTAGGGGTTCGAGTCGAACGCCTTGGTCGCGGTGGCGAAGTTCTCCTCGTAGAAGCGCATGTACTCCCACTGACCCGCGGGATAGGTCGCCTCGGGATAGACGACGCGGTCGACCAGCGGGATCACCGAGTCGAGCCCGTACTCCAGCGAATGGTAGGGCACGCAGAGATTGGCGACGGCGATACAGCGGTCGGGGTGGTGGCTGGCTATGTTCCACACGACAGGGCTGCCCCAGTCGTGGCCGACCCATACGGCCTTCTCGATGCCCAGCGAGTCGGCGAGCTCGATCATGTCGGCGACGATGTGCTCCTGCGCGTAGTCGCCCTGCGCGCGGTAGACGCTGGATCGACCATAGCCGCGCATGTCGGGGGCGATGGCGCGGAAGCCCAGGCCGCCCAACACCGGGAGCTGATGGCGCCAGGAGATCGACAGCTCGGGCCAGCCGTGGACAAAGATCACCGGCAGGCCGTTGGTCGGCCCGGCGGCGAGATAGAAGCTGGTGTGTCGCGACGATCGCGCGACATGCTCGCTGATCGCGCTCATTCGCCGAAGACCTCCTTGTTGTGCTCGCCCAGCTTCGGCGAGTCGCGGCGGGGCGTCGGGCGTTGGCGGTCGAAATTGACCGGCAAGCCGACCACCCGCATGCCGGTCGAGGGCAATGTGCGCATCATGTCCATCGCCGCGAGCTGCTCGCTTGCCGCGAGGTCGCCGATGTCGTTGACCGGCTGGCACGGCACGCCCGACTTGGCGAACAGCGCGATCCAGTGCGCGCGCGGCTTGGTGCGGATGATCGCCTGGATCAGCCCCGCCAGCTCCTCGCGCACCTCCGCCCGCTTGCGGTTGTTCTCGAAGCGCGGGTCGGTGGCCCAATCCGGCTTGCCGACCGCCTCGGCGAATTTCACGAACAGCCGGTCGTTGCCACAGGCGATGACGATCGGCTTGTCGGCCGTCTCGAAGGCCTGGTAGGGCACGATGATCGGGCTACCGGTACCGTGGCGCTGCGGTAGCTGGCCCGAGATCCAGTAGCTGTGCAGCGCGCCCGAGACCCAGCCCGTCGCTGTCTCGAACAGCGACGTGTCGATGACGCAGCCCTCGCCGGTCGCGTGACGTCGCTGCAGCGCCGCCAGCGCGCCGATCACGCACCACATGCCGGTGGCCGCGTCGTTGATCGCCGGCGCGCAGAAGGTCGGCGGATCCTCCGGTCGTCCGGTGAGCGTCATGACGCCGCCATAGGCCTGCAGGAGCGGATCGAAGCCCGGCGCCATCTTCAGCGGCCCCTGATGGCCGAAGGCCCAGATCGAGCAGTAGATCAGCCGCGGATTGACCGCGCGCAGGGCATCGGGCCCGACGCCCAGTTCGTCGACGATGCCCGGCCGCAGGTTCTGGATGAGAATATCGGCGTCCTTGACCAGCGCCTTCAGCTTGGCCACGTCGGCGGCCGACTTGATGTCGAGCGTCACCGAGCGCTTGCCGCGATTATTGGCGCGGAACATCACGCTGTCGCCGTCGACGAAGGGCGGCCCCCACAGCCGCGCGTCGTCGCCGCCATCGGGCTTCTCGACCTTGATCACGTCGGCGCCCATGTCGGCGAGGATCGCGCCCGCCAACGGCCCGGCATAAGCCTGCCCGACCTCGATCACCTTGATGCCCGCGAGCGGCAGCGTCATATGGCGTGTCCTCGATCCGTTGTCGGCGGATTACAGGCCGATGCGCGCCTGAACCGCAACCGCCCGGTTCAGCCTGTTCCGCAGGACGGCGAGGCGATCAGCGAGTGGTCCGTGGTGACTGAAGCTTGACCTTCCGCTTCAGGCGCCGCGCGTGATGAGCCCGCAGTTCCCGGAAGACCTTGGCAGCGGGGATGTTCGGGCGCGGATCCTCAAGCGACTCCACGATCTTTCGCCGCAGCTCGGATAACGCGGCGGATGTGCCTGGGCGATGCGCCATCGAAGCCCTCGAACAACGTGTCTTGGTTGGTAGCCGACCTGATCGGCAAGACGGAATCAAGCTCGGCATCGGGTTGACTGAAATTAACCGATCGGTTAATTAATGTCTCATCTAAAGGAGCTGCCCATGCGTCTCAACTACGGCTGGGTGATCGTCGCCGCCGGCGGTCTGATGGGCTGCGTCGCGATCGGCACGCTGTTCTCGCTCGCGGTCTTCCTGCAGCCGATGTCGGCGGCGACCGGCTGGTCGCGCACCGGCATCTCGACCGCCATGACGCTCGATTTCGTCACCATGGGCGTCGCGGCCTTCGGCTGGGGCGCGCTGCTCGACCGGTTCGGGCCGCGGCCGGTCGTGCTGTCGGGCGCGATCCTGCTCGGGCTGGGGCTATTCCTGGCCAGCCGCGCCACGTCGTTGCTGGAGTTCCAGATCCTCTACGGCGTGCTGGTGGGCGCGGCGGCCGCCGCCGTCTTCGCGCCGATGATGGTGACGGTGACCGGCTGGTTCGAGACGCGTCGCGCGCTCGCGGTATCGCTGGTCTCGGCCGGCATGGGCATGGCGCCGATGACGGTATCGCCCTTCGCCAGCTGGCTGATCGAGACCTATGACTGGCGCACGGCGCTGATGTGGATCGCCATCCTCGCCTGGGGCGTGCTGGTGCCGACGGCGCTGCTGGTGCGCGCGGCACCTCCGCAAAGCGCCGCGACCGCGTCGGGCGCGGGTGGCGCGGCCGATCCCGGCATGACGGTCGGCCGGGCGCTGCGCTCGCCGCAATTCATCGTGCTGGGGCTGACCTTCCTGCTGTGCTGCGCCACACATTCGGGGCCGATCTTCCACACCGTGAGCTACGCCATCGCCTGCGGCCTGTCGGTGACGACGGCGGTGACGATCTATAGCGTCGAGGGCCTCGCCGGCCTGGCCGGCCGCCTTGTGCTGGGCCTCGCCGCCGATCGATTCGGCGTCAAGCGCGTGCTCGTGCTCGGCCTGCTGGTGCAGGCGATCACCGCCGGCGCCTATTTCTTCACGCGCCAGCTCGGCGAGTTCTACGCCGTCGCCGTAGTCTTCGGCTTCGCCTATGGCGGCGTGATGCCGCTCTACGCGGCGATCGCGCGCGAGTACTTCCCGATGCATCTGATGGGTCGCGTGTTCGGCGGCGCCACCGCGCTGTCGAGCATCGGCATGGCGCTGGGTCCGCTGGCCGGCGGCTGGATCTTCGACGCCCACGCCAGCTACGGCTGGCTCTATATCGGCTCGTTCGGGCTGGGCCTGGGCGCGGTGGCGATCGCGCTCGCCTTCCCGCCCTTCGCCGCCGTCCCGCCCCCCGAGCGACAGGCGGCTCGCGACGCGGCGTGACAGGCTGGAGCGGGTGAAGGGAATCGAACCCTCGTCGTAAGCTTGGGAAGCTTCTGCTCTACCATTGAGCTACACCCGCGCGCTTCGAGATGTAACGAAAGCCTGATATCGGGGTCAACGGCGACGGCGGCGGTGGAAAAGATTCTCACGCCGTCTGAATCCTCTACCTAATCCAGGCGCTTTGTGCGACACTCGCTGTCGAGTGATTGATCACATTATTCCAGCTCGCTGGTCAGGTTTGGGGGAGGCTTCGGCATGTCGATTACATCTTGGTTCGCCCGGTTCGATCGCTTCGGCAGCGTGCACGCTGTACGTTCCCAGGACACCATCACGGACAGCACGGGCGCCGACAGCTCGAATTCCTGCGGCATCGCCAGCATCCTGATGATCAACTTCAAGATGAAGAAGCACCTGATGCTGGCCGGTATGTCGGCCGGCGCCTCCATCGCCTCGTCGGGCGTGCCGCTGGGCGGCTATATCGGCTCCAGCCTGGCGCGCGGCGCGTTCAACCAGGCGGTCAAGGAAGAGCCGGCGATCTACAAGATTTACAGTTCGGTCACCGGCTCGGTCTACGATGGCTCGACATATAGCAACGCGACGTTCTATCCCGAGGTGCTGCGCCAGATCGGCCTCAGCGGCTGGGAGTGCGTGATCCTCTCCCCCGGCCAGGTGTTCGACGCGGTCAAGGCGTCGACCGACGCCGGCAATCCCGTGATCGCCCGTGTCGGCTGGAACAGCGGTGGCGGCCACTTCACGGTCATCGACCAGGTCCATCCCAGCGGGCACGTCTGCGTGTGCGACCCGTGGGACGGCGAGTTGCGGCCGATCAAGGGCTCCTCCGGCAACGTCATCAACTACGACCCGACGGGCTTCGTTTGGTCGTTCTCCCTTGGCGGCAACCGGCACTCCTACGCGGGTGCCGGTACCGGCTCGTTCAGCGGCTGCATCGTGCGCAAGAAACCCTGAGCGCTGGACTTTCGACCGCGCGTATCCGCAAGCTGGCTCTGGCCCATCGAGGGCAAGAGAGGGGACATGGCGAGCGGACACGCGCCGACGGAGGGCGAGGGCACGGTGAAGCCCGCCTCGCGGCTGGGCCAGGTGTCGTGGGCGTTGTTCGACTGGGCCAACCAGCCGTTCTTCACCCTGGTCACCACCTTCATCTTCGGCCCCTACTTCGCCGGCGAGCTGGTGGCCGGCCTGCAGGAGGCGCAGCTGCGCCAGGCGCTGGGCCGCACGCCCGATCCGGCCGAGCTGGCGCAGATCAAGGAGGCCTCCGGCGCCGCCGGCCAGGCGGCGCTCGCCTTCACGCAATCGGCCTCCGGCGTGCTGCTGGCGCTGCTCAGCCCCTTTCTCGGCTCGATGGCCGACATCACCGGTCGGCGCAAACCCTACATCCTGATCTTCCAGATCCTGACCGCGATCGGCTGCGGCATCCTGTGGTTCGCCACGCCGGGCAGCGCCGCGATCGTGCCGGCGATCTCCTTCGCGCTGATCCTCGCCACCATCGGCGCGGAGTTCTCGATCGTCTTCAACAACGCGCAGCTGCCCAGTATCGTCGAGCCCAGCCGCATGGGCTGGCTGTCCGGTCTGGGCTGGGGCCTGGGCTATACCGGCGGCCTGCTGTCGTTGTTCATCGTGCTCGCCGTGCGCGATCCGGCGATGGTCGGGCTGGCGCCCGCGGGTAGCCCGCCGCTCTTCGGCCTCGACGCCAAGACCTTCGAGGTCGAGCGCCTGATCGGCCCGGCCTCGGCGCTGTGGCTGGCGCTGTTCGTGATCCCGATGTTTCTGTTCACGCCCGACGGCAAGGCGAGCGGCGTGTCGCCGCTCGACGCCGCGCGCGAGGGCGCGCGCAAGCTGTGGGCGACGATCAAGAAGGTCGCGCACTACCGCAACCCGTTCCTCTTCCTGATCGCCTACATGGTCTACAACGACGGCCTCGCCGCGATCATCGCCTTCGGCGGTGTCTACGCCAAGGGCGTGTTCGGCTGGAGCACGGTGACGCTGGGCATCTTCGGTATCATCATCACCTTGGCGGCGATCCCCGGCTGTCTGCTGGGCGGCCGGCTCGACGACCGCATCGGCTCGCGCCGCCTGGTGCTGATCACCACGGCCGGCGTGACCATCGCGGCGCTGGGCATCCTCTCGGTCTCGGCCAACAAGATCCTGTTCTTCGTATCGGTCGCGCCGCTCGACCCGGCGCGTGGCCTGTTCGGCTCGGCGCAGGAGCTCACCTTCATGGCCTTCGCGCTACTTCTGGGCGCCTGCATGGGCCCGATGCAGGCGGGCAGCCGCACCATGATGGGCCGCCTGGCGCCCCAGGGCATGAGCGGCGAGTTCTACGGCCTGTTCGCGCTCTCGGGCCGCGCCACGGCGTGGATGGCGCCGACTGCTATCGCCATCGTCACGACGGCGACCGAGACGCAGCGCTGGGGCGTCGCCGTCGTCATCCCGTTCCTGGTGATCGGCTTCGTGCTGCTGTGGTTCGTGCGCGAGGAGCGCGCCTCAGCGGCGCACTGACGGCGGCCGCTGCTGCTGCTGCAAGGCCTGCGCCTGCTGCTGCTTCTTGCGGTCGCGGAAGAAGGTGGTGAGCACGTAACGCCGTCCCTCGGTCACCGGCAGCGCCTCGTGCAGCAGCGAGCAGGAGAATACCGCCGCCATGCCCGCCTTGGGCTTGTAGCGCGTGGGGCCGTACTCCGGGAACACCAGCTCGCCGCCCTCGTAGTCCTCGTTGAGGTTCAGCGACACGGCGAAGGTACGGTCGGCCGTCTGCGGCGTGCCGTTGTCGCGATGGGCACGGAAGAAGTGCTGATGTCCCGCCGCGTAGGACAGGATGACATGCGCATCGAAGCTGAACTCGGCCTCCCAGTTGAACGCGCGCATCAGCTCCGGCCCGACGCGATAGGCCAGACGATCGGAGATCTGCTTGGCCATGGCCGAGTCGCGCACGATGTGATCCTCGGTGCGCTTGCGGTCGGCCGCCACGACATTGCCGTAGCGGCTCGACACGCCGCCATCGCTGCGCTCGCCGCTGGCCCACAGCTCGATCAGGCTCCTGCAGAAAGCCGGCTCGAAGACGCGCGGCAACATCATGACCGGCGCCGCCGCGCCGAACAGAAGCGACTCCGGCGGCCGGTCGGCGCGCGCCACCGCGATCGCCGCCAGCGCCGATTCGCCGAGCACGTCGATGTCACCACCGGCGAACTCGCCGACCAGCCGCTGGTTGGCGTCGAGCACGATCAGCCGCAGGTCGTGCTGCGCCGAGGCTTGCGCGCCATGCGCCGGATCGGGCGACAGGAGCGTCCTGAGCACGCGACGCTCGGGATCGCACAGCACCAGGGGCACGCCGCCAGTGCCTGGCACCTCGAAGCCCTTCAGCGCCGCCTGCGCGGCGGCGACGTTGACACCAGCGATCACCGCCGCCGAGGCGCCGGCCTCGGCGAGCGAAACGATCAGCCCGACCATCGGCCCCGAGGTCAGCAGCCGCAGGTCGCCCAACGCCACCACCACCAGCGGCTCGCCCAGCACGCTCCAGCTCAGCTTGTGGCCCAGGCCGTCGACTCCGGGCAGCGCCACCTCGGGGAAGCGATCACCCGGCCGGAAGGGAAAGAACGCGCCGCTCATGGCCACCGCCTCCCTTCCCCCGGAGGGGGAAGGTGCCCGAAGGGCGGATGGGGGATGTCGAAGACGAACACGGGAGTCCGTCTTCGACATCCCCCATCCGTCGCGCTACGCGCGCCACCTTCCCCCTCCGGAGGAAGGTAGGAGGTGCGATGGAGGCTGCTCATCAGACGCTCAAATTGAAGGCGATGGAGATGCGCTCGGCGGTGCCGCGATAGGGGCGCACGCCATGCAGCAGCCAGGCCGGGAACATCACCAGCCGGCCGGCGCGCGGCGGGATCGATTCGCAGGCGCCGCCCGAAAGGCCGCCCGGCGTGGCGAAGGCGAGCTGCGGCGCGTACATCGCCGGCGCCACGCCGCGCGGATCCATGAACTCCAGCTCGCCGCCCAACGCCGGGTCGGCGGCGATGCCGCCATCATCGACATAGTAGACGCCCGACCAGAATGAGCCCGGGTGGGTATGGAACTCGTTGCCGTGGCCGGTGCGGTTGACATTGGCCCACATATTGGCCTTCCACTGCACGCGCACCGGCTTGCCGGCGCGATCGGTGGTCAGGCGGTTGGCGGAGTCGCGGCCGGCGTCGAGCAGGCGCAACGCCGCAGCGCCGCCCCACAGGTTCATGTCCCAGCTCGACTGGTAGCCGCCGAGATTGCTGTGCTGCGTGCTTGGCACCGCCTTCTCGCGCTCGATGATGACGCGCCGCAGATCGGCGTTGAGCCGCTGGGCATCGGGCAGCTCGATCAGCACGACCGGCGTGGCGAAAAGCGCCGTCACCTCGACGCGCGCCCCGTTGGGTAGGGTATCGGACATCGCCGGGAGCCTACACCTTAACGCCGGCGCCGACACCGGATCGGCCGATCATGGCCTGGGCGGATTCGTCGAGCGGCCAGCGCGGCCGCGGCGCGAAGTCCAGGCCGTCGCGCTGGCCCAGCAGCAACCGCTCCAGCCCGGCCCAGGCCACCATCGCGCCGTTGTCGGTGCAAAGCGCCGGCGGCGGCGCGACGAGAACCGTGTCGCGCGCGGCGGCCAGCTCGCTCAGACGTGTGCGCAGATAGGCGTTGGCCGCCACGCCACCGGCGACGACCAGCGGCACGGGCCGCGGTACGCCGGCGCCGATGCGGTCACGGAACATCTCCAGCGCATTGGCGCAACGATCGGCGAGCACCTCGCCCACGGTGCGCTGGAAACTGGCGGCGAGGTCGGCGATGCCCTGCGTGTCGCTGGGCGTCACCGACTGCGCGACCACGCGCACCGCCGTCTTGAGGCCAGAGAAGGAGAAATCGCAGCCCGGCTTGCGCCACATCGGGCGCGGCAGGTCGAAGCGGCGAGGGTCACCGTCCTTCGCCGCCCGCTCGACCGCCGGTCCGCCGGGGAAACCCAGCCCAAGCAGCTTGGCGGTCTTGTCGAACGACTCGCCGACGGCGTCGTCGATCGTCGTGCCCAGGCGCGTGTAGCGGCCGACACCTTCGACGGCGAGCAGCTGGCAATGGCCGCCGGAAACCAGCAGCAGCAGGAACGGGAAGTCGACCGGTTCGACCAGACGCACGGTCAGCGCGTGCGCCTCGAGATGGTTGACGGCGAGGAACGGCTTGCCGGTGGCCAACGCGATCGCCTTGGCCGTGGTGACGCCCACGATCACGCCGCCGATCAGCCCCGGCCCGCCGGTCGCGGCCACGCCGTCGAGTTGATCGAAAGAGAGCCCGGCCTCGTCCATGGCGCGCATGACGACCGCGTCGATCACCTCGACATGGGCGCGTGCGGCGAGTTCCGGCACAACGCCGCCGAAGCGCGCATGCTCGGTCAGCTGCGCGCGCACGACGTTTGAACGCAGCCGACCCACGGGTGCCGAGTCGGCCTCGACCACGGCGGCCGCCGTCTCGTCGCAGCTGGTTTCGATGCCTAGGACGATCATCGCCGCCTTGTAGCCCATCCATGCGGCACGATGGGGCTTTTCCGCCGTCGCCCGGCCCGCTACAGGGGTGGCCATGAGCAAGCCCGTCCTGCGCCTCGGCACGCGCGGCAGCCCGCTGGCCCTGGTCCAGGCCCATCAAGTGCGCGACGCGCTGATCGCCGCGCATCCGGGGGTTGAGGTCGAGATCGTCGTCATCCGCACCACCGGCGACACGGTGCAGGACCGCCCGCTGTCGGAGATCGGCGGCAAGGGGCTGTTCACCCGCGAGATCGAGGACGGGCTGCTGGGTGGCGCGCTCGATATCGCCGTGCACAGCGCCAAGGACATGCTGCCGGTGCTGCCCGACGGCCTGATGCTGGCGGCCTTTCGCGAGCGCGAGGATCCGCGCGACGCGCTGGTCTCGCCCGGTCCCATCGCACGCCTCGCCGATCTGCCCCACGGCGCGACCGTCGCCACGGTGGCGTTGCGGCGCAAGGCGCTGCTGCTGCACGCTAGGCCGGACATCCGGGCCGTGCCGATCCGCGGCAATGTCGACACCCGCCTGCGCAAGCTCGACGAGGGCGTGGCCCAGGCGCTCTTGCTGGCGCGCGCCGGGCTGAACCGGCTGGGCCGCGGCGCGGTCGGCGTGCCGGTACCGGTCGAGGACATGCTGCCCGCCGTCGGCCAGGGCGCGATCTGCGTCGAGTGCCGCGGCGCCGATGGTGCCACGCGCGACCTGCTGTCGGCGATCAACCACGCGCCGACCGAGACCTGCGTGCGCGCCGAGTTCGCGATGCAGGCGGTGCTCGAAGGCTCCTGCCGCACGCCGATCGCGGGATACGCGGTGCTCGCCGATGGCGGCCTGTGGCTGCGCGCGCTGGTGGCGCGTCCCGACGGCTCGGCGGTGCTCGCCACCGAGCGGCGCGGCGGCGCGCGCGACGCCCTGGCTTTGGGCGCGGATGCCGGCCACGAGCTGCGTGGCCGCGCCGGCCCAGGCTTCTTCGAGGACTGATCGCCATGCGCGTGCTGGTCACCCGTCCCGAACCCGAGGCCAGTCGCTTCGCCGAGGCGCTGCGCAAGAACGGCCACGAGCCGCTGCTGGCGCCGCTGCTCAGCCACGCGAATCTGACGCCGCCCGCCGATCTCGACACCCTGCTCGAGACGACACAGGCGGTGTTGCTGACCAGCGTCACCGGCGTGCGCACCTTGGCCGAGGCCACCAAGCGGCGCGATCTGCGCCTGCTCGTCGTCGGCGACGCGACCGCTGAAGCGGCCGAACAACTGGGCTTCCACGACACGTTGTCGGCCTCCGGCGACGTCACGGCGTTGGTCGTGCTGGTGCGCAAGCAGTTGCGGCCCGAAGCCGGCCCGTTGCTGCATGCCGGCGGCGTGGTGACGGCGGGTGATCTTGTCGGTCAACTGGCCGCGGCCGGCTATTCCATCGCGCATGTCGCGCTCTACGACACGCGCTTGGTCGACACGCTGCCCTTCGATGTCGAGCGCGCGCTGGGCGAGGGAACCGTCGACGTCGTGACGCTTTTTTCGCCACGCACCGCCGAGGCGTTTGTTAAGCTTGCGGCCCGGCCGGAGATCGCGCGCGGCCTCGCCAAGACGGCCGCCGTGGTGATGAGCCCGGCGGGCGCCGAGCGCGTGGCGAGCCTGCCGTGGCGGGTCGTGGCGGTCGCCGAGCGACCGACGCAGGAGGAGATGCTGCTGGCCATCGACCGCTTGTCGCCTCCCGCGGCGGCGGCGGTGGACCAGGGAGAACCGGTCATGAGCGACGCGCCCGCGACATCAACAACCTCGACACCGAAATCGGCGGCCACCGAGGCGCCGCCCCGCGAGCCCGCTGCGCCCGCCAAGCCGACCAAGCCCGAACCGACGCGTCAACCGCGGCGGGGTGTCGGCGTCATCGGCGCCTTCGTCGTCGGCATCGTCGCCACCATCGTGGTGCTGGGCACCATCATCGCCACCTACCTCGCCAATCCCGAGGCCATGCGCGCCGCCGCCTATGCGCTGATCGGGCAATCGCCACCGCCCCGTTCCGCCGACCAGATCAAGCCGCTGCAGGATCGCATCGCCGCGCTCGAGACCCGGCCGGCGCCGGCCGACCCATCGCCGGCGCTGCGCGAGGCGATCGGCCGCCTCGACTCGCGTATCGAGGCCCAGGAGCGCCGCGCCGCGGCCATCCAGGAGCTGGTCGCCAAGCTCGACGCGCTGACCCAGCGGGTCGAGACCTTGGCCAACCGGCCGGCGTCCTCCGCCGGGCCCGCACCCGATGCCGCCCGTCTCGAGAGCGCGCTGGGCCAGCTGCGTGCCGAGCTCGCCGTGCTGAAGGCCGAGCTGCAGAGCGCGCAGACGACGCTGAAAGCACTCGCGGCACGGCCGGCCGATCCACCGGCGACGCCAGGCGTCGCGCCGGGCGCCGACCGGGGCGACGCGGCACGCCAGATCGCCGTGCTGCTCGAGCGGCTCGAGCGATTGGAGAGACGCGACGCGCAGTCGGCCGGCGCCACGGCGAACCTCGCCGAGAAGGTCGAGGTGGTGCGCCAGCTCGCCGAGCTCGAGGCGCGGCTGCGCGCCGAGATCGCCCGCGGCGCCGGCACCGACAGCGGCGCGCGCGATGCCGCGGCCCAGGCCCGGGCGCGCGCCGACGCGATCGAGAAGGAGATCGCCGCGCGCCTCGACGCCGTCGCCAAGGAGACGGCGGCCAAGATCCAGGGCCTTAATCGCGATCTCGCGGCACGTGCCGGCGGCGACGAACGCGCCCTGACCAGCAGCCGCGGCGCGGCGGTGATCGGCGTCGCCGCGCGATTGCGCCAGGCGCTGGAAGCCGGCGGGCCGTTCACCTCGAGCCTGGAGATGCTGGCGCCGCTGGCGGCGGCCGACCCGCAGATCGCCGCGATGCGCGACGAGCTCACCAAGGTCGCGCCCACCGGCGTGGTACCGGTGCGCGTGCTGGCCGGCGAGTTCCCGACCGTGGCGCGCGCGGTCATCGCGGCCGACCTCGCCGACGACTCGTTCTGGCAGCGCGTGCTGGGCAAGCTCAAGAGCATCGTCTCGATCCGCCGCGTCGGCGAGAACACCAAGGGCATGGAGCCCGACGCGATCCTCGCGCGCGCCGAGGCGGCGGTGAACGCCGGCGATCTCGGCCGCGCCGTGGGCGAGATGAAACAGTTGAGCGGCTCGGCCGCTCCGCCCGCCGCCTCCTGGCTGATCAACGCCGAGACGCATCTGGCGGCGCAGCGCATCGTCGATCGCCTGAGCCTGCACGGCGTCGCCCTGCTGTCGCGCGGCACCGCGAAATGACCACACTTCGCACGCTTCTGTGGTTCGCGCTGATCGCCGTGGTGATGGTCGCCGCGGTGTGGCTGGCCGAACAGCCGGGCGACGTCACCATCGAGTGGCATGGCTGGCGCATGGACACCAGCGTCGGCGTGTTGCTGGTGGTGGTAGCGATGATCGCGGCGCTCTGCACCACGCTGTACGGCGTCGTCCGCTGGCTGCGCCACGCGCCCGGCTCGTTGATGGGCAGCTGGGGCGAAGGCCGCCGACGCAAGGGCTATCGCGCGCTGAGCCAGGGCATGGTCGCGGTCGCCGCCGGCGATTCCGGCGAGGCGCAGAAGCTGGCGCGCCAGGCCGAGCGACTGCTCGACGAACCGGCGCTGACCCTGCTGCTCTCGGCCCAGGCGGCGCAGCTCGCCGGCGATCGCGAGGCGGCGCGGCGTTACTTCAACGAGATGCTCGAGGACGAGGAACTCGCTTTCCTCGGCCTGCGCGGCCTCTTGATGCAGGCGCTGCGCGACGGCGATCCGGCCAAGGCGCTGAGCTACGCCGAGCGCGCCTTCGCGCTTCGACCCGACACGCCCTGGGTGGTGCGCACGCTCTTCGACATGCAGGCGCGCGCCGGCAAGTGGCTCGACGCGCAGAAGACCCTGCAGTCGGGATTGAAGAGCCGCCTGGTCGATCCCGAGCGCGGCCGCACGCTCGACGCCCTGCTGCTGGTCGAGCGCAGCCGCGCCGCCGAGCGCTCGGGCAGCGACATGGACGCGATGGAGAACGCCAAGGCGGCGTTCGGCCTGGCGCCGGAGCGCGTGCCGGTCGCCTATCGCTACGCCGAGCTGCTGCTCAAGCGCGACGAGGCGCGCAAGGCGACCAAGGCGATCGAGAAGACCTGGGCGGTCGCGCCGCATCCCGACCTGGCGCAGCTCTATCTATCGGGATTGGGCGAGAAGGATCCGGTCAAGCGCGTGCAGGCGCTGACGCGGCTGACCGCTTCCAATCCCGACGAGCTGGAAAGCCACATCGCGCTGGCGCGCGAGTGCCTGGAGGCCAATCTCTGGGGCGAGGCGCGGCGTCACCTCACCGCGGCCGGCGGCAAGCGGCCGGTGGTGCGCGTCTGCCGCCTGATGGCCGACCTGGAGGAAGCCGAGTTCGCCGACGGCGAGAAGGTGCGCCACTGGCTGGCGCGCGCCGCCGACGCGCCGGGCGACCGGCAATGGCGCTGCACCGCGTGCGGCGCGGTGCACGAACGCTGGCAGGCGGTGTGCGATTCCTGCGGCGCGTTCGGCACGCTGCAATGGCGCGCGCCGGACCCGATGGTGGGCGAGATCGCCCGCGACGAGCCGCCGGCCAAGGCGGTGGTCGTGGCGCCCGCCGAGATCCTGCCGCCGGAACGCTGAGTACCTCTTTCCTTCCCCCGAAGGGGGAAGGTAATGAAACTATGCGGCGGGAGCGCCGGTGACGGCGATGGCGATGCCGGCGGCGGCGAGGTTGTCGAGCACCGCGTGGTTGAGCTGGGTACGCGCCACCGGCGTCGTGGCGATGTTGCGCAGGAAGCAGCGCAGCTCCCATTCCAGCCCGTTGGGCGCGATCTTGGCGAACACCGTGAACGGCTTGGGCGTGGTCGACACCAGCGGGTTGTCGGTCGCCGCCTTCAGCAGCGCGGCCTCGACCTTCGCGAGGTCGCTGCCGTGCATGACGGTGATCGCGATGTCGACGCGCGACATGTTGTCGGCGTAGGTCCAGTTGATCACCGCGGTCTGCAGGAACTCGGAGTTGGGCACGATCACCGAGGCGCGCGAAGACGTCTGCAGCTCCGTGGCGCGGATGTTGATGCGCTTCACCGAGCCCTCGTGACGGCCCACCGTCACCCAGTCGCCGACCTTGATCGGCCGCTCGACCAGCAGGATGATTCCCGAGATCGTGTTGTTGGCGATGCCCTGCAGGCCAAGGCCGATACCGACCGAGAGCGCGCCGACGATGAGCGCGAGGTTGGAGAAGTCGACGCCCAGCGCCGTGATGCCGAGCAGCGCGGCGGCGATGATGCCGACATAGTTCAGGCCGGCGTCGATGGTGTACTGGACCGTCTGGTTGATCTCCATCGACGGCAGCACGCGCTCGCGCAAGGCGCGGCGCAGCAGCTGCAGCGCCGCCAGCGCCAGCACGAAGACGATGACGCCGATCAGGATGGCGACCAGCGAGATGGTGTGGCCGCCGACCTTCAGGCCGGTGAGCAGGCGCCACAGCCAGTCCATGATGTCGTCCGACGGCACGCCCCAGATCGCCGGCAGCACGACCGAGAGCGCCGCGAGCAAGGTCAGGTCGAGCATCATCAGCAGCAACAGCCGGCCCCTGAGCGGCGAATCGGGCGCCAGCCCCATCGCCTGGCGCATCCAGCGGCCGCTGGGCGTGTCAGGCGCCGAGGCGGTCTCGACCAGGTCATGCACCGCCTGACGCATCACCATCGCCGCGGCGATGGCGATCAGGCTGAACAGCAACGAGTCGTAGAGATGGCCGGCGAGGTTGCCATAGCCCAGCACCGCGGCGCCCAGCGACAAGAGCGCGATCAGCGTGATCAGGTGTCGGCCGGCCGCCCAGGCGCGGCCGCCCAGCGGGCGGTGCGAGCCATCCTCGTCGGCCTGGCCGCGGCTCCACGACTCGGCGCGGAACACCGGGATGGTGAGCGGAACGGCGATGGCGACAAAGAGCAGGATCAGCAGCGCCTCGAGCGCCGGGCGGCCGGGATAGGGCGGCGCCAGGAAGGCGTAGATCGAGATCAGGATCGCGTAGCCCCACGCCAGGCGCCGCACGCGGTGCGCGAGCATGCGCGCGGCGTTGTCATCGAAGGGCGCGATGCGCCACACCGGCCTGAACGGCGCCAGCGCCGATTCGCCGATGCCCGAGGCGAGCAGCGCGATGGCCAGGCCGATCGCGCTCTTGGTGACGAACCAGGTCGTCGCCGCGCCGGGATTGCCGCTGCGGAACACCACCATCAGGAAGAGCAACGCCAGCACCGGGGCTGCGACCGAACCCACGCCATCGAGCGCCGCGGCGACGACACGCTGGCGATAGGTCGGCTCGGCGATGCCGCTGTCGCGGCCATAGCGCTGGCGCAGGCGGCGGATCGACCACCAAAGGCCGACGGTGACGAAGGCGCCGATCAGAGCGACTGGCGCCGACGACAACGGGCCACCCAGCGAGTCGTTGGTGAACCACATCGTGGCCGCCGCGCGCTGCTGCACCAGCACGTCGCCGAGATCGACCCAGGCCTGCTGCCACGTCGCCGGTGCGAACGGCGAGGGCGTCTTGCGCAGCAGGGTGCGCATGAAGGTCTCGCCGCGCAGGCGGCCGAGTTGCTGGATCAGGATCTCGGCGCGCGCACCCGCCAGCTCGGCCTGGCGCACCCGGCCCTCGATCAGCGCCACCTGCGCGCGCAGCCGCTCGCGTTCCTGCCGCACGTCGTCGGGCTCGTCGGGGCGCGCGTCGCGCGGCTTGCGCTCGCCCGGCTTGGCGTCCGGCGGCGCCGCCGGCTCGAGCTTGCCCAGCA
>CAYTFW010000145.1:0-16957 GCA_964437145.1 uncultured Rhizobiaceae bacterium
GGACGCCGGCGCTCCCAAAGATTATCCTAACTCGGGGCCCGCGAGCGCGAAGACGTGACGGGGATCGTCCAGTCCCTTCGCCGTGCCCAATGTCATCCGCATGTAGGCGCGCGGTGTCCGGCCGCCCTGCCCCTCGATCCATGCACGCACATCGCGATGCGCTTCGGGCACGTCGACGATGAACGGGCCCGTCGCCGCCGACGTCGCCTTGGCGATCAGCGCCAGCGCGATCGGCTCGCTGTCGGCGACAACCGGGCCGATCGAGGTGGCGACGCGGCCCTCGCGGCCCAGCGCATAACCGGTGATCGCGCCCGACGGCGTCTGCGCGATCCAGGCGAGGCCGGGCTGGCGCAGCAGCAGATGCGCCAGGATCGTCGGTCGCTCCATGCCGCTCAGCGGCCGGTCATAGGTCGCGAGCTTCGACAGGTCGGCCACACCAGCCGGCCGGATCTCGATGCCCTGCGGCGGCGCCACCGCGCTCCTCGCCGCGTCGAGGTGCCAGCGCCGGATCGAATAGAGGTCGTGAAAGCCCAACGGCAGGTAGATCGGTCGGCCAAGCTCGGTGGCGTCGAGCCCGGCCACGGCGCCCATGTCCGCCACGTCGGCGATGCAGCGCTTCAGCAGCCCGGTGCCGACGCCGCCGCGCCTGATGTCCTTGGTCACCAGCACCATGCTGATCCACGCCAGGCGCTGGCCCAGCGGCAACACCAGCGAGCTCGCTTGCCAGCGTCCGTCGGGGCCGGTCAGGCCGAAGCCGCGACCGGCACCCAGCATGAAGCGCCAATCGGCAACGTTCTGATTCCAGCCGGCCTCGATCGACAGCGGCCACACCGCCTCGGCGTGCTCGGCCTCGATCGGCCGTACGTCGAGACGATCAGTACTTGCCATCGCGCACCTCGTAGTGCGTCGGCTTGTTGTGCGTGACCATGGCGCGCGCCAGCCAGTCGGCGTTCCATTCGATCATGGTCTTCAGCGGCACGCTCGGCGGGCCGAACTCCTTGACCATGCGCGCCGCATTGTTGATCCAGCCGGTCGGCGCCGGCTTGCCGGTGAGCTTCGGCGCCTTGCCCAGCAGCTTGCCGAACTCGGCCGCGACCGCGGCGACCTCGAAGGTCTCGGGCCCGGTGACATTGATCGGCGTCGTCGGCGTCGTCGCGTGCGCCAGGCAGCGCAGCGCCACCTCGTTGGCGTCGCCCTGCCAGATGACGTTGGCGTGGCCCATCGACAGGTCGATGGTCTCGCCATCGCGCACCTTGCGGCCGATGTCGTGCAGCACGCCGTAGCGCATGTCGATGGCGTAGTTCAGGCGGAACAGCCGGCCCGGCGTGCCATGCCGCGCCGAGAAATACGAGAACATGTGCTCGCGGCCGGCGCAGGAATTGGCGTAGTCGCCCGGCGGCGGCACCGCCGGCGTCTCCTCGGTCGCGCCGCCGCTATCGACCGGCACGAAGGGATACACGCAGCCGGTCGAGAAGACGGTGATGCGCGAGGCCTTGAACACTTCGGCCACCATCGCCGGCACCTGCACGTTCATCGCCCAGGTCAGCGGCACATTGCCCGTCGCGCCGAACTTGCGGCCGGCCATGAAGACGACGTTGGGCAGCTTCGGCAGTTTCTCCAGCGCGGCGCGGTCGAGCAGGTCGGCCTGCAGTGCTTCGACGCCAGCTTTCACCAATGACTCCCGCACGCCCTTCTCGCTGAAGCGCGCGACGCCGACCACGCGCCGATCGGGCACGGCGCGCTTGGCCAGCCGCGCCAATGTCGGGCCCATCTTGCCGGCGACGCCCAGCACGAGGATGTCGCCGGGCGCCCTCGCCAGATCGGCGATCAGCCTCGGCGAGGGCGTGGTCATGAAATCTTCCATCGCCTCGACCGTCTCGAAGCGTGTCGGCAATTTGCTCATGCGGCGGCTTTCAGTTTCTCGCGGGGCGCCGGCGCCATCGGGCGCAGCGCGGTGAAATCGAGATCGGCGCCGACGGCAAATCCCGGGCAACTGAGCGAACCCAGCAAGATCGTGCCGCCTTTCGCGCGCAGCCGTGCGGGCTTGCCCGGCAGCTTCTCGTAAAGCTGGGGATGCGCAGCGACGAAGGCGCTCTGCTCGGCTTCGGGCGCGCTCGACATGCCGTCGATGAAATGGTGCGCGTTGCGCTCGACATGGGTCATGCCCAGCAGCGAGACCAGGGCGAGATCCTGCTGCACGCTGATGCCGGGCTGCGTCGTCAGGTCCTCGGCCGACATGAAGTAGCCCGGCCCGAGTTTCGCCACGCGCGCGGCGTTGAGGATCGACTTGTAGAAGCCCTTGCAGTTCTTGCTCGACACGCCAGCGTAGCCGAGTTCCAGCGCGCGCGGGAAGGTCGAGAGCTCGCCGTCGGATTCATCGATGATCACCGGGCGATATTTCGCCAGCTCGGTCACCGGCCGGCTGAGCGCGCCCTGGCGCTTGATCGGCTGCTCTATGAACAGCGTGCGCTTGACGATGTCGGCGAGCGCGGGCGATTCCTCGACCTTGCGCCACAGCTCGACGATGCCCTCGACATCGTCGTACTGCTCGTTGCCGTCGAAGGTGACGCGATAGTCGCCGGCGCCCTTGTCGAGCACAGATGCGATGCGCGTCAGGCGATCGAGATCGGCCGCGACGTTACCGCCGACCTTGAGCTTGTAGTAGCGGCCGCCGTAATAGGCGACGACTTCTTCGAGCGTCTCCGGCAGCCCGTCGTTGACGCGCTGCGACGCCGGACGGTCGGCGGCGGTCAGCGGATCGACGAGGCCGACAGTGTGACGCAACGCGATGCTGTCGGCGGGCTTCAACCCGACGAGGAAGCGCGCGAGATGGTCGGACTCGATATCGGGCGTCAGGTCGGTGGCCTGGATGCCCGGCACGTTGGCGGCGATCATCGCGGCGAAGGATTGGCCGGTCGCCTTGCCCAGCGCGTCGAGGATCGCGCGGTCGAGCAGCGCGGGCCCGTAGGACGCGACCAGCGGATTGAGGCCCAACGACTCGCCGCGCGCGATCTGCTGGCGATAGGTGTTGGCGTAGAGGCCGAACGGCGTGTCCCAACCGCGCGCCTGGTAGTGCTCGATGGCGATCTGCAGCGCCTGGCGCAGCTGATCGAGGTTCTGCGCGTCGCTGAAGGCCGGGCTCTTCTCGAACCATTTCGCGCCCAGCGCCTCGGCGGCGACGCCCTCGCTGGTTCGGCCGTCCTCCAGCGCGATGCGCACGCGCAGGATCGCCTGGGTGCCCTGGGTGACGGTGATCACGCCAAAGCGGAATGGCAGGCGCAGCCTGTGGTCGCGCTCGAAGCGATCGGCGGCCTCCAGTCTGACCTTCATGACGCTTGCTCCATCAGCCCCTGGATGTAGCCGATCATGCGCGCGGCGCAGGTCGGGCCATCCGGTTCGTAGACGAAGGGTTCCATGGCGATCCAGCCGGTATAGCCCGTGTCTCTGAGCGCGCGAAGCACGGGCGCGAACTTGTCGTCGCCCTGCCCCGGGCCGCGCCGGTTACGGTCGTTGAGCTGCACATGCGCCAGCAGCCCGCTGGGCATCCACCGGCGGATCGCGTCGGCCGGTGGCTCGGGCTCTTCGTGTGAGGCCGCCAGCGTGTCGATCATCGTGCGCAGGGCAGGATTGCCGGTTCGGCGCACGATCTCCGCCGCCTCGGCCAAGGTGTTGACCAGATTGCAGTCCGGCCGCGCCAGCGGCTCGATGCAGTAGGTCACGCCCGCCTGCCCCGCCTCCGATGCGGCGATGCGCCAGGCCTCTTCCGCCCGCTTGGCATCGTCGGCCTCGGTGACACGACGCTGCGCCGGCGAACCGTGCACCAGATAGTCACCGCCCAGCTCGGCACACAGCTCGACCAGCGCGCGCAGGATATCGACGCTCTTGCGCCAGACGGCTCGGTCGGCGGTGGTGATCGACAACCCGGCGGGCGCGGCGAGCAACCAATGCAGGCCGCTGACCGCGATGCCCGAGGCTTTGCACGCGGTGCGTATCGCGGACCGCTCGGCCGCCGTCATCGCGTAGGCTTCGTCGCCGAAGGTGAACGGCGCGACTTCCAACCCGGGATAGCCGAGCGACGCCGCCAGCACGCATTGGCGCGCGAAGGGCAATTCGCGGATCACTTCGTTGCACAGCGACAGTTTCACGGAATATCATCACTCCAGCGCGGGACGGGGGCGCATGATAGCAGAGAGATCGAGGCGATGACGCCGCGCGCGATCGTAGGCAGGTACTGGCCGACGGTGGCGCTCTTCGCGCTGCTGCTGGCGCTGTGGCAGCTCGCCGTCACCGCCCTGGAGATCCGCCCCTACCTGCTGCCGTCGCCGCGCATGGTGTGGAACGCCCTGTGGCACGCCGGCTTCTCGTGGTGGCCGCATCTATGGATCACCGGTCTGGAGATCGTCGGCGCGTTCTTCATGGCGGCGATCGTCGGCGTGGCGCTGGGCACCGCCATCGCCTGGTCGCCGCTGATCGCCAACGCGCTGATGCCGTTCCTGGTCCTGGTCAACACGCTGCCCAAGGTGGCGATCGCGCCGCTGCTGCTGATCTGGATCGGCTACGGCATCCTGCCCACCATGGTGATGGGCGCACTGATCGGCTTCTTCCCTGTCGTCATCAACACCGCCGTCGGTCTGTCGCAGGTCGAGACCGACATGCTCGACCTCGGTCGTGTCTTCTCGGCGCCGAAGTGGAAGATCTTCCTCAAGATCCGCATCCCCAACGCGCTGCCCTATATCCTGAGCGCCTTGAAGATCACCGCGACAGCCGCCGTGGTCGGCGCCATCGTCGGCGAGTTCGTGGCCTCGCAGGCCGGCCTGGGTTACGTCATCGCCAATACGCAGAGCAGCATGAACACCGCCGTGGCGTTCGCCTCGCTGATCTGGATCTCGGCGATCGGCCTGGCGCTCTATGGTGTGGTGGTCCTGGCGGCACGCCTGTGGGCGCCGTGGGCCGAAGGCGTGGAGTGAATCGCAACGACGGAGGGGAACATGCTGAGGATCGGGTCTATCGCGCTCGCCGCGCTGCTGGCCATGGCCGGCGCCGCGTCGGCGCAGGAGAAGGTCACCTTCGCGCTGAACTGGTTCGCGGTCGGCGACCACGCCGCCTACTGGGTGGCGCTGGAGAAGGGCTACTACAAGGCCAAGGGCCTCGACGTGACGCTCGAGAACTCCAAGGGCTCGGGTGATTCCATCGCCAAGGTCGACACCGGCCGCGCCGACGCCGGCCTGGCCGACGCCGCCGTGGTGATCGCCTCGCGCGCCCGCGGCACGACGGTGCAGGTCGTCGGCATGGTGTTCGACAAGACGCCGATGAATTTCTTCAGCCTCGCCAGCAAGCCGCTGAAGACGCCCAAGGACCTCGAGGGCAAGACGCTCGGCGCGCCACCGGGCGACAGCCAGCGCCAGATGTTCCCGGCCTTCGCCAAGCTCAACGGCGTGGACGCCGCCAAGGTGTCGTGGGTCAACATCGAGCCGGCGGCCAAGATCGCCGCGGTGGCCGAGAAGCGCATGGACGGCGTCGGCGACTATTCGACCGGCCTGCCGCTCTACGAGAAGGCCGCCGGCAAGGGCAACGTGGTGATGATGAACTGGGCCGATTTCGGCTTCGACATGTACTCGATGTCGATCATCGCCAGCGCCAAGACGATGAAGGAACGGCCCGCCGTGCTGAAGGCCTTCCTCGAGGCCTCCTACATGGGCTGGCGCGACGTGATCGCCGACCCGAAGGCGGCGATGGAGATCTTCAAGAAGCGCGTGCCCGAGGTCGACGTCGAGCTGATGACACCCAACATGCTGCTGGGCATCGCCCTGATGAAGACCGAGCGCTACGCCAAGGGCGGCATCGGCGCGATCGACGAGAAGAAGATGTGCGACTCGGTCGAGCTGGTGAACACCTATATGGGTCTGCCCCAGAAGGTCGAGTGCAAGGACGTGTTCAACGCCGGATTCTTCACCAAGGTCGAGATGCCGAAGTGATCGACGCACGACCTCATGCTGAGGAGGCCGCATCGCGGCCGTCTCGAAGCATGGGCAACGCACCGAGCGGGTTGCCCACCCTTCGAGACGCGCCCTTCGGTCGCTCCTCAGGGTGAGGTCGGTGTGACGGCTGCGCTGATCGACCTGCAGAAGGTCGGCATGACGTATGAGGCGGCGAGCGGTCCGGTCGAGGCGCTCGCCGAAATCTCGTTGCGGGTGGGCGCCGGCGAGTTCGTCTCGCTGGTCGGCCCCTCGGGTTGCGGCAAGTCCACGCTGTTGCGCATCATCGCCGGCCTGCGGCCCTCGACCAAGGGCACGGTCGAGGTCACCGGCAAGCGGGTGACGCGGCCGATCCCCGATATCGGCATGGTCTTCCAGGCGCCGATCCTGCTGAAGTGGCGCTCGATTCTGCACAATGTGCTGCTGCCCGCCGAGCTCGCCGGCCGCGACGCCGGCAAGCTGCGTGATCGCGCCCTGCGGCTGCTCGACATGGCCGGGCTGGGCGGCTTCGCCGAGAAGCTGCCGCGCGAGCTGTCCGGCGGCATGCAGCAGCGCGCCGCGCTCTGCCGCGCCTTGCTGCTCGACCCGCCGCTCTTGCTGATGGACGAGCCCTTCGGCGCGCTCGACGCCATGACGCGCGACGACATGGCGCTCGAGCTGCTGCGCATCTGGGGCGAGACCTCTGGCACGCGCAAGACCGTGCTCTTCGTCACCCATTCGATCGCCGAGGCGGTGTTCCTGTCCGACCGCGTGGTGGTGATCACGCCCCGGCCGGGCCGCATCGCCGCCGACATCGCCATCGACCTGCCGCGCCCGCGCACCGTCGAGCTGCGCGCGTCGGAAGCCTTCGGCCGGCTGAACTTCGACGTCTTCCGCGCGCTGACCGGCCGCGGCGAAGAGACGACGCCGACTCCGTCATGACCACGCCGTCCCCGCCACCCCGGCGCTACAAGTAACGCCGCAGCGTCGGCAGCGACTGGAGGGCGCAGGCGCGGCCTTCCTCGATCGCCTCCTTGGCCAGATGGAAGTCCATCAGCCCGATGTCCCGCAGGCGCGGCACGAGCATCACGTGCGGCGGTTCACCGGCGAGGCGCGAGCGGGTGATGTGGTCCTGCATGATGTTGATGGAGTTGGCCAGCACATGGAAATAGCCCGGCGTCGCCGGCCCTGACGAGACCAGGCGCAAGGCGGTCTGGCGGACCTGCTCGCGCCACGCCGCGGGAAGCCGCTTCATCGCGCGGTCGAGGATCTCCTCCGACGGGCGCGAGGAAGGCACCTCGACGGCGGCCTCATCGCCGAAGCGCCGCCCCACCAGCTCGTCGTTGAGGTTGACGGCGACGATGACGTCCGCCCCCAGTGCGCGGCAAACAGAGACCGGGACCGGGTTGGACAGTCCACCATCGACCAGCCATTGGCCGTCGATCAGGACCGGGGTGAGGATGCCGGGCAGCGCGATCGAGGCGCGCACCGCCTCGTGGATCGGGCCGGCGCGCAACCAGATCTCGCGGCCGCTCGCCAGGTCGGTGGCGACGGCGGCGTAGCGTCGGGCGTAACTGTCGATCGGCCCATCGACGCCGAGTCCGCGCAGGAAGGCCACGATGCGCTGGCCGTCGATCAGCCCGCCGCCCAACAACCGGACATCGAGCAACCGCACGATCTGACGCCAGGTCGCGGCCTCCGCCCATTGCCGAAGCGCGGGCAGCTTGCCGGCGACATAGACAGCGCCGACCAGAGCGCCAATCGATGTGCCGCAGACGATGTCGGGCTCGATCCCGGCTCCGACCAGCGCATCGATGACGCCAATATGCGACCAGCCGCGGGCTGAGCCGCTGCCCAGCGCAAGTCCGATCCGGGGCTTTGTCATGGCACCGCGCTCCGGTCCGGTCGGCGCGTCGTCGCGCCGCCCGACTCAGGCCGGCGGGTCGATCTTGCCGCCGGCGTCGAGCCAGCCCTTGAAGCCGCCGAGATTGCGCACGTTGTCGTAGCCCATCTCCTTCAACGTGTGGCCGACCAGCGCCGAGCGGCCGCCGGAGGCGCAGTAGGTCACCACGAGCTTGGCGCGGTCGAACGCGGCGTCGTGCAGCGGCGAACCGGGATCGGCGCGGAACTCGACCAGGCCGCGCGGGATCGCCACGGCGCCCGCCACCTTGCCCGAGGCGGCGACCTCGGCCGGCTCGCGCACGTCGAGGAACAGCACGTCGGGCCGGCCGACCAGCGCCTTGGCCTCCTCCGGGCTGATGCGCGGCACCGCGGCGTCGGCCGCGGCGATCATCTGCTGCACGGTCTTCATCGGTCTCTCCTCTACTCGGCGGCCTTCAGCATGTCATAGCTGCGCTGCTGATAGGCGGTCATGTAGTCGGTGTAGTAGGTCGTCGGATATTTCGGCAGCCGGTCGGGGCCAACGGTGGAGGGAACGGCGGCGATCGGCCAATCGATATTGGCGTCGCAGAAGAACACCACGGCGTAGCGCTCCGCCCCGCTGCGGTTGATCGCGCGGTGCGGCGTGGCGAGGAAATGATCGTTGGTCCAGCGCTGCAGGAACTGCCCGCCATTGACGACATAGGCGTCCTCGATCGCCGGCGCCTCGATCCAAGTGCCGTCCTGGGCGCGGATCGACAGCCCCGGCACGTCGTTGGGCGCCAGCAGCGTGAGGAAACTCGTGTCGGTGTGTGGTGCTATGCCAAAATCGTCGACCGCGTCGGCCGGTTGCGGCGGATAATGCGTCAGGCGCAGCTTGTACTGGCAGTCGCGGAACGGCGCGTCGAAATACGTCGCCGGCAGATCGAGCGCGCGGGCGTAGAGCGGCATCATCCGCAGCACCAGCCGCTCCATGGTGTCGGCATAGGCGACGATCTTCTCGCGGAAGCCCGGCAGATCGGCCGGCCAGCGGATGGCGCTGCGGTAGGGGCGGTTGGCCAGCACATCGGGATGATCTGAAGGCAGGTCGCGGGCGATGAACAGCGCCTCGTTGAGGTTGGGCCGGGTCACGCTCTGCACCGTCGAGGTGCGCAAGGTGTCGCCCTTCATCGGCAGATAGCCGGTGACGCTGCGATCGAGCGCGATCGCCATCTTCACGTCGAGTGGCTGGGCATGGAAACGCGCGACCTCGGCGAAAACGTCGCGGATCTGCGCCCGTGGCACGCCGTGGCCGGTGATGTAGTAGAAGCCGATCTCGGTCAGCGCGTGGCGAATCCGCCGCGCCGCATGCTCCAGCGCGCCGGCCTCGCCCGCGAGGTACGGGCCGAGGTCGATGACGGGGATGGTGTCGGTGCTCGCCATGGACCGGAGCCTAGCGCAAAAACGCGGCGGCGCCATTTAAGTCTCGGCGGCAGCCGCCGTCAGCGCGCCGCCGCGGCCCGCCAACGCGCCAGCAAAGTGGCGGTGTAGGACGGGGCGCGCTCGACGGCGACGCCCTGCTGCGCCAGCCAGCGCGAGAAGCCCGGTAGGTTGCGGCTGGGCACGTGCGGGAAGCGGTGATGCTCCCCGTGATTGTTGTAGTTGAGGTGGTGCAGGAAGGGTCGCTCGATGGCGTGGCTCTCATGCGAGCGCAGTCGCCAGGCGCCGCTTTCGCCAGGCATCGGCACGTGCTCGCAGAAGCCGCGGATCTGCGACATGAACAGGCCGACCGTGGCGGCCGCCACGGGGAACACCAGCGCCAGCCAGAGTGTCTGCCCGCCATTGGTCGCCAGGAGCGCCAACCCGCCCTGCAACAGCACCAGGCCCGCGCCTTCGGCGAGCGTCACCGGCCAGGAGCCACGCAGGCGGATGCGCTCGCGTACCAGGGTCGCCATGTGCATCACGTTCCAGCCGAGCAATGGGCGCAACAGATGCCAGGCGAGCCGCCAGCGGCTGGCGCCCTCGAGCGCGCCATAGTCGAGCAGCTGCGGGTCGTCACTGGCGCCGACGCGCGCGTGGTGATGGCGATGCAGCCGATCGAACGAGGCGAAGTCGACCAGGGTCACCATGCCGCCGACGCGGCCGGCCAGCTCATTGAGCCAGGGTGTGCGGAACAGGGTGCGATGGACGGCCTCGTGCACCAGCAGCGTTGTCTTGGAGATGGCGATGCCCAGCGGCGCCACGGTCGCCACGGCCAGCCATACCGAGATGTCGGCCAGGGTCGGCAGCGCCGCGATCAACACCAGCGGCACGCCGAAGAGCCGCAGGCAGGCCCGCGCGCCCCACAGATCGGATCGTTCGAGAAACACCGCCGGTATCTGCAATCGCGCGGCAGATCGAGAATCAGACTTCAAATCAACATCCCTGCAATCGGGCGAAACTATTCATGCACGCAAGACGATTATTGTAGCACGAAAGTCGCCCGATTGGGATGGTGATGGAGGATGCTCAATCGCTCGCCGCGGCGGCGATCTTGTCCTGGGTCTTGGTGTCGAAGTCGCTGGCGTCGTGGCGTTCGTGCAGCTGCGCCGCCGGGTCGCCCTGCAGGCGGTTGACGATGCGGCCGCGCTTCACGGCGGGGCGCAGGCCGATCTCGTCGGCCCAGCGGTTGACGTGCTTGTACTCGTGCACCGCGAGGAACTCGGCCGAACCGTAGAGCAGGCCCTTGGCCAGGCCGCCGTACCACGGCCACACCGCGATATCGGCGATGGTGTAGTCGTTGCCGCCGAGGAAGCGGCTCTCCGCCAGACGGCGATCGAGCACGTCGAGCTGACGCTTGGTCTCCATCGCGAAGCGATCGATGGCGTATTCGATCTTGGTCGGCGCATAGGCATAGAAATGCCCGAAGCCGCCGCCGAGATAGGGCGCGCTGCCCATCTGCCAAAACAGCCAGGACAGGCACTCCGCGCGCGCGGCCGCCTCGGTCGGCAGCATCGCGTTGCCGAATTTCTCGGCGAGATGGACCAGGATCGCGCCGCTTTCGAAGACGCGGATCGGCTTGGGCCCGCTGCGATCGAGCAGCGCCGGGATCTTGGAGTTCGGGTTGATGGCGACGAAGCCGCTGCCGAACTGGTCGCCCTTGCCGATGTTGATCAGCCAGGCGTCGTACTCGGCGCCCTTGTGGCCCAGCGCCAGCAGCTCCTCGAGCATGATGGTGACCTTCTGGCCGTTGGGCGTGCCCAGCGAATAAAGCTGCAGCGGATGCTTGCCGACCGGCAGCTCCTTCTCGTGCGTGGCGCCGGCGATCGGCCGATTGATGTTGGTGAAACGCCCGCCGTTCTCCTTGTTCCAGGCCCAGACCTTGGGTGGGGTGTAGTCGGTGGTCATGGTGTGGTGCTCCTCGGTTGCCGCGACGCTGCCACCGGGGGTGGGGCCGTTCAAGACAGGATTCCTTGAGCCGGCGTGAGACGCATTCCTGCCTTCACCCCGCAGGGTGAAAGCAAAGCCCCACCGCGCGCATCACGCCGGATCGAGGCCTCTGGAGCGGAAAAGCTCGGCGGTCGATGGCGCGGCGAGCAGGTCGATCAGCGCCTTCGCCGTCTCGGCCTGGGCGCTGGACGCTTCGATGCCGGCGACGAAAGTCGTGACCATGTGCAGGTCGCCCGGCAGCGTGCCCAGGATCTCGACGCCGTCGACCTCCAGCAGCTCGGGCTTCTGCTGCACGGCGAGGTCGACCGCGCCGCTCACCAGCAGATGGCCGACGAGGCCGGCGGGCGGCGGGAAGGTCGTCTTGGCGTTGACTTCGGCGGCGATGCCCAGGCGCTCGATCAGCTGCGCGAAGTATATGCCGCTGGCGCCGCCCGCCGCTGGATCGGTGTAGCCGATCGCGCGCGCCGCGAGCAGCGTGCGCGTCAGCGCCTCGACCGTCGAGATATCGGGCCGCTTCGCCCCCGCGCGGATCGCGAGCGCGGTGGCTGAACTCGCCAACGTGACCTCGGAGCCGGCCAGCACGCGGCCCGCGCGGGTCATGGTGTCCATGCCAGCGCGATTGAGGATCAGCACGTCGGCGCGCTCGCCAGCTTGCAGGCGCTTCACCAATGCGGGCGCGGTGTTCCACGCGATGTCGAGACGCGCGCCGTGCGCCCGCTCGAAGCCCGGCACCAGCGCTTCGAGCACGCCGCGCACCGCGATACTGCTGAAGACCTTCAGGCTGCGTGTCATCTACACTCTCCTTGTCATTCCGAGCGTAGCGAGGAATCCAGCGATCAGCCTAGATTCCTCGCTGCGCTCGGAATGACAGGGTGATTAAGATAAGCCCATGACCTTTTGGGGGATTGGATGAGTAGCGCCGCCGACACCGCTTTCTCCGACGCCGAGATCCGCGCGCTGCGCGATATCGCCGGCACGATGATTCCGGCCGACGCGACGCTCGGCGTGCCCGGCGCCGACGATCCGGCGATCATGGCCGATATCGTGAAGTCGCTGGGCCGCGATCTGCCCGACGTGCGCGCGGCGGTGGCGGCGATCGGTGTGAAGGCCAAGGGCAACTTCGCCGGCCTGGATGTCGATGCGCGCGAGAAAATGCTCACCGAGCACATCGCGGCCGGTGGCGCGGCCTCGGCGCTCGCGCGCGTGATCCTCGCCGCCTACTACCGCGACGACCGCGTGCTGATCTCGCTGGGCATGGAGCCGCGCCCCCCTTTCCCCAAGGGCCATGTGGTGGAACAGGGCGACTGGTCGCTGCTCGATCCCGTACGCAAGCGCGCGCCGTTCTGGCGCGATGATCGCACCGGGGGTCGCTGAACGACCGCTGAGAGCGCCCCTGTCAAAAGCGAGCGTATCGACGGCGTCTGCGCCACAGAGTCGGTACTATAGGCGCAGGTGCCCTATCCCGCTTGGTTGGAGTGGGGCGGAACGAGACCGAGTTGTGAAATGCCGCGACAAAGGCCTCGACGGAAAGAGGAGTGATGGCCACCCGGCCGTTCAGACTCGGATGCAAGTGCCATAGGATCGGCTCGCCGAAATCGAAGAAAACGTGCACCGGACGGCCGACCCAGTCTCGTACAAGGGCACATGCGAGCATATCAGCGGCAGAGACCCAGGCGCCTTGGCGGGCCATTTCTACGATCTTGTTGAAGTTTTTCAGATCGCGTTTGCGTACGAGACCATCCACCACCCAAAACATCGGCTTGTAGAAGGTCTCTCGCGCATCACGCTCCTCCTTTGCGAGTGGTGAGTGCTGGAATTCGATCACGCGGCCGTCTGGCGTCCTTATGTCGGCAATGTGCTTTTCGCCGTTCGGGGCCAATTGAACGATTTCCTGCCATTCGGGCGGAAACCGGTCTTTCCACTTGCGATGCCACTCCGATTCTTCCCACCACGGATCGCAGCGGCGCTCACCGCGATGTGCCCAATGCCAGGCGCGTAGTTCACCGCACTTCGGAATGAGGGCTGAACCACATCCTGGACACTGACCGGAAAGACGAGGGCTGGCCTTGCGGCGATTCCCATCAACAAGTGCGAACAACATGCTCGGACTCCATGGGTTGGTTGTCCGCCGGCGTTCTGGCCGTGGCGGAGTGATTGTTGCGGAGTACCGATGGCGGGACGGCTCAACTGCCGCTTGATTCTTGGGAGCCAGCGCGACTGGCTTCTTATTGCTTCTCAGTCCATCGTTGAGAATATTGCAATAGGATCCGGCCGAAATGTCAACTGTAGGACCGAGCAACTAATGCCCGACAACGAACGCGTCGACGTCCTGATCATCGGCTCCGGCGCCTCGGGCGCGGCGGTGGCGTGGTCGCTCGCCGAGACCAAGATGCGCATCCTCTGCCTCGAGCAGGGCGATTGGGTGAAGTCGACCGACTTCCCGGCCAACGGCCGCGACTGGGAGTCCCGGCGCTTCACCGACTTCCACATCCTGCCCAACGTCCGCAAGCGCGCCTTCGACTATCCGATCAACGATGACAACTCGCTGATGAAGGTCGCCAACTTCAACGGCGTCGGCGGCGGCACCTTGATCTACACGGCGCATTGGCCGCGCATGCATCCCTCGGACTTCAAGGTGCGCTCGCTCGACGGCGTGGCCGATGATTGGCCGATCGACTACTGGATGCTGGAGAAATTCTTCGACGAGAACGACCGCATGATGGGCTCGTCGGGACTGGCCGGCGATCCCGGCGTGCCGCCGCGCAACCCGCCGATGCCGCCGCTGCCGCTGGGCCGCACCGCGACGCTCTACGCCCGCGCGATGAACAAGCTCGGCTGGCACTGGTGGCCCTCCGACACCTCCATCGCCACCCAGCCCTACGAAGGCCGCGCCCAGTGCATCAATCTCGGCCACTGCACGCCGGGCTGCGCGCAGGGCGCCAAGGCCAGCACAGACATCACCTATTGGCCGTTGGCGATCCGCGCCGGCGTCGAGTTGCGCACGCGCTGCCGGGTGCGGGAGATCACGACCGACGAGCACGGCATGGCCTCGGGCGCGGTCTACTACGACGCCGAGGGCACGGAGCGCTTCCAGCCGGCCGAGGTGGTGATCGTGGCCTGCAACGGCGTCGGCACGCCACGCCTGCTGCTGAACTCGGCCTCCGCGCGCTTTCCCAACGGCCTCGCCAATTCCAGCGGCCTGGTCGGCAAGAACCTGATGCTGCATCCCTGGCCGATCGTGTCAGGCTATGTCGAGGACGAGGTCGATGGCGCGCGCGCGCCGATCACCTCGCTGTGGAGCAAGCAGTTCTACGAGACCGATCCGACCCGCGACTTCGTGCGCGGCTACACGCTGCAATTCGGCCGCGGCACCGGCCCGGCCGGCGAGGCGATCACCAACATCGCCACCGGCCGCCTGCCCTGGGGCCGCGCGCATCACGCCGCCTACCGCACACTGCTGAACCACCGCGTCAATATCGGCGTCGCCTGCGAGGATCTGCCCGAGGAGCACAACCGCGTCACGCTCGATCCCGTGCTGAAGGACAGCCACGGCATCCCCGCGCCGAAGATCGACTACGCGATCAGCGAGAACACGCGGCGCATGATGGAGCACGGCATCGCGCGGGCGGAGGAGATCCTCACCGCCGCCGGCGCCACCAGCCTGCAATGCTCGCGCACGGCGCTGAACTACCCCGGCCACCTGCTGGGCACCTGCCGCATGGGCGACGATCCCGAGCGCTCGGTGGTCAACGCCTGGGGCCGCAGCCACGACGTGAAAAACCTGTTCATCGTCGACGGCAGCATCTGGGTGACGAGCGGTGGCGTGAACCCGACCTCGACGATCCAGGCGCTGGCGCTGTACGTCGCGGATCAGATGAAGCGGCGGTTGGCGACGTTGTTTGATTGAGCGCCTGCTCGGAGCACTGATGTGGTACGCTCAGAGTGGAAAGGCCTTAGTCGCAATTGAATACGCTGGAAGGTCAGACAGCATCTAGCTTAACTTCCGGTCGATTCGCGCTCGACAACAAGAGCTTCAAATAATCGATTCTGTGCCACCGGGGCTTCTCGCAAGAGAGTCGGGCTGTTGCGCTCAGGAGAGTGGTCATGTTCGACGACGTGGCTGGACTGTTCTACGAAAATGTACTTGCCAGCTACGCCAACTACGTCGAGCAACGGGATAAGAGCACATCCGGCCGCAGTAAGCTTACTCGCACCGCGATCGAGGCGGCGACCGCGTTGTTTCATTTTCGAGAACACATGCCAACTCTAGACAGACTAACGCGATCGGAGGTTGTTGCACGATGTGCTGACTATCGGCTTGTTGCCGATACCGCCAATGCGGCGAAACACAGAAAACTGACGAAGAAAACTTCTGAAGGTTGGCCCCTTGTGCGCTCGGCCAACAGCATCTTTGAGTCAACTATTGTTACCTTGTTTTCCGACGACCTCGGTGAGTATTCCGATGCACAGACATTCGTCTTCGTTAAGTGCACCGACGGACATCAACGGAATCTTGATAGTGCCTTAACCAACGTCCTTAATTTCTGGGGAAGCGAACTCCTGCGCTTAAGCATCATCAAGGAGTTTCCTCTGCGCAAGTTACGAGAGATTCCAGGATCGAGGTTGATTGATCGCACTGAAGCACGAGCCATGGATCTCGAGATTCTAGCCGGTGTGCGGATGAAAAAGAACATTCAGCTGCAGAGATTTGACGCAAGCAAAGGATATGCGGAGCCAGTCGACCTAACTGGTCACAAAGCGGAGTTTCGCGTTTACCAACCCCGATATGAGGTCACGCTAACGCTCGAACCTCCAGACGGTAGCGAGGAGATTGCTGTTCCGATTGAGTTGACGACTGAGCAACACGCGAAGCTCCATACGCTCACAACTGACGCCGAGCGGAAGGCCTACATAGACAGCATCGTAGACGAACAAGCTGATAGGGTGCGCTTACATGTCGACCAAGTCCTGAAGAGTCGTCGTCAAGCATGCACCTAGCGCCGCATGTATTGAGACAGCAATTGGTAGGAGGTGAAGCGCTATGGCGAGAACCTTGAGTAATCAGGCGCGCAAGGCGCTGGCGGCGACCGATTGGCGCAAGATCGACGCGATGACGGACGCCAGGATCGCACGTCAAATCGCCGCCAATCCCGACGCCGCGCCCGACATGGCGCTGCTGATCGATGTGCGTGCCATCCGTCGCGCCACCGGACTGTCCCAGGCCCAGTTCGCCGCCGCTTATGACTTCGGCCTGCGCACCGTGCAGGAGTGGGAACGCGGCGCGAAGAAGCCCAGCGGCCCCGCGCGTACGCTGCTGCGCGCGATCAAGGCCGATCCGGAGGGTCTGCGGAAGGCATTGGCGGCGGCGTAGCGATCGGCGGCATCAAGCGCCGCGCACGTCAACGCTCGCGCCCTTGCGGAAAGTGATCAAGCCTCTCTCTACACGACGGCCAAACAGGCGTAGAGTCTTCCCGTGGTGGATCGCGGCGGGCTCGTGATCTTGGTCGCCGCGACCCTCGGACTTCGTGTTCGAGAGGAGGCAGTCATGCCCGTGCAGAACCAGATCCGCAATCCCGTCGAATGGGCTTGGGATCACCTCAAGCAAACCGGCCACACGATGGAGACGACGGCCCACACGGTCGACGGCGCCTGGGAAGGCCAGGACGCCGTCGCGCCGGTGGTGCGGCGCATCCACGCCGCCGACATCGGCGACGCGC
>CAYTFW010000146.1:0-16857 GCA_964437145.1 uncultured Rhizobiaceae bacterium
CGAAGCCCCTCATCCGCCCTTCGGGCACCTTCTCCCCGCCTTCGCGGGGAGAAGGGAAGAAACACGTCAGAACATATCCGGCGTGATGACGTTCTGCGGCCGTGGGCCCACCAGTGCCGCGTGCATGGTTTCCGCCGCCAGGCGCCGCGTGTCGTCCCAGGCCTCGGGCGTGAAGAAGGCGGAGTGCGGCGTGATGATCAGACGGCCCTCGCACCACGGCTCGCGCGCGCGGTAGGCGCGCAGGATTTCCGGGATCGGCTCGACCGGCGGCTCCACCGGCAGCACGTCGAGGCCGACACCGGCGAGGTGCCCGCGCTTCAGCAGGTCGGCGAGCGCGTCGACGTCGACGATCGGCCCGCGCGCGGTGTTCACCACGACGCCGCCCTTGGGCATGCGCTCCAGCATGGCGCGCGAGATCATGCCGCGTGTCTCCGGCGTCAGCGGCGCGTGGATCGACAAGGTGTCGGTCTGCTCCATCAGCGCCTCGAGCGAACGCACGCGCTCGACGCCGACGCCCAATTCGGTGCCGTTGGGCATGTAGGGATCATAGGCGACGACGCGGAACTGGAACGCCTTGGCGCGCAGCGCCGCCGCCGTGCCGATGCGGCCCAGGCCGACAATGCCGAAGGTCTGCACGCCGTTGCGCTTGAGCAGCGAGTCGCGCACGTAGGCCCACCGCGCCGGCTGCGGCCGGCGCTGCGCCTCCAGATGCAGGGCGATGCCGCGACGCAGCGACAGGGCCAGCGCCATCGCGTGGTCGGCGACCTCGGTCGTGCCGTAGTCCGGCACGTTGCACACCATCACCTTGCGCGCCTCGGCCGCCTTGCGGTCGATCTTGTCGTAGCCGACGCCCATGCGCACGACGCAGGCGAGCTTGGGGAACTTGGCGAAATGCTCTGACGTCACCGCGTGGCGCATCACCATCAGGCCGTCGATATCGGCGCAGTCGCGATCCTCCAGGAGCGAGAGGTTGTCGACATTGCGCCACACCACGCGCACGTCGGGGCCGAACACCGCGCGCTCGACCTTGTCGTCGTCGTAGAGCTTCTCCGCGTACAGTACCGTCTTGACCATGGCTTGGGCGTCTCCTCCTGGATCGGCGGCATCCTAGCAGGCGCCCATGCCATCTCAACGCGGCAAGGCCGATGGCCGACGCCAGATCTGCGAACGGCAGATGAACATCACGCAGCCCCGCACATCGAGGGTCGTGGCGTCGCGCACCTTCAGCGTGGCGCTGTAGGTGTTGCCGTCCTCGGGATTGTAGATGCGCCCGCCGGCCCATCCGCCCGACGCGTCCGGCCGAAAGCCCGAGAGCATCTCCAAGCCGACTAGCGGCCGCGACCGCAACGCCGGATCGGAATTTTGCGAATCCGTGGATATCGACGGATCCCACAGCCAGACGATGCGCCCGCACAGCGTGCCTTCGCCCGAGGCGCAGGGCGCGATCTTCACCACGGCGGCGGCGCCGGCCGAGAGCCAGTCGCCGATCGGCGTGGTCTGTGCGCGAGCGGTGCCGGCGGCCGAGGCCAGCGACGCGACGAGGAAGAGGACAAAGCGCGTCATCGTCTCCTCCTAGGCGTCCAGCGGCTGCGGCCGACGGCGGCTGCGCGCTTCGTGGAAACGCTGGGCGTAGTCGGGATGCTCGGTGCCCATCAGGCGATCCCACCAGGTGAAGTAGAGCCCGAAATTCCAGCGGCCGGTCTGGTGGTGCAGGTCGTGATGCGTCGTGGTGGTCATCCAGCCCAGCAGGCGGCCCGGCGCGAAGATCGCTGGGTGGAACTCGACGCCGGCATGGCCCATGACGTTGCGCACGATCATGAACAGCAGGAAGAACGAGACGACCAGCGGGTGGACCGGCAGGACGAGCAGGAACAGCGTGAGGAACACCGCCTGGACGACCGCCTCGCCCATGTCGAAAGCATAGGCCGCGAAGGGCGTGGGCACGCTCGAGCGATGGTGCGCGCGATGGATATGGCGCGCCAGCGGCGGCCAGTGCATCAAGCGGTGGGTCCAGTAGAACCAGGTGTCGTGCGCCACCAGGATGGCGGCGATGCTCGCGGCGATTCCGAGCCAGCCGCCGGCCGCCTCGAGCGTGCGCGGCAGCACGATCACGCCGGTGCTCACCAGAGTGTAGATCGCGAAGCCGTTGAACGAGAAGATCACGGCTGTGCGCAGGGAGAGCGCGATCTCCCTGACATGGTCGCGGCCGGTCGGACGCCTGATCTGGATCGGGCCGGGCCCGACGCCCAGGCGCGCCAAGACGACGATGATCAGCGCCATGACCGAGGCGGCGATGACGTATCGCCCCAGGTCAAACAGGGCCATGACCGGCCAGGCCTGCAGAAAGAGATCGAAGAGGAAGGACATCGCGGAGGCTCCCCTGTGTGGAACGGGAGCCCTTCTCCACCTCGTCGCGCCGCAGCGCTCGTCGGATGCGGATGCCGGCTAGCCGATTCGTCGCGCGGTCCTGTCGAATCCGAATTCCGAACGTTTTGCCAAAGGCTTACGTCGCGACCGCACGCGCCCGGAATTCGCTTGGGGTGAGTCCGGTCTCGGCCTTGAAAGCACGATTGAACGGGCCCAGCGAGCCGAAACCGGCATCCATGGCGATGGTCAGCACCGGCACCTCGGCCTGGCTCGGGTCGGCGAGCGCCGCCCGGGCGTCGGCGATGCGATAGGCGTTGAGGAAGGCATTGAAGTTGCGGTGGCCCAGCCCGCCATTGATCGCCCGCCGCACACGATGCTCGGTCGCGCCCAGACGCAGGGCGAAGACCGCGATGGTCAGCCCCTCCTCGCGATACAGCCGGTCGCGCTCCATCGACACCTTGATCCTCTCAAGCAGGGCGGTGTCGACCGGCGCATCCGGTTCGGCTGGCTCGGCCGCCGGCGATGGCGCCTCCTCGACACGCGCCACTGGCGCGAACAGGTCCGGCGCGTCGACCCCCAGCACTATCGCGGCGAAGCCGAAGCTGACCACCAGGATGCCGAAGGCATTGAGCGCCGAGAGGATGGGATATGGCTTGCCGTCGGACAGCACGACCTCGAGGCTGAGGATCACCAACATGTAGAGACCCGACATCGCGACGAAGATCGGACGCAGGCGACGGCGGCGCTCGACCAGGTCGGCCCTTGCGCCACGGATCGCCGCGATCAGCGCCAGCACGACGAAGCCGGCCGCGATGACGTGGACGGCGAGGCTCATCGCCGTTCGGGCGGTTTCGCCCAGCGGCCATATGATCAGCCAGAACACCAGCGCGACGGCCACCCAGCCAGCGATCACGACACCGTGGATGCGCGTCGGCCGGAAGCCATCTTCGAAGAAGGCCCGCGCCATCAGCCACAACGCGACCGGAGAGCTATGGGCGAGGATCGCCAGCGGCAGCAGCGCAAAGACGAAGTGTTTGTGCAGCTCCGGCGTCGAGACGACGCAATAGGCCGCGACGGTCAGCGCATATCCCGCCGTCATCCACGCCGCCGGCGCGCGCGGCGCGCTACGCGGCACGACCACGGCCAGGAGGGCAAGCAGACCGACGGCGCCGCCGCGCAGGGCTATGTCCAGCTCGAGCATCGCCCTCCAACCTCTCGGTTGCGCTTATCCCACGCCGCCGGACGTCACCTCGACCGGCAGGCCGGCCAACTTCCACTCGGGATAGCCGTCCTCCAGACGCCGCGCGTCGTAACCCCTGGCGCGCAGTGCCGCAACCGCCTCGAAGGACAGCACGCAATAGGGTCCGCGGCAGTAGGCGACGATCCGCAATGTCTTGGGCAGCTTCGACAGCCGCCGCGCCAGCTGCCCGAGCGGAATGTTCAGCGCACCCGGAAGGTGACCCAGGGCGAACTCGTCCCGCGGCCGGACATCAAGCAGCAGCACGCTGCCCTCCTTCACCCGCCGCGCGATCTCCGAGCGTGAGACCGGCTCCAGCGCATCGAGGCGCGTGAAGTAGTCCGATACGACGCGGCGCATCTCGCCGCTGGCGAACTCGGTATAGCGGCGCAGCGCACGCAGCAGCTCGAGCACCGGACCGTCGCCCAGGCGATACAGAACCTGCTTGCCGTCGCGTCGCGCGCGCAACAACCCGGCGCGCCGCAGCACCTGAAGGTGACGCGACGTATTGGCGACGGAGAGCCCGGCCAGCTCGGCCAGACGCTCGACCGACCGTTCGCCCTGGGCCGCGTGCTCGATCAGCTCCAGCCGGTTGGCCTGGCCCAGCACACGAGCGATCTCGGCGAACTGGGCAAAAACATCGGATTTCGGGTTACTCATTCAATCACACGCTTGACTGATTGAACGTTCGGAGTCAAGGCTTCTCGATGTGGAGCGAGCCCTACATACGCTTCGCCTTCTTCATCGGCGTCTTCGGCGTCATAGCCCTGTGGGAAGCGCTGGCGCCGCGTCGGCGATTGAACGTGCCGCGCGTCGCGCGCTGGCCGGCCAATCTCGGCATCGTGCTGCTGAACACGGCGTTGGTGCGGCTCTGCCTGCCGGTCACGGCTGTTGGCTTCGCGACACTCTGCGAGCAGCGCGGCTGGGGCCTGCTCGGCCTCTTCGACCTGCCGCGCTGGCTGGCCGCGGCGCTCGCGATACTCGCCCTCGATCTGGCGATCTACCTGCAGCACGTGCTGTTCCACGCCGTCCCGGCGTTGTGGCGCCTGCATCGCATGCATCACGCCGACCTCGATATCGACGTCACGACGGGCACGCGCTTCCATCCCCTGGAGATCGCGCTGTCCATGATGATCAAGCTCGCGGCGATCGCGGCGCTTGGCGCGCCCGCGACGGCGGTGCTGGTATTCGAGATCCTTCTGAGTGCGACGGCGATGTTCAATCACGGCAACATCCGCATGCCGGTGGCGATCGACCGCCTGCTGCGATGGGTCGTGGTGACGCCCGACATGCATCGCATCCATCATTCGATCCTGCCGTACGAGACCAACAGCAATTTCGGTTTCAACATGCCGTGGTGGGATCGGCTGTTCGGCACCTATCGCGCCATGCCGGCCGGGGAGCATGCGACGATGACGATCGGCGTCACGGGCTTTCTTTCGCCGAGCGAACGGCGCTTTGATCGCCTGCTGACACAGCCGTTCCGCGAGGGCGCCGACGAGCCGCTGGCGCCCGACCGCGCGCCGTCCTAAAGGTACGCCATCGCGACGCCAAACAAGGGCAGCGGGAGGGGACGGACTATGTCGGCGTATGATTACATCGTTGTCGGGGCGGGTTCGGCGGGCTGCGTGCTGGCCAACCGGCTGAGCGAGGATCCCAGCAAGAAGGTGCTGCTGCTGGAAGCCGGCCGCAAGGACGACGGCTTCTGGATCCCGATCCCGGTCGGCTTCTCCAAGCTCTTGAACCACAAGACCTACAACTGGAACTTCGCCACCGAGCCGGAGGACAACGTCAAGGGCCGCTCGATTCCGATCCCGCGCGGCAAGACCCTGGGCGGCTCCAGCTCGATCAACGGCATGCTGTATGTGCGCGGACAGCCGCTCGACTACGATACCTGGTCGCAGCTCGGCAATCGCGGCTGGTCCTACGAGTCGGTGCTGCCCTACTTCAAGAAATCCGAGCATTTCGAGCGCGGCGGCGACGGCAGCCGCGGCAAGGGCGGCGAGCTCAATGTCGCCGACATGTACGAGAAGCACGAGATCCTCGACGCCTTCATCGACGCCGGCGTCGCCGAGGGCTATCCGCGCACCGTCGACTACAACGACGGCAACCAGGAGGGCTTCGGCTACTATCAGGTGACGCAGAAGAACGGCCGGCGCTGGTCGACGGCGCGCGCCTTCCTCGACCCTGCGCGTGGCCGGTCGAACCTGCACATCGAGACCGACGCGCAATGCAGCGGCCTGATCCTCGAGGGCAAGCGCTGCGTCGGCGTGCGCTATCGCCAGCACGGCCTGCCCAAGGAGGCGCGCGCATCGGGCGAAGTGGTGCTCTGCGCCGGCGCGGTGCAGTCGCCGAACATCCTTGAGCTGTCGGGCATCGGCCAGCCCGAGCTGCTGAAGAAGCTGGACATCGCCGTGACCCACGAGCTGCCGGGCGTCGGCGAGAATTATCGCGACCACTACGCCACGCGCATGGCCTGGCGCGTCAAGCTGCCGATCACCCTCAACGAGCAGACGCGCGGCCTGAAATTCCTGACCGAGCTGGCGAAGTACTACCTCCAGGGCCGCGGCATCCTCACGCTCACCGCCGGCATCGTGCACGGCTTCGTCAAGACGCGGCCCGAACTCGCCGGGCCGGACATCCAGTATCACTTCGCGCACGCCAGCTACGGCAACGCCGCCGACCGCAAGCTGGAGAAGGAGCCGGGCATGACGGTGGCGGTGTGCCAGCTGCGGCCGGAATCGAAGGGCTCGATCCACGTGAAGTCCAACGATCCCTTCGCCGCGCCGGCGATCCGCCCGAACTTCCTCGCCGAGGAGGTCGATCGCCAGTGCCTGATCGACGGCATGAAGATCGCGCGCCGCGTGATCGAGAATTCCAAGATGGACAAGTACCGCGCCTTCGAGTTCCGCCCCGGCCCCGAGGTCAAGACCGACGAGCAGTGGCTCGACTTCGCGCGCATCAACGGCCAGACCGTGTTCCATCCCATCGGCACGTGCAAGATGGGCAGCGATCCGATGGCCGTGGTCGACGATCAGCTCCGGGTGCATGGCATCGGAGGCCTGCGCGTCGCCGACGCCGCGATCATGCCGACCCTGGTCAGCGGCAACACCAACGCCCCCTGCATCATGATCGGCGAGAAGGCCGCCGACATGATGAAGGAGGCAGCGCGTCGTCTGGTTTAAACCGGCTTTTCCTGCTGAGCGCGCGATCTCACATCTTCGTTCAGGTGGCGAACGACATTTGTCGTTCTGCGAACATCCGCTTCGCTGAGGCCCACGCCCATCCTTGATGCGATCGCGAGAAGCTGGGCATCGAGTTCGCGGTAGCGGGCAGCACCCACCGCTGTCAGCCGCACCAGCTTGGAGCGCCGGTGTTTCGGATTGTCGATGAACTCCACGAGTCCCTCGGCCGCGAGTTCATCCGCCAGCCGCTGCATGCGCTGACGGCTGGTCGGCCTCTGTTCGGCGATCTGCGGCACCGTCAACGGCCCAAGCAGCGCTAGGCTGCGCATGAACCCGTAGGCGCCGCCGCCCCAGCTCGTGATGAGCCCCGTCGCTTTTCCCAGCGCTCTTATGCTGAAGAAGCACTGGGCGACCATGAGGATCAGGTCGGCGACCGCCTCCGCCTTGCCGCGCGAGTCCCCGCTTGGACGCGCCTTTTGCCGCGCGTCATTCGATCGACGCGCTTGCGCCATCGCAGTGCTCCTCATCTCGACGGGACGATTTCACATTGACACCTTTGTTGTCAATCACCATGATGACACCTAAGTTGTCATTTACCGGCGAGCCCCGACAGCTCGCGCCTCCGGCGGAAGTGGATTTCACAATGGATCAGACGCCCCCAAGAGCTGACGAAGCCGACATTCCAGGCGTCGTCGTGCGCCCGCCGCTCCTTGTCCTTGGCGCGCTCGTGCTCGGCGCCGCCATGGATCACGTGCTGCCCCTGACTTTCCCGATCTCGAGGTCAAGCCCGGCCCACTGGATCAGCGCCACCCTGGCCGGCCTGATGGTCCTGGGCGGCGCGGCGCTGATGGTCGCGGGCATCCGAAATTTCGTCGGCGCGGCCACACCCGTGCCCGGCAATCAGCCAGTACGCGCGCTCGTGACCACCGGCATCCACGGCTGGAGCCGCAATCCGATCTACGTCGGCATGATCCTGTTCGTCGTCGGTATCGGGCTCTTGATGCGAAGCCCGTGGATCCTGCTTCTGGCGGCCCCCGTGGCGATCACGATCCGCTACGGCGTCATCGCTCGTGAGGAAGCGTACCTGGAGCGGCGCTTCGGCGACACGTATCGGGACTATCGGGCCCGCGTGCGTCGGTGGCTCTAGCGGTTGAACGGACACGCCGGTGCTCGCGGCCGATCTTGAATCTCGGAGGCCAAATTGCGACCAGAGCCAGACGGCACGTCTTCTGGGAAGCCGACGCCTCTCACGCCCTACCAACGACGACTGCTCGCATTCCTGAGCATCGCGACCTTCTTCGAGGGCTACGACTTTTTCGCGCTCGCTCAGATGTTGCCCAACCTGCGTGCGGACATGGGCCTGAACGAGGCCAAGGGCGGCCGGCTCCTGGCTGTCATCGGGATCGGTACGATACTTGCCTACGGCGTGGTCCGGCTCGCCGACCGGTTTGGTCGGCGTGTGATGCTGACGATCACCATCCTGGGCTACACGCTCTTCACCCTTGCCACCGCCTTCGCGCAGACACCCTATGATTTCGCGGTCTACCAGATCGCGGCGCGCGTCTTTCTCATCGGTGAGATTTCCCTGAGCATGGTGTACGCGGCCGAGGAGTTCCCCGCCGATCGACGCGGGCATGCGATCGGCGTCATTCAGGCCGCGAGCGCGCTGGGCGCAATCGCATGTGCCGCGACCGCGCCGCTGCTGCTCGAAACGCCGTGGGGCTGGCGCTCGGTCTTCCTCGTGGGCGTCGTGCCACTACTCCTCCTGGCCTACGCCCGGCGAAGCCTGCGCGAGACCGCGCGCTTCGCCGACCATGCCGCGGGCGGCGTCCAGCGGCGCGCGCTCATGGACATCCTGCGCTCGCCCCACCGGCGACGCATCTACCAGCTCGCCATCATCTGGATACTGCTCTTCGTGTGTGCCCAGAATGCCGTCTTCTTCTGGAAGGAGTTCGCGGTCGCCGAACGCGGTTTCACGGACGCTCAGGTAGGATCCGCGTTCGCCATCGCGGCGCTCGCGAGCCTCCCGCCGCTATTCTTCGTCGGGCGGCTATTGGATTCCTGGGGCCGCCGCCCGGCCGCGACGATGATCTTCCTCGGCATGGCTTCATCCGTCGTGGCCGCGTATCAGTTGCATGCCCTGACGTCGCTTACCCTGGCGCTCGCCGTCTTCGTGTTTTGCGTCTCGGCGGCGTTCACGGTGATGAACAGCTTCACGACGGAACTTTTCCCCACCGATTGCCGCGCCGAGGCATTCGCGTGGTCCAACAACCTCCTTGGCCGCAGCGGTTACGTCTTCGGGCCGGCCATCGTCGGCGCCGCCGCGGGCACACTCGGCTGGGGCGACGCTGTTTCCCTGACAGCCCTCTGTCCTCTCGTCGCGCTCGCCCTCATCCTCTGGCTGCTGCCGGAGACAAAGGGCCGTCAGCTCGAGTAGGTCCGCCTCGAACTATGGACTTCCCCCTCCTGAGGAAGGTAGAGCCATGTCGACGTAGGAATTGCTCTGCCCGCGCGACGCATCATCCGACCCGCTGCCGATGCGCGCCGTCGCCGAGAGCCGCATCGATCCGCTGTTCGAGGCGGTGGCCGACGCCGCCCAGGAAGCGGTGCTCGACGCGTTGGCCGCCGCGCCCGACACGATAGGCCGCGCCGGCCATCGGCGCGCCGGCCTCGCAGGCGTGCTCAGCCGAAGCTGAGGTTATCCGGCCGCAAGTCCATGAAATAGAAGGTGTAGGGCCGCCACTTCACGTGCTTGCGCACGGCGTAGAATTCCGCCGGCTGATACAGCACCGTGCCGGGCGCTTCGTCCTCCCAGGCGTCGAGCATCGTCTTGAAGAGCTGCTTGCGCCTGGCCGGGTCGGTCTCGGCTTCCAGCGCCTGGCCGGCCTCGTTGAAGGCGGCGGTCGAGCTCCAGGTCTTGCCGACCTGGAAGAAGCTGCGCGGGCCCCAGGAGATCCAGATCGAGCCCAGCGGATCGGGCAGGCGCGTCGAGTTGGAGTTGTTGCCGATCTGCGCGCCCGGCGCGCGCATCTGAGTGAAGTTCTCGACGACCTGCAGCTCGGCGTTGATGCCGACCGCCTTCCACATCTCGATCAGCACCTGCGCCGCCTTCAGCGCGTTGGTGTAGTAGTGCGGCATGGTGCGGTAGACGATCTTCTCGCCCTTGTATCCGGCGGCCTTCAGCAGCGCCTTCGCCTCGTCGGGCGCGTAGCGCAGCGCCCTGCCCTTCAGGAACATATCGCCGTATTCCGGATAATTGTGGCCGGCGGGCACAACGGCCGCGCCGTCCCAGAGCGTATCGACAAGGAGCTTGCGGTCGATCGCCAGGCCCAACGCCTGACGCACGCGTTTGTCGCCCATCGCCGCGCCGCGCTCGTCGAAGGTCAGCACATGGACGTTGGCCAGCACGACCGAGCGCACATCGATGCCCTCGCGGCGGCGCAGCTGGCCCACCTGATCGGGCGGCACGTTGGTGATCAGATCGACATCGCCCGCCTGCAACGCGGCGACGCGCGCGGCGAGCTCGGGAATCTCGCGGAAGACCACGCCGCGCGCGGTCGGCCTGCCCATCCAGTAGTCGTCGAAGGCGTCGAGCGAGATGCGCGTGTCGACCTGCAGCTCGCGCACCTTGTACGGACCGGTGCCCACCGGCGCGCGGCCGAAGCCGTCGATGCCCAGGGCTTCGTAGGCGCGCTTGTTGACGATCCAGCCGCACCACGACGCCAGCCGGTGCTCCAGCAGCACGTCGGGGACCTTGGTGCGGAACCGCACCGTGTGAGCGTCGATCGCCTCGACGCTCTCGAGCGTGGCGAAGTACGATTTGGCCTCGGGCAGCAAGGGCTTGTCGCCGAACATGCGCGGCGAGGTGAAGGTGTAGACCACGTCGTCGGCGGTGAAGGTGTCGCCGTTGTGGAATTTCACGCCCTGGCGCAGCTTCAGCACCAGCTCCTTCGGCCCGTTGCGCGTCCACTCGGTCGCCAACGACGGCACCAGCTTGGAGCCGCCGCCATCGGGCGACGACAGAAAGTCGCGGCGGATCAGCGTGTCGAAGACCGAATAGGTCACGCGCGTGCCGATATTGCTGAGCTCGCGCGCCGGCTCGAGCGTCGGCGGCACCTGCGCCACGCCGACGGTGAGCAGCGGGCGTTTGTCGGCTTGGGCCTGCGCGGTGCGAACGGCGGCGAGCGCCAGCGCGCCGCCGAGCGCGGCGCGGCGTCGAGTGATCATGACAAGTCTCCAGGTATGGTCAGGTCAGCAGTTCGATGGCGACGACGCCAAGCGCGGCGAGCACCAGCAGGGCGAAGCCCCAGGCGCTCAAGCGGCGACACCACCGCGCGCGATCGCGCTGATCGCGGTCGAGTCGGGGTTGGCTCGGCATGGTTCATCGCAAGGTCGGGTCGAGCCGGTCGCGCAGCCAGTCGCCCACCAGGCTGATCGACAGCGTCGTCAGCACGATCACCACGGCGGGCGAGATCAGGATCCAGGGCGCGCGCTCGATATACTCGCGGGCGTAGCCCACCATGTTGCCCAGGCTGGTGAGTGGCGGCTGCACGCCAAGCCCGAGGAACGACAGGCCGGACTCGAGCAGGATGATCTCGGGGAAGCTCAGCGTGATGTTGACGATCAGCGTGCTGGCAATGTTGGGCAGGATGTGCCGGCCATAGACGCGCCACGGCGTGGCGCCGAGCTGGCGCACCGCGCCGGCATAGCCCTGCTCGTTGGCCGCGATAGCGAGGCCGCGCGAGATGCGCGCGTAGCGCTCCCAGCCATGCAGGCCCATCAGGCAGATGAACAGGACCAGCGTATTGCCGAAGAACGCCAGAACGGCGAGCGCGATGATCATGAACGGCATCGACGCCTGGAAGTCGATCACCATCAGCACGACCTCCTCGATCGCGCCGCGGAAATGCGCCGCCAGGAAGCCCAGCGCCGTGCCGACCACCGCGCCGATGATGGTGGCGGCGAAGGCGATCAGCAGGCTCATGCGGATCGAGTAGACCAACCGGCTGAAGACGTCGCGGCCGAGCTCGTCGCTGCCCAGCGGATGGTTCAACGCGCCGCCAAAGCCGACCGGCGGCGCGAGCCGCGCGCGCAGATCCATCTTGGCGTAGTCGTAGGGCGCGATCAGGTCGGCGGCGGCGGCCACCACCAGCATCAGCGCGATCCACGCCAGCGCGAGCAGCACCAGCGGTGGCCAGGCCTCGATGAAGCGGCTCAGGCGGCCGCGCACCGGGCGCGGCGACGTGGCGAGCTGGGCCGTCGGCGTGTCGCTCGCCGGATCGATCGCGCTCATGCGCTCAAGCCCCCGCCTTGACCCCGCCGCGCGAGCGCAGGCGCGGGTCGATCCAGCCGTAGAGCAGGTCGACGGTGAAGTTCGAGGTCACCATGCAGGCGGCGACCAGCAGCAGGACGCACTGCACCACCGCGAGGTCGCGGTTGGCGACGCCGACCACCAGCATGCGGCCCACGCCAGGCCACGAGAACACGCTCTCGACCACCACGGCGCCGGCGATCAAGGTGCCGACCATGAAGCCGATGATGGTGACCGTGGGGATCGCCGCGTTGGGCAGCGCGTGGCGCCACACCACGCCTCGCCATGGCACGCCCTTGGCAAGCGCGGCGCGCACATAGGGTTGCCCCAGCACCTCCAGCATCGCCGAGCGCGTGAAGCGCGCGATGATCGCCGCGCCGGCCGTGCCCAGCGTGATCACCGGCAGGATGCCGTGCCTCCAGCTGTCGGCGCCACCGCTGGGCAGCCAGTTCAGGCGCACGGCGAAGAGCAGCACCAGCATCAGCCCAAGCACGAAGCTGGGCACCGAATGGCCGGCGACGGAGCAGACGATGACCAGACGATCGATGATCGAATTGCGGTAGAGCGCGGCGATGATGCCCGCCGGCACGCCGATGCAAAGCTTCAGCGCGAAGGCCGGCAGCGTGATCGCGAGCGTCTGCGGCACGCGATCCATCACGAGCTCGATCGCCGGGCGTCCATCGCGCATCGAGCGGCCGAGATTGCCGTCGAGGATCGCCACGAAATAGCGCACGTACTGTTCCCACAGCGGCCGATCGAGGCCCCAGGACTTGCGGAACGCCTCGACCGCTTCCGGCGGCGCCTCGGGCGAGAGGATCAGCAACGCCGGATCGCCCGAGAGTCTCAGGATCACGAACGCGAAGGTGACGACGAAGATCACCGTCAGCAGCGCGCGCAAGCCCCGGATGGCGAGGTAGCGGCCCATTATGCAGCCCCCTCTCGCTCCCTCTCCCCGCTCGCGGGGAGAGGGAGTGATGCTCTCAGCGAGATGACAGGCGACCCGATGGCCATCGGGCTGCGTGACCAGCGCCGGCGTCTCGACGCGGCAACGGGCCATCGCCATCGGGCAGCGAGGGTGGAAGGCGCAGCCCCCGGGCACGTCGACCGGACTGGGCGGGTCGCCGGGCAGGATCATGCGCTGGCGGGCGCGGCGAATGCTGGGGATCGCCGAGACCAGCGCCTGCGCATAGGGATGCGCGGGCTGGCGGAAGACGCGCTCGGGATTGCCCTGCTCGACGATGCGGCCGAGATACATCACCGCGACCTCATCGCTGATCTGGCGCACCACTTTCAGGTCGTGGCTGATGAACAGGTAGGCGACACCGAAGCGCTCGCGCAGCTCCTGCAGCAGGTTGATCACCTGCGCCTGGATCGATACGTCGAGCGCCGAGATCGGCTCGTCGCAGGCGATCAACGCCGGCCCGGCGATCAGCGCGCGCGCCAGCACGACGCGCTGGCGCTGGCCGCCCGAGAGCTCGTGCGGATAGCGCTCGAAGAGATGGGGCAACAGGCCCACCGCGGCGAACAGCTCCCGGGCGCGATCGACGCGCTCGCCCGCATCGCCAATGCGATGAATCTCCAGCGGCTCCATGATCTGACGCCCGACCGGCAGCCGGCGATCGAGCGAGCCCAGCGTGTCCTGGAAGACGAGCTGCAGCCGCGCCCGCGTGGCGCGCCAGCCGGCGTCCTGCCTGGTCGACAGCGTCGCGCCCTCGAACAGCGCCGCGCCCGACGTCGCCGGCAGCAGGCCCAGCGCCAACCGCGCTGCGGTCGACTTGCCGCAACCGGACTCACCGACCAAGCCCAGCGTCTTGCCACGTTCGATGCTGAAAGAGATGCCATCGACGGCTTTGAGCGTCGCCGGCGGGCGCCACCAGCCGTCGCCGCGGCGCACCCGGTAGTGACGGGCGATATCGCGTACCTCCAGCAGCGCGGCCATCAGGCGGCGAACCCGGCGCGGACGCAGGCGACGTCGTGGCTCGGCGCCATGCGCCAGGCCACCGGCGGCGCCCCGGTGCAAACGTCGCGAACCTCGGCGCAGCGCGGCGCAAAGGCGCAGCCGCGCGGCAGGTTCCACGGCTCCGGCACGGTGCCGGGAATCGCTTCCAGCTTGCGCACCGGGCCGTCGAGATCGGGCAGCGCCGCCAGCAGGCCTCGGGTGTAGGGATGCGCCGGCTGCTCGAACAGGCGGCCTACCGGCGCCTGCTCGACAATGCGTCCGCAATACATGACGGCGACGCGATCGCAGTTCTCGGCGACGACGCCGAGGTCGTGGCTGATCAGCACCATCGCCATGCCGCTCTCGCGGCGGATCTCGCGCAACAGGTCGAGGATCTGCGCCTGGATGGTGGCGTCCAGCGCGGTGGTCGGCTCGTCGGCCACCAGTAGGTCGGGCTGACCGGCCAGCGCCATGGCGATCATCACGCGCTGGCGCATACCGCCGGAAAGCTGGTGCGGATACTCGTCGAGCCGCTGCGTGGCGGCGGCGATGCCGACGCGATCGAGCAGGCGCTTCGCCTCCGCCATCGCCGCCGCGCCGCGCATGTCACGATGCAGCTCGAGCGCCTCGGCCAGCTGCCGGCCGATGCGCTTGACCGGGTTGAGGCAGGCCGTGGGGTCCTGGAAGATCATGGCGATCCGCCCACCCCGGATGCGCGCGAGATGGGCCTCGTCGCGGCCCAGCAGGGGCTCGCCCGCGAGCGTGGCGCCGCCGCCGACATGCGCGCGATGGCCCAACAGGCCCAGCACGGCGAGCCAGGTCACGCTCTTGCCACAGCCGCTCTCGCCAACTAGCCCGACCACCTCGCCGGGGTCGATCGCCAGGTCGATGCCATGCAGCGCCCGCACCATGCGCGCGCCGGCGTCGAAATCCACGGTCAAGCCGGTGATCTCGACCAGAGGCTCGACTGGCGGCATCGGGCGCTCAGGCCGTGAAGCGCAGATTGCGCCCGCGGAAATCCATGTACTGCAGACCGGACGGCTTCCAGTCGATGTCCTTGCGCTTGCCGTAGAAGATCACGTTCTGGTGCAGCACGGTGAAGGCCGGATCGTCGACCTCGGCGATCTCCAACATGCGGCGGAAGACGGCGCGGCGGCGCTCGTAGTCGACGCTGGTCTCCAGCTCGTTGCTGAGCGTGTTGAACTCCGCGTTGGTCCACTCGCCGACCTGCTGCTGCTGGCCGCTGGGACCGTGCTGGTTGACGATCGAGGCCACCGGATCGTTGAACGGCGCGGAGTTCGACCAGTCGCGCACGGCGCGCGGCGAGTTGCGCTCGAAGATCTGTTGCCAGTTCTCCTTCATCTCGAGCTTCACGTTGAGCCCGATCTCGCGCCACATCTCGACCAGCGCCTGCGATGTCGCGACCTGGTTGGTGTAGTAGTTGTTGAGCACGCGGAACGGGATCGGCTCACCCTTGTAGCCCGCCTCCTTGACCAGCGCCTTGGCCCGCGCCGGATCGAACGCGGGCTGCGGCCAGTCGGCGAGGAACATCTTGCCGTAGTATTCCCACTGCAGGCCGTGCGGGATGCGCGTGCGGCCGCTCCACAGCGTGTCGACGATCAGCTTGCGGTCGATGCCCAGCGCCATGGCGCGGCGGATGCGCGCGTCGGCGAGCTGCGGGTGGTTCTTGTCGAAGCAGATCAGGCGGTGATTGGTGATCGTGCCGCCTACTACATGATATCGGGGATTCCGCTCGATGCCGGCGATCTGGTCCGGCGGGATGTCGCAGGCGAAGTCGTACTGGCCCGACACCAGGCCGTTCACGCGGCTCGACACTTCCGGCACGACGACGAAGCGGATCTGCTTCAAGGGCGGCCGGCCGCCCCAGTAGTCGTCGAAGGCCTCCAGGATCAGATGCGTGTCGGCCTTGAACTCGGCGATGCGGTAAGGCCCGGTGCCCACCGGCTTGCGCGCCCAGGTGAGCCAGTCCGGCGCCTCGCCGAAGGCGCGGCGGCTGATGATCTCCGAGCCGTAGCGGCCGATGCGGCCCTCCAGCGTCACGTCGGGGGCGCCGTTGACGAAGCGCACCGTCTCCTTGTCGACGATCTCGACCTTTTGCAGCTTGGGCCACAGGCGCTTGGCAACGGCGACGACCTCCGGCGGCGTCTCGCGGCCGGCGGCGCCCGGCGCGGTGGTGAAAAGCGTCGGGGCCTTGCCGTCGGTCTTGGGCGTGCCGAACATGCGCTCCGGACCGAAGGTGAAGGCGACATCCTCGGCGGTCATGGCGTCGCCGTTGTGGAACTTCACGCCCGGCCGCAGCTTCAGCTCGACAGTCTTGTCGTCGATGCGCTTCCAGTCGCTGGCCAGGCCGGGCTGCGGGCTGAGATCGGCCTGGTGTTTGGCGTCGATCAGCGGCTCGAGAAAGCTGTAGACCATGCGGGCGCCGACATTGGACTGCTCGCGCAGCGGCTCCAGCGTGTTGGTGTTGGTGTTCTGCTGCACCGCGATCGTGATCGATCGGCGGGTATCGGCCTGGCCGATGGCGAAACGCGGCAAGGCGGTCGCCGCCGCTGTCGCCCCGATGCCTGAAAGAACCGTGCGGCGGCGTGTCGTGCTGGTCATCGCGGCAACTCCCTTCGATCCACGACGAGTCGTTAGGCCCGGGCGGTAACCCCGGGGTTACAGTTGCGCGACGGTTCGGTGACGGCGGGCGAATAACCCGGCGCGACGGCGGGGCCCTGCCGCCGCCTACCCCGGCCGGGCCAGGGGAATCGCATATGGAATTGATGAGGTATTGCAAGGCGCTAAGAAAAGGATT
>CAYTFW010000147.1:0-16640 GCA_964437145.1 uncultured Rhizobiaceae bacterium
TCCATCACGGATCGACTGTGGGCTCACATCTGACTACTTCTGTCGGTTGGTATGATTCGTCAGCGAAGCGAAAGGGCGGCATTCTTGCCGCGCTGCGCCGCTCTCCGCTTGTCGGCGCGGGCGTCGTTTTCACGCGTGAGAAGGAATACGGGCGTAGGAGCCCTTTGCTGACTCCGGCACGGGCGAAGAAGACCAGACCCCCACCGGCAGCGCGATGAATTTCGCTGTGGTGTCCAGAGTGCTGGCACCGTGGAAGAGCCGGCGGGACGCCGGCGCTCCCAAAGATCAGAACCCCGCCGGCCGCGCGCTGAACTTCGCCGCTGCCTCAAGCGCGCTCGCCGCCTTGAACACGGTCTCCTCGTCGAAGGCGCGGCCGATGAGCTGCAGGCCGAGCGGCAGGCCGTCTTTGTCGAGCCCGACCGGCACCGAGATGCCCGGCAATCCCGCCATCGAGGTCGGCACGGTGAAGACGTCGTTGAGGTACATCGTCACCGGATCGTCCATCTTCTCGCCCGACGCGAAGGCCGCCGTCGGCGCGGTCGGCGTGAGGATCGCGTCGCACACCTCGAAGGCCCGCTTGAAGTCGCGCGCGATCAGCGCGCGCACACGCTGAGCCTTCTTGTAGTAGGCGTCGTAGTAGCCGGCCGACAGCACGTAGGTGCCGATCAACACGCGGCGACGCACCTCGGCGCCGAAGCCGGCGGCGCGGGTGTTCTCATACATCTCCGGCAGGTTGTTGCCCGGCACGCGCAGGCCGAAGCGCACACCGTCGTAGCGCGCTAGGTTCGACGAGGCCTCGGCGGGCGCGATGATGTAGTAGGTCGCCAGCGCGTACTTGGTGTGCGGCAGCGAGATGTCGACCGTCGTCGCGCCTGCGGCCTTCATCATCTCGATGCCGCGCGCCCACAGCCCCTCGATCTCGTCGGACATGCCGTCCATGCGATACTCGCGCGGGATGCCGATGCGCAGGCCGCGCACGTCGCCGGTGCAGGCGGCGGCGAAGTCCGGCACCGGCAGCGGCGCCGATGTCGAGTCCTTGGGATCGTGCCCGGCCATCGCCTGCAGCAGCAGCGCCGTGTCCTTCACGGTGTGGGCGAAGGGGCCGGCCTGATCGAGTGAACTCGAGAAGGCGACGACGCCCCAGCGCGAACAACGACCGTAGGTGGGCTTGATGCCGACGATGCCGCAGAAGCTGGCGGGCTGACGGATCGAGCCACCCGTGTCGGTGCCGGTCGAACCCGGCGCCATGCGCGCGGCGATCACCGCGGCCGAGCCGCCCGAGCTGCCGCCGGGCACCAGCGGGCGGTTCTCGCCTTTGCGCTTCCACGGATTCTCGACGCCGCCGAAATAGCTGGTCATGTTCGACGAGCCCATGGCGAACTCGTCCATGTTGGTCTTGCCCAACATGGTGGCGCCGGCCTTCCAGAGGTTGGCCGTGATCGTCGATTCGTAGGTCGGCTTGAAGCCTTCGAGGATCTTCGAGCCTGCCGTGGTCTGCACGCCCTCGGTGCAGAAGAGGTCCTTGATCGCCAGCGGAATGCCCTCGAGCAAGCCGACCTCGCCACGCGCGCGGCGCGCGTCGGAAGCCTTGGCCATCTCGATCGCCCTGTCGGGCGTCTCGACGACATAGGCATTCAGGCGGCGATACTTTTCGGCCTGGGCGATGAACGCCTCGGCCAGCGCTACCGAGGTGGTCTCGCCCTTGGCAAGCGCGGTGGCCATCTCGGTGATGGAGAGGTCGGTGAGCGCGGTCATCGCCTACTCCACGACCTTCGGCACGGTGAAGAAGCCGCCGGCGTTGGGCTCGGCCGGGTCGAGATAGACCGCCCCGCCCGGCGCGTTGGCCAGCACCTTGGCCGCGATGCCGCCATCGGTGATGACGTCCTGCCGCATTGGCAGGGTGACGTCGGAGACGCTGGCCAGCGGCTCGACGTCGGCGGTGTCGACCTCGTTGAGTTGCTCGATCCAGCTCAGGATACCTGACAGCTCGCCGGCGAGGCGCGTCTGCTCCTCCGCCGGAACCTTGAGCCGGGCCAGCCGGGCGATTTTCGCCACGGTCGCCGCATCGATCGACATGCATTCACTCCGCAAGACGGGACGGCCTGCACCTAGCGGTTTTGCAGGCGGGCGTCCAGCCGCCATGCGCGGTTGAGAAGATGCATTGCCTATCGTCTATTTTCTCTGTATTTATATGAGTCTAGAGTTGAAATTTGCAGTAAAAAATCAATTTCCTCACAAGGCTCGGCGATGATCTCCCCGTTCCGCAGCTGCCTGCCGCTGGCGATCGCCGCGGCGCTGACCCTTGCCGCCTTCCCGGTCGACGCACAACAGCGGAAGGTCGCGGCGGAGCCCGCTGCCCAACCCGCCCCGCCGCCACCGCCACCCAAGCCCAAGCACGGCCCGACCCCGCGGCCGATCGGCTGTGCCAAGCACTTGGCCGGCGTCGATGCCGCGCAGACCGAATCTTTCCATTTCTGGCTGCGCAGCCAGGGCCCGGCCGATCAGGTCAAGGTCCAGTTCTCCTGCAAGCTCGACCGCCACCGGCTGATCGTCGGTCTGGTCCGCACCTCGGCCTCGGCGGATGGCGACGAAGAAGGTCCGGCCAAGCATTCGGTGCACATGCTCGACCTGGCGCTCGACCCGCCGCCGGCGCGCCTGCTGCGCCGCAACCTGATCGAGGGGCCGGTGGTGATCGTACGACCGGGCGGCGGCATGTCGTTGGTGTTCGGCGAGACCACGGTCGAGCGCGGCCTGGCCTACAAGGGCTATCGCGCCGTCGACCTCAAGACCGGCAAGGTGCAGACCTTCTTCTCCCTGCCGATGGAGCCCACCGGCCTGGGCTGCGTCACCGGTCGCGCCATGGGATTGGAGCGCATCTGGATCTCGTCCGAGGCGACCCTGGTCGATCTCGGCGAGAACGGCCCCTACGGCATCACCGTCGAGCATGAGGACGGCGACTGCAAGGCCGGCAGGAACGAGAAACGTGTCGACACTTTTATCGCCGTGCCGGATGGTTTCGAGGCGTTCAAGTAGCATATAGGGGCTTATGAGCCGCCTGCTGTTCCTGATCCACGGCATGTGGGCCACGCCGCATGCGTGGCGCCACTGGCGCGGTTATTTCGAGGCACGCGGCTGGCATGTCGTGGCGCCGGCGCTGCGCCACCACGAGGCCGCGTCGCTCGAGCCCGCGAAGGGTCTGGGCACCACCTCGCTGCTCGACTACGCCGCCGATCTCGAGGCGCGCCTGCGCCATCTGCCGGCGGCGCCGGTGATTGTCGGCCATGGCATGGGCGGGCTGCTGGCGCAGATCCTGGCGGCGCGCGGGCTCGCCTCGGCCAGTGTGCTGCTGTGCCCGACGCCGCCGGCCGCGCTCGGACTTCGTCGGCCGAGCGCCTGGCGACCGCTGATCCGCAGCCAGATGCGCTGGGGCTGGTGGCGCTCGCCGCACCGGCCGGCCTTCGCCACGGCGATGCACGGCTTCTTCAACACCTATTCGGACAAGCTCGAAGCCGGCCGCGAGTTCGCGCGCCTGGTCCATGACTCCGGCCGCGCGCTGTTCGAGATCGCCTATCCCTTTCTCGACAAGGCAGGCCGCGCCGCGCATGTCGATCCCGGCGACATCACCACGCCGATGCTGGTGATCGGCGCAGGGCGCGACCGCTTCCTGCCGCCGGTGATCGCCCGCGTCGTGGCACGCCGCTACGCCCATGTCGCCGAGCATCACGAATTCCCCAACCAGGGCCATTGGGTGCTCGGCCAGCCGGGCTGGGCCGACGTTGCCGGCATGGTCGAGGATTGGATCGATCGCGCCGTGAGGCCGCCGGAGGTCGAGCTCAACGACCTCGACCGCCGCCGCGCCTGGCGCGCGTCGATGATCAAGCGCTAATTCTTTGGGCGCGCCGGCGTCCCGCCGGCATCATGAGCCGGCGAGACGCCGGCGCTCCCAGAAAACCGCATGGCCACCGACCCTCTCGCCACCTTCATCGCCGCGCTGCCGCGCGAGGGGCGCCTGCTCGGTCTCGATGTCGGCACGAAGACCATCGGGCTCGCGACGTCCGACGCGCTGCGCGGCATGGCCACGCCGCTGTCGACCATCGCGCGCACCAAGTTCACCAAGGACGCGGTGAAGCTCGCCGAGATCATCCGCAAGGAACAAGCCGTTGGGTTAGTGATCGGCCTGCCACTGAACATGGACGGCAGCGAGGGCCCTCGCTGCCAGTCGACACGCCAATTCGTCGCCAACCTCGCTGGCCTGGCGCCGCAGGCCGGCGTGCGCTTCGCCGATCTGCCGGTGCTGCTGCAGGACGAGCGGCTGTCGACCGCCGCGGTCGAGCGCACCATGGTCGACGACTACGACATGAGCCGCGCACGCCGCGCCGAGCGTATCGACGCCGCTGCCGCCGCCTGGATCCTGCAGAGCGCGCTCGATCGAATCCGCCACGCCGCGCGTCGGTGAGTGCGGCTATCCTCCCGGACAGCCGCCCGGAGGACCGCCATGACCGACGACAAATTGAGCGCCATCGCCCAGCAGCTGATGCGGCGGCGGGTCGAGGACCTCGACGAGCTGGAAAAGCGCGTCCTGACCCACATCATGCAGGACGCCCACATCAGCCGCGATCCCGAGGGCGACGACGATCCCATGCGACGTCCCACGACCGGCGAGCGTATCGCCGACAAGGTCGCATCCTTCGGCGGCTCGTGGACGTTCATCATCCTGTTCATGGGCATCCTGCTGCTGTGGTGCGCGGTCAACACGCTGCTGCTCACCCGGGATACCGCCTTCGATCCCTACCCCTACATCTTCCTGAACCTGATGCTGTCGATGCTGGCGGCGCTGCAGGCGCCGATCATCATGATGTCGCAGAACCGCCAGGCGGTGAAAGATCGCGCCGCCGCGCGTCACGACTACGAGGTCAACCTCAAGGCCGAGCTCGACCTGATGGCGCTGCACGACAAGCTCGACGATCTGCGCGAGAAGCGGCTGGCCAAGCTGATGGAGCAGCAGGAGGAGCAGCTCGCGATCCTCAAGCGCATGCTCGCCACCCGGCCCATCACACCGTGACAAGCCGGCGGCCAGTGCGATACGACTCGCTAACATGATCAGCCTGATCCCCTCCATCGACACCCTGCTCGCGCTGGCGCTGGGCTACCTGCTGGGCTCGATCCCCTTCGGCCTGCTGCTGACGCGCGCGGCGGGGCTGGGCGACATCCGCGCCATCGGCTCGGGCAATATCGGCGCCACCAACGTGCTGCGCACCGGCAACAAGGCCGTCGCCGCCGCCACTTTGCTGCTCGACGCGCTCAAGGGCGTCGCGGCGGTGATCATCTCCACCATGCTGTTCGGCCCGATCGCACCGTTCGCCGCCGCGCTGGGCGCGGTGCTGGGCCATTGCTTCCCGGTGTGGCTGAAGTTCAAGGGCGGCAAGGGCGTGGCCACGACGCTCGGCGTGTTGCTCGCTTTGTCATGGCCCTTCGGCGTCGCCGCCTGCGTGCTGTGGCTGCTCTTCGCCCTGCTGTTCCGCATCTCCTCGCTCTCGGCCCTGCTGGCGCTGGCGAGCACGGCGCTGCTGGCCTGGATCGAGGCGGCGATCGAGTTCGGCCTGTTGGGCCGCTTCGTCTCCGCCGCGTCCTTCGCGATCGCGGTCACCCTGATCGTCGCCCTGGTGATCGCCATGCATCACGAGAACATCGCCCGCCTGCGAGCCGGCACCGAACCCAAGATCGGCGGCTCGAAGAAATAGCCGCGACGGAGCGCCCATGTCCTCGATCGACGCCATCGCGCTGGAGTCATTCGACGACGCGACATGACAAGGCCATGGCCAGTACGATACGATTCCTGGAAATGTCCTTTGTTGCAATTCAGGCACTCTTGCTCCAGTTCTGGCCCGAAGCGCTGGCCGCGCTCGCCTTCGGGTATCTGATGGGATCGATTCCCTTTGGCTTGTTGCTGACTCGCGCTGCCGGATTGGGAGATGTCCGCTCTGTCGGATCCGGCAACATCGGCGCCACCAATGTTTTGCGCACCGGCAACAAGAGCATCGCCGCTGCCACTCTCGCGCTCGATGCGTTGAAGGGCGCGGCGGCGGTGCTGGTGGTCCACGCCGTCACCGGCGTTCCGGCCCTAATCGTCGCCGGGTTGACCGCCGGCATCGGCGCTGTGCTCGGCCATTGCTTCCCGGTCTGGCTGAAGTTTAAGGGCGGCAAAGGCGTAGCCACGACGCTGGGCACCCTCTTCGGCCTGTCCTGGCCCTTTGGTGTCGCGGGGTGCTTGTTATGGCTGCTTTTCGCCGTGTCCTTGCGCATTTCCTCGCTGTCAGCCCTACTCGGCCTGGCGACGACGGCTCTTCTGACCTGGGTCGCCGCCCTGCTTCAGCTGTCCCTGTTCGAGCGCATGCTTTCCGATGTTCTCTTCTCGGCCGCCGTCACCCTGATCGTCGCCCTGGTGATCGCCATGCATCACGAAAACATCAGCCGCCTGCGGGCCGGCACCGAACCCAAGATCGGCGGCTCGAAGAAATAGTCTCGACGGAGTCCCCATGTCCTCGATCGACGCCATCGCGCTTCAGAGGCGCGTCGACGCCCTGTTCGCCAAGTACGACCGCCCCGGCTCGCCGGGCGCTGCGGTGGGCATCCTGCGCAGCGGCGCGGTGATCCTCGCCAAGGGCTACGGCGAGGCCAGTATCGAGCATGGCGTGCCCATCACGCCGCGCACCGTCTTCCGCATCGCCTCGGTGACCAAGCAGTTCACCGTCGCCGCCGTGCTGATGCTGGCGCGCGAGGGCAAGCTCAAGCTCGACGATCAACCGCAACAATACTTGCCCGATCTGCCAGCCCTGCCGAAGCCGGTCACCATCGACCAGATGATGCGCAACAACAGCGGCTGGCCCGACTTCCTGGAGCTCTTGCGGCTGGGCGGCTCGAACCTCGACCGACTCGCTCGAATGGAGGAACTGGTCGGCGCGATCGTCAGAAACAAGCACCTGAACTTCGAGCCCGGCAGCCGCTTCCTCTACAGCAACACCAACTTCCTGCTGCTGGGATTGATCGCCGAGAAGGTGAGCGGCAAGCCGCTGCCCGAGTTCCTCAGGGAGCGCATCTTCGCGCCTTTGGGCATGACGAGCACGGCGCTGACCATCGATCCCGACACCGTCGTGCCCGGCCTCGCCACCGCCTATCTGGAGACCGCCGATGGTGGCTTCCGTCGCGCGCGCCAGGGCTATCCGGTCGCCGGCGAAGGCGGCATGACCTCGACCGTCGAGGATCTGCTGATCTGGGCCAACCACTACCGCCATCCGGTGCTACAGCCGACCGACCTGTGGGCCGACCTCGCCGACCAGCAGCCGTTGTCTGGCGGCGTACTCAATCCTTACTGTCGCGGCCTGACGCGCGGCAGCCTGCGCAGTCTTCCCACGATCAGCCATGGCGGCCTGTGGCCAGGCTACCGCACTGAGTTCCTGCGCCTGCCCGACGCCGATCTCGATGTCGTGGTGATCAGCAACCTCGCCAGCCTCGACCCGCACCGGCTGGGGCGTGCCGTGGCGCTGGCGGCGCTGTTCGGCGATCCGCGCGTGCAGCCGGCCCCCGCGATCGACCTCGCGAACGTCGAGCGCCACGCCGGCACCTACGTCAACGAAGCCGAGTTGATCCTGTTCAGCCTCGCGGTGAAGAACGGCGAGGTCATTCTGACCCAGGGCGGCGTGCCGATGGAGATGATCGCGCGCGGCGATGGCTGGCTCGAGGCCGACCGCGGCTCCTTCGAGTTCGCGCTACGCCTGCCAGCGACGCCGGGCCAACCGATCGAGGTCGATCTCGGCGCCGGCCGCGTCTTTCCTTTCCGCAAGCTCGACCCGCGCGAGGCCGTGCCCGCCGACATCGCCGGCACCTACCACTCCGCCGACACCGACGCGACCTGGCGCATTGATGGCGAGCGGATCCAGGTCAGCGGTCCCTATGTCGCCAGCACCGCGCCCTGGCCGCTCAAGGGCGTCGCCGGCGACGTGGTCGAGATCGAGATGTCCTATGGCTGGACCAATATCACCCAGCTCGCCCGCCTCGATCGCGATGGTCAGGGCAAGCCAAGCGGCCTGACCGTCTCGACTGCCCGTATCAAGACCATGAAGTTTACGAAGACGGCCTGAGTTCCCTCTCCCCGCAAACGGGGCGATCACTTCGAGAACACCATCGCCTCGTCGCGCACCGCGCCGAATTTCAGGCTCAGCAGGTCGCGCGCGTAGTTCTGGTGCAGCTTCCACGGCTTGCGCGAGCCCTGCTTGGGGAACAGGTGCAGCGCGCGCTGGATGTAGCCGGAGGAGAAGTCGATCCACGGCTCGGTCGACATCGTGGGATCGGTGTTGCGCGGCACGCACTGGCGCAAGCCCTCGCGCTTCATGTGATTGAGCAGGCGGCAGACATAGGCGGCGATCAGGTCGGCCTTCAGGGTCCACGAAGCGTTGGTGTAGCCCGACACGGCGGCGAAGTTGGGCACGTCGCTGAACATCATGCCCTTGTAGCTCAAGGTCTCGTTGAACTTCACGGCACGACCATCGACCGCGACGCTCACGCCGCCCAGCGGCAGCAGGTCGAGTCCAGTCGCCATGACGACGATATCGGCGTCGAGCGACGCGCCGGAGTTCAGCTTCAATCCGCCCGACGTGAAGCGCTCGATGGTGTCGGTGACGATCGAGGCCTGCTTCTTGCGCAGCGCGCGGAACAGATCGGCGTCGGGCACGAGACAAAGCCGCTGGTCCCACGGATTGTAGCGCGGCGTGAAATGCGCTTCGGTGGTGGCGTCGTAGTCCTTGCCCATCATCTGCCGCACGCCATCGGCGATCAGCTTCTTCACCCGCTCCGGCTTGCGCTTGCACAGGCGGTAGAAATACATGCCCAGCAGCACGTTCTTCCACCGCGTTAGGCCGTAGGCGAGCTTCGCCGGCAGCCGCTTGCGCAGCCAGTCGGCGATCGCGTCGCGCGACGGCCGGGCCACGATGTAAGTCGGCGAGCGCTGCAGCATCGTGACATGCGCCGCCGTACGCGCCATTTCCGGCACGATGGTCACGGCGGTGGCGCCGCTGCCGATCACCACGACGCGCTTGCCCGCGTAGTCGAGATCCTCGGGCCAGAACTGCGGATAGACGATGCGGCCTTTGTAGTCGCCGACGCCTTCAAACTCCGGCACGTAGCCGCGCGCGTAGTTGTAGTAGCCGGTGCAGGCGAGCAGGAAATTGCAGGTGATGGTCACCGCCTCGCGCGCCTCGCCGCGCTCGACCTTGACCGTCCAGCGCGCCTCCGCGCTCGACCACGAGGCGTCGAGCACGCGGTGATGATAGCGGATGTGCTTCTCGACGCCGTACTCCGTCGCGGTCTCCCGGATGTACTTCAGGATCGATGGCCCGTCGGCGATCGCCTTGGCCTCGCGCCACGGCTTGAAGGCATAGCCCAAGGTGTACATGTCGGAGTCCGAGCGGATGCCGGGATAGCGGAATAGATCCCACGTCCCGCCGCTCGTCGCGCGGCTCTCGAGGATCGCATACGTGCGATCCGGGCAATCGCGCCGCAGATGCACCGCGGCGCCGATGCCGGAAAGACCGGCGCCGATGATCAGGACGTCGACGTGTTCGCTCATGGGGTGGCGGCTATGCTGGGGTGACGATTCGATGTCAAGGTTTGGGAACTCGCCCTGGGAACGTCTGCCCATCGTCGGGCCATACCTCGGGTGGCGTCCAGCCGAACGCCTCGTACTTTGCCCGCAGCGCGTCCGCTTCTTCTGGCGTCCCCACGAACAGATCCGCGCCACCATCATACGGCGAATAGACTCGCCCGGTGTCGAGGGCGACGAACGCGACGTGCACCGGGCTGATGTCGAACGCAACATCGAGAATCAACTCGGTGAAGCGCTCAAAACGCCATGTGCACATAGCGACGGCGAATCCCGTTCCCTCCAAGACTTCGTCGATGTCCTCCGAAAGTCCAGCGGGCCAAATCTTTTCCCACCCCGGCAGCATGGCAGCGCCGAGCTCGGCGACCGAACGGCGCGTCGATCTCGGCCTGCGCGCCTTGCCGACCGGGATGACCACCACGCACGCGCTTGCCTCGCCGAGCACTTCTTTCGATACGGTGGCATGGCGCTCCAGCAGCAGCCGCCGCTCCTCGCGGGTGGTGGGATAGCGCTTTCCCTTCGGCAGGCTGTGAATCCTGAACCACCGATCGTCAAACCAATGCCGCATGATCCAGCGAACCGGCGGGCACTTCGGAAACCAGCTCGGCCATTTCGAGACAGCTTTATGCAGGGCTGCGGCACCGGCACTACCTTTTCGTCGCGCCCGCAGGATCGCGGGTTCCGCGGCGCCGAAGCCGACCTGCTCGTGCAGCGTCTTGAGGAAGGCATAGGCGTCTTTGATCGCGCCTTCGAACCGCTCGACCTCGCCTTCGGCCCTTACGCCGGGCTGCTGCCCATCGGGGAACCACCACACCCTGGCGCGCTCGCCATGAGCGATCAGAAAGAGCGGGTCCTTCGCCACGCCATAGTGGAACATCAGATCGTAGGGGTCCGCATCCTGCGGAAGGCTGGGATCGATGGCATCTCCCCCACTCCAGTACCTGCCGACATCGAACCAATGCAGGATCTCGGGCGCCGACATCGTCCAGAGAGTACCGCCCTGCCTCTTCCCGCAATCGCCCGCGACGTTGGCCAGACATTCGAACACATCGGACAGATTCGGATAGCCACCATCGCCGACCTGCCGGCCACCGACCCAATAGAAGAAGTGACCTACAACGACCCGCTGATCGCTGGCAGCGAGATCGTACTGGATCTCCAAGGCGAAGCTCGACGTGTCGCCAAACACCTCACGCCGCATACCATCAGCGATCACGATGTCAGCCCACCCACACCGATCTCACTAGCCTCGAAGATCTCGATCGTCGTCTTGCAGCCGAGCTTGCGCACCGCGGCGGCGAAGCCGCGGGCGTCGGGATCGGCGAAGTGCTTCAGCACCGCCGCCTTGTCGCGCCAGTGCTCGACGAAGACCAGCCGCATCGGATTCTCGGCGTCGACATGCACGGCGTGGTGCAGGCAGCCGTCCTCGGTTCGCGAGCGCCGCACATGCGCAAGGCTAAGGCTGCGCGCCTCCTCGACGGTCGTGGCCGTGGCGAGGATGCTGCCGGTGATCAGGATCATCGGGTCGCCGTGTCGTAGGTGGTCATGTTCGTCTCCGTCGTTCGCGCCGAAGTTTAGCACGGCGGCACAGACGCATTGAACCGAGGGGCGGCGCGGTCTTTACTCGCGTCGGACGATCGACCCCGGGGGATGCTGGTGTGGCGTTTGGCGCAGGCCTTGTTCGCGTTCTCCGCGTTCCCCGTCGCGCGCCTGTCGGCCGATGCGATTAGTCCCTAAGCGGGCGACGACGGCGCCAGGGGTGGCGTCGTGACCGCTGATCAGCCCTCCCTCGCGGGCCGGCTGAAGGACGCCGTCGCGCACCACCGCCAGGGCGATCTCTCGCAAGCGCTGGCGGGCTACGACGCCATCCTCGCCATCGATCCCGACTATTTCGACGCGCTGCACCTGAAGGGTGTGATCGCCGCCCAGCAGGGTCGCAACGACGAGGCGGTGGCGCTGATGCGGCGCGCGCTGGGCGTCAAGCCCGACCATGCCGGCGCGCACGGCAATCTCGCCAACCTGCTGCTGCGGCTGGGCCGCGTCGAGGAGGCGCTCGCCTCCCTCGACGCGCTGGCCGCGCTGCGGCCCGACCACGCCGAGACGCAGGGCGCGCGCGCCGCGGCGCTGCACATGCTGGGCCGGCTCGACCAGGCGGTGGCGGCCTGGGATCGCGCGCTGGCGCTCGACGCCGGCAACGCCGAGGCCTGGTACAACAGGGGCAACGCGCTGCAGGCGCTGGGCCGCGCCGAGGAGGCGCTGGCCAGCCACGACAAGGCGGTGGTGCTGCGGCCCGGCGACGCCGATTCGATCTACGGCCAGGGCAACGCGCTGCAGGCGCTGGGCAAGGTCGCCGAGGCGGTCGCGCGCTACGACGCGGCGCTGGCGCTGAAGGACGCGCACGCCGAAGCGTGGAGCAGCCGCGGCAACGCCTTGCGGCGACTCGGACGACTCGATGAGGCGCTGCGAAGCCACGAGCGCGCCGTCGCGCTCAAGCCCGCCAGCGCCGACGCGCACTACAACCTCGGCGCCGGGCTGGTCGCCGCCGGCCGGCTCGACGAGGCGCTGCGAAGTTACGACCGCGCGCTGGCGCTGAAGCCCGATCACACCGCCGCGCTCTCGGGTCGCGGCACCGCGTTGCGTGACCTTGGCCAGCTCGACGCGGCGCTGGCGAGCTACGAGCACGCGCTGCAGTTGGCGCCCGGCGACGCCGACACCTGGAGCAATCGCGGCATCCTGCTGCAAGGCATGCTGCGGCTCGAGGAGTCGATCGCGAGCTACGATCGCGCCATCGCGCTGGACCCCGAGCATATCGGCGCGCAGTGGAATCGCGCCAACGCCCTGCTTCTGTCGGGCGATTTCGAGCGGGGATGGCCGGCCTACGAATGGCGCTGGCGCTCGCGTCCGGCCGGCGCGGCGGATCGCTGGTTCGGCGACCAGCCGCTGAAGGGCCGCCACATCTTCCTGCGCGCCGAGCAGGGCCTGGGCGACACCATCCAGTTCGCGCGCTACGCGCCCTTGCTGCAGGCCAACGGCGCGAAAGTGACCTTGGCGGTGCAGCCGCCGCTGCGCCGGCTGCTGGTGACGCTGGCGCCCGGCCTCGAGGTGGTCGCCGGGCGCGAGGGCGGCGTCGATCTGGGCTGCCCGCTGCTCAGCCTGCCGCTGGTCTTCGGCACGGCGCTCGGCACCATCCCCGCGCCGCCACGCTATCTCGCCGCCGAGGACGACCGGGTCGCCGCGTGGCGGGCGCGCCTGCCATCGGCCGCCAAGCGGCGCATCGGGCTGGTGTGGAGCGGCAACCCCCATCATCGCAACGACCGCAACCGCTCGCTGCCGCTGTCCGCGCTCGAGCCGCTGTTCGACATCGATGCGCATTTCGTCTCGCTGCAGAAGGACGTGCCCGAGCGCGACGTCGCGACGATCGAACGCCTCAACCTGATGCGCGTGGGCGACGAGCTGCGCGACTTCACCGACACCGCGGCGCTGATCGAGGCGCTCGATCTGGTGATCGCGGTCGACACCAGCGTAGCGCATCTCGGTGGCGCGCTGGGCAAGCCGACCTGGATCCTGCTGCCCTTCAGCCCGGACTGGCGCTGGCTCACCGGCCGCGACGACAGCCCGTGGTATCCCAGCGCACGGCTGTTCCGGCAGGCCGCGCCGGGCGATTGGGCCGATGTCGTGCGTCGCGTGGCCCAGGCGTTGCGTTAGCGCATAATGGGGTCAGGTTGATCTTCCTGTCATCCCGAGCGCAGCGAGGGATCCAGGCAAATCCGAGATCCCTCGCTGCGCTCGGGATGACAGCGGTGATTCGATCTCACCCCACCACGCTCTAGCCCTTCGGAACCGCCGCCGGGTCCATCCAGAACGGCTCCCAGATATGGCCGTCGAGGTCGGCCAGAGTGCGTTGATACATGAAGCCGTGATCCTGCTTCGGGTTGATGTCGGCGGTACCGCCATGGGCGGCGCCGACATCGACGATGGCGTCGACGGCGTCGCGGCTGTCGAGCGTGATCGCCACCATCACCTCGCTGGAATTCGCCGACGGAATCGGCCGATTGGTGAACGACTTCCATTTCTCGTGGGTCAGCAGCATCACGTAGATCGCCTCGCTCCACACCATGCAGGCCGCCGTGTTGTCGGTGAACTGCGGGTTATTGGTGAAGCCCATCGCCGTGTAGAAGGCCATCGATCTGGGCAGGTCCTTCACCGGCAGATTGACGAAAATCATCTTTGGCATATGCCTCTCCTCGATACTTAGGTATTGACCTAAGTATTGTGCGAGCCTATGTCAAGACGCATGGACGACGTCTTTCGCGCGCTGGCCGATCCGACCCGCCGCCGGGTCGTGGAGGCGCTGAGCCGGCAACCGGCCTCGGTGAGTGAGCTGGCCGCGCCGTTCAAGATGGCCCTGCCCTCCTTCCTTGAGCACCTGAAGGTGCTGGAGGGTTGCGGTCTGGTGTCCTCGACCAAGACCGGCCGTGTGCGCACGTATCGCCTCGCGCCCGGCCGGCTGCGCCAGGCCGAGGACTGGATGTCGGCGCAGCGCCGTGTCTGGGAGCAGCGCCTCGACCAGCTCGACGCGTATCTGATGAAGCTCAAGGCATCGCAACAGGAGCGTAAGTGATGAGCGCGTTCAAGATCGATCCCAAGCTGGACCTGCGCCTCGAGCGCGTGGTCGACGTGAAGCCCGAGCTTGTGTGGATCGCGTGGACGACGCCCGAGCACATCGTGAAGTGGTTCACGCCGGCGCCGTGGCGCACCAAATCGGCCGACATCGATCTGCGCCCCGGCGGCCGCTTCAATACGGTGATGCTGTCGCCCGAGGGCGAGGAGTTTGCGAACTTCGGCTGCCTGCTGGAGGTGGTTCCGCAACGCCGCCTGGTCTTCACCGACACGCTGCTCGAAGGCTTCCGCCCCTCGGGTAAGCCGTTCTTCACCGGCGTGGTCGAGATACAGCCCGAGGGCGCCGGCACGCGCTACATCGCCACCGCGATCCACGGCGCCGAGGAGACGCGCAAGCAACACGAGGAGATGGGCTTCCACAACGGCTGGAGCGCGGCGCTCGATCAGCTCGTGGCGCTGGCGAAGACGTTGACGCATTGACGCGCGCTCATGCCGCCGCCGCGGCGCAGGTCGCAGCCATCGGCGATCCAGCGGTCGATCCACACCTCGGTGTCGGCCGGCGGTCCGTTGGGCAGGAACCCGCGCAGCGCGAGGCCCACCGATTGGCGCCATGTCGCCACCAAAAGTGACACGCCGGGAACACCGGTGTGTGACGACGGCTCGGAAGGCGCGACGGCGGCCGCGGGCTCGGGCACCGGATCGGGCCGCGACGAATCGCCAGGATAGCGCCGCCGCGCGCGTTTGCCGACGCGCTGGATCTGCCGCCAGTCCAAAATCTCCAGGTACTCGACGTCGTCGACCGCGTAGATCCGCGGCAGCCCGCGCGTCACCAGCTCGTCGATCATCGCGTGTACCTAGTCGTTGTCGATCGGATCGCCGGGAAACACCTGCAGACGGATGGTGCGGGGCCTGAGCGGCTGGACGCCGAAATCGTCGGCGAAGTTCCACAGGCCCAGGAACAAGGGGCGGGTCATCGCCGCGCAGTCGATGACGGCTTCCCAGGTCCAGAAATCGGAGGGGATTTTACGATCACGAGCCATCGGATGGACTCCAGTTGCGTTGCTGGAGCCTTTGTAACCCCAAAACTCGAATCCCCTTTTTCCGCCGCTACGATGGTCGAATCCGAGCCTCCGATGCCGATGACTGTAGGCCGGTGGTGTGGGCGATCGGCGCCCGGTCGTTTTTCGCCGTGCAGGCTCGTCCGATCCAGCCAATCCACTTCGTGCGCCTTGCTATCGCCCTCCGGGCCACCCTAGAATATGCGCCTCCTCTGCGAAAAAAAAATGACGTCAGCCGAACGTTGAACGGCGGCGGGTTTGCTTGGTTGGGCAGGCTGGCAATGCGCTGATCGTTCGCGCACGCGAACGCATGGGGGAAGACATGATCGAGGTTCGGGTGCTTCGCGGCTTGGCCGCGATCACCGCCGCGCTCGCGGGCGCGCCCGAGGCATGGGCGCAGCAGCAGATCGCCAGCGTCCAGCGCATCGAGCCGCAGGGCACACGACAGCAGCTGCCGGGCGGCCCGGAGGCGCTGAAGCTGGGCAGCGGCCTGTTCAACAACGACGTCATCGAGACCTCGCCGCGCGGGCGGGTGGATGTGGCCTTCGCCGATGGCACGCGCCTTGGCGTCGGGCCGTCGAGCCAGGTCACGCTCGACAGCTACGTCTATCGGCCAGGCGGAGGTGGCGCCAGCGCGGCGCTGGGCATGGCCAAGGGCGCCATGCGCTTCATCTCGGGCAACGTCCAGCGCGATGGCATGCGGATCACCACGCCGACGGCGACGATCGGCATTCGCGGCACCGACTTCGTCGTCACCGTCACACCGGCCGGCGCCACGCGCGTGCGCGTCGATCAGGGCGCCGTCGTGCTCTGGGCCTGCGGCGCGGCGCGCACTGCTGGTAACGCCTATCTCGCCCAAGCCGGCTATTCGATCTCGGTCGATCGATCCTGCATTGTCTCGGTCACGCTCACCGAAGCGTCGACCGGCGGCACGTCGCCGACCTCAACGACGGCCGGCGCGGCGGTGAGCGCGATCGGCGGCGCGACCGCCGATGGCCCCACCCCGCCGGGCGTCGGACCCGGTGCGGGACCGGGCCCAGGGCCGGGGCCGGGACCGGGGCCGGGACCAGGACCGGGTACCGGACCAGGCAACGGCAATGGCAACGGTGGCAACGCCACCGGTGGCGGCAACACCGACGGCTCGGGCCCGGGCACCGGCAATGGCGGTGCCAACGCCGGTCAAGGCGCCGGCGCGGCCAACGGCGGCGGCGGCACCGGGAATGGTGGCACCGGCGGTGGCGGCGCCGGGGCTGGAGGAGCCGGCGGCGCCGGCGGTGGTGGTGCTGGCGGTGCAGGTGGTGCTGGCG
>CAYTFW010000148.1:0-13657 GCA_964437145.1 uncultured Rhizobiaceae bacterium
AGATTCGTCACGGCGTTGGTCGCGGTATTCAGCGTCGCGTTGGCGTCCGTCGTCGCCAGCGCCAGCGTGCCGCCGGTGATCACGCCGGCCGCGTTCTGCGTGATCGCGTTGCCCGCGCCCGTCGTCGTCAGCGATACCGTGCCCGTGCCGGCGTTCAGCGCCGCGTTGATCGCCAGCGCACCGGAGGTTCTCAGTGTGATGCCGCCGCTCGCCGCCGCCGCGCCCGTCACCGTCAAGCCGCCCGCGTCCACCAGGTTCAACCCGCCTGTGCCCAACGTCACAGCGCCGAGGTTGGTCACGGCGTTGGCCGCGGCGATCAACGTCGCCGACGCATCCGTCGTGGTCAGCGTCAGCGTGCCCGCCGTGATCGCGCCCGAGGAATTCTGGGTGATGGCGTTGCCCGCGCCCGTCGTCGTCAGCGACACGGTGCCGCTGCCGGCGTTCAGCGCCGCGTTGATCGCCACCGCCCCCGATGTGTTCAGCGTGATGCCGCCCGACGCCGCCACCGCGCCGGTCACCGTCAGACCACCCGCGTCTAGCAGTCTCAGTGCGCCGGTACCCAGCGTCACGGCACCGAGGTTCGTCGCCGCGTTGGTCGCCGTGTCCAGCGTCGCGTTGGCGTTCACCGTCGCCAGCGCCAGCGTCCCGGCGGTGATGACACCCGATGCGGTCTGCGTGATCGCGTTGCCCGCGCCCGTCGTCGTCAACGACACCGTGCCGGTAGCGCCGTTCAGCGTGTTCTGGATCGACAGCGCACCCGATGTCTTCAGCGTCACGCCGGCAGACGCCACCGCGCCCGTAACCGTCAGGCCGCCGGCGTCGAGCACGCTCAACGCGCCGGTGCCCAGGCTCACCGTGCCGAGGTTGGTCACCACATTCGTCGCGCTGCTCAGCGTCGCCGCCGCGTTGGTCGTCGTCAGCGTCAGCGTGCCCGCGGTGATCACGCCCGAGGAGTTCTGGGTGATGGCCTTGCCCGAGACCGTCGTCGTCAGCGATACCGTGCCCGTGGCGGCGTTCAGCGTACTGTTGATCGCCAACGCGCCCGATGTGTTCAGCGTCACGCCGCCGGACGCCGCCACCGCGCCCGTCAGGGTAAGCCCGCCCGCGTCGAGCAGATTCAGCGCGCCCGTACCCAGGCTCACCGCACCCAATTTCGTCACCGCGTTGGTCGCGGAGTTCAGCGTCACATTGCCGTCCGTCGTCGTCAGCACCAGCGTGCCGGTGGTGTTGATCACCCCCGTCGCGCTTTGCGTGATCGCGTTGCCCGAGCCGGTCGTGATCAGCGTCAATTGGCTGGCGCCCGAGTTCAGCGTGTTGTTGATCACCAGCGCGCCCGACGTGCTCAGCCTGATGGTGCCTGCCGTCGCCACCACGCCGGTCACGGTCAGGCCGCCCGCGTCGCCCAGGTTCAGCGATCCCGACCCCAGCGTCACCGCGCCCAGATTGGTGATCGCGTTCGTCTGGTTGAGCGTCGCCGAGCCGTTTGTCGTCGCCAGCGTCAGCGTGCCGGCGGTGATGATGCCCGAGGCGTTCTGCGCGATGGCCTTGCCCGCACCCGTCGTCGTCAACGACACCGTGCCGGTGCTGCCGTTCACCGCGTTGTTGATCGCCAGCGCGCCCGACGTGTTCAGCGTCACGCCACCAGACGCCGCCACCGCGCCTGTCACCGTCAAGCCGCCCGCGTCCAGCAGGTTCAGCGCGCCCGTACCCAGGCTCACCGCGCCCAGGTTCGTCACCGCGTTGGTCGCCGTGTTCAGCGTCGCCGCCGCATCCGTCGTCGTCAGCGTCAGCGTACCCGCCGTGATCACGCCCGCGGCGCTTTGCGCGATCGCGTTGCCCGTGCCCGTCGTCGTCAGCGACACCGTGCCCGTGCCGCCGCTCAGCGTGCTGTTGATCGCCAACGCGCCCGACGTATTCAGCGTGATGCCGCCCGACGCCGCCACCGCACCCGTCACGGTCAAGCCGCCCGCGTCCAGCAGGTTCAGCGCCCCGGTGCCCAGCGCCACCGCGCCCAGGTTGGTCACCGCGTTCGTCGTCGTGTTCAACGTCGCCGAGGCGTTGGTCGTCGTCAGCGTCAGCGTGCCGGCGGTAATCACGCCCGACGCGTTCTGGGTGATGGCCTTGCCCGTCCCCGTCGTCGTCAGCGACACCGTGCCCGTGCCGCCGTTCAGCGTGTTGTTGATCGCCAGCGTGCCGGACGTATTGAGCGTGATGCCGCCCGACGCCGCCACCGCGCCCGTCACCGTCAGGCCGCCGGCATCGAGCAGGTTCAGCGCGCCCGCGCCCAGCGATATCGCGCCCAGGTTGGTGATGGCGTTGGTCGCGCCGTTCAATGTCGCGTTGCCACCCTGGGTGCTGAGCGTCAGCGTGGCGACGCTGATCGCCTTGGTCTGGGTGATGGTGCCCGACGTCGTGGTCAGGCCGGCGTTCATCGCCAACGTGCCGTTGGTGCCGGTGATCGTCGCGCCGACGGAGATGTTGTTGTCGGCGTTCAGCGTGAGCGTCTTGGCCGTTGTCCAGGTCACGGCGCTCGCCACCGTGATGTCGCCCGGATCCGCGCCCGCGGCCGAAGTCGTGACGGTAACGTCGGCGCCACCGTTCAAGGTGCTGGCGATCGAGGCGGCCAAGGTCGCGTCGATCGTGATGTTGACGGGATCAAGCAGCCACAGCCCGCCCTGGCCGGCCGGCGCGCCGGCGTCGACCGAGGCGCCGGGCAGCACCGAGAGCGTGCGCTTGCCCGAGGTCTCGACGAAGCCGCCGTCACCACCCAGCGCGCCGCCGCGCGCCTCGATCGTGCCGGCGAACACCGTGGCGTTGTCGGCCCACACCACCACCGAGCCGCCATCGCCCTTGCCGGTGGCGTTGGCGGTGATCAGCGCACCCTTGTCGACCGTAGTGGTCTGCGCGTTGGCGATCGGCCCCACGCCCTGCTTGCCGCCGCCGATCAGCACCGTGCCGCCGCCGGTCGCGCCGTTGGCGTTGATGCGCGCCGTCGACTGCACGTGAACCTTGGTGCCCGTGGCGGTCACCGTGCCGCCTTTGCCGGCGGCGCTCGACACGTCGACATCGCCGCCGAAGACGACCGCGCCGCCCTCGATGCTCACGGTCGTCGCCTTGATCATGCCCTGCACGTTGGCGATCGAATCGACCACATTGCGTGCGGTTGCGGCGCTGATCTGAACCGTGCCGCCCGGCGCGTTGATCGCGCCGGTGTTGGTCGCCTTGGTGGCGACCTTGGTCGCCGGCCCGATCTGCAGGCCGAGCAGGCCGTCGCCTGCGAGATCGACCGTCATAGTCTCGGCGCCGCCGATGGTGACACGGCCGAGCTTGGCGTTGATCACGCCGTTGTTGGCGGCGTTCGGGCCGACGAGACCGACGAGGCCACCTTCGCGCACCGTGATCGTACCGTGGTTGACCACGGTGGCGTTGGGGTTCGCCGAGGCCTGGTCGAAGGCGACTTTGCCACCCTTCATGAAGCTGGCGAGGTTGCCGACATTGGCCGTGCCGGCGATCAGCGAATGCACGTTGACCTGCGCGCCGCCGCCGAAGGTCACGCCCGACGGGTTGATCAGGATGATCTGGCCGTTGGCGTTGAGCTGGCCGTTGATCAGCGACGGGTCGGGACCGATGACGCGGTTGAGCGTCACCGAGCTGGCGCCGGGCTGGACGAAGTCGACGCGCGAGCCGGCGCCGATGTTGAAACTCTGCCAGTCGATGGCGCCACGATGGGTCGTCTGGTTGATCGTGACCTGGGTCGCGGAATTCTGGGTGATGGTGGCGCTACCGCCCACGACGACCCCACCGGTCGGCGTTTGCGCCATGACGGGCGCGCTGAACACGAAAAGACCCGCGCCGACGAAGGCGGCGAAAGCCGTCGATGCCAGCAGACCGTCCTTCGTAGGGCCTTGCCCCGCCACCCTGTCACTCCTCAGCGGCGCCTGCGGGCACCGCGGTCTATTATGCACGTCTCAGAACCGCGCGGTCACCTTGAAGTAGGCGGCCCATGGATCCAGCGGCGTCGCCGCCGCGCCATCGACGCGCAGATCCAGCCGGTGCGACGCCTCGACCTCGATCGTGAGGTGCTCGAGCAGGCTGGCGCGCACGCCGACGCCGACCGAGCGCGCGGCGATCGCCGGCACCTCGCTCGACAGCAGGTTCCACACCCGGCCGTAGTCGAAATACGCGTAGAACTGCAGCGGCAGCGCGCGGCTCATGTCGAGATCCGAGGCCGGCGTGCTCCAGCCGACGCCGCCCGGCGGCACCAGCACGTTGAGCTGCAGCTCGAGCGAGGCGGCGATGCCGCGATCGCCGCTGACCTGGCCGTAGAAATAGCCACGGCCGAAGCGGTCGCCGCCGAGGAAGAACTTCTCGCTCGCCGGCAGGATGTCGCCGGTCATCTGGCCGCTCAAAGAGCCGAGGACGCCGAGCGCGACGTTGTTGTCCGACCAGATCGCCTGGCGGCGCGCAAACTCGGCCTGGATCTTGAAGAAGGCCGGGTCGGAGCCGGCGCGCGCCATCAGCGGATCGTTGGCGGCGCTGGCGCCGAGGAAGCCCAGGCCCTTGCTGAACCTGACACTGGCGATATTGAAGCCGTCAAGCTCGTCGCGGTAGTTACCGTCGAAGCCCAGGCGCAGGATGCGCAGATGCGTGTCGTTGAGCCGGCCGACATTAGTGTCGACCAGCGAGCGATAGTACTCGAAGCCGCCGTTGACCGAGAGGTTGGTCTGGCGCGAGCGGATGATCGGATGCACGGCGCCGAAGCCGAAGAGCGTGAGGTCGCCGGCATAGCCGACGGCGGCGACCGGCCCGCTGGGATTGACGAAGCCCTTGGCCAGCCAGGCGCGCAGGCGTGTGCCCTCGGAGCCGACCAGGAACGAGCCGTTGACCTGGATGTAGTTGCTCTCGCGGCTGAAGGTGGTGAACTGCATCGCCTCGAGGCGCTCGCCCCACGGGGTGAACGCGTTCAGCCCGCCCAGCGCGAAGCTCTGCAGCGGTCCGGTGAAGCGCGAGCCGCGATTGTCGAGCGCGTAATAGGCATCCCACCATTTGCGCGTGAGCTCGACCACCAGCTCGGCCTCGCCCGGCTGCTGGCCCGGGCGCAGCACCGCTTTCGTCTTGATACCGGGAATGTCCTCGGTCAGCAGCAGATAGCGCTCGATGTCGCGCAGGTTGACCGCCTGGCCGCCTCTACCGATCTTGCTGAGGTAGGCACGGGCCTGCTCGATCACCGGCCCGACATCGCCCTCGACCACGACGCTGACGATGCTGCCCTCGTAGGCGCGTAGGCGGATGCGCCCGTCGGTGACGCGCTGCGGTGGCACCACGACCGTGGCGAGAAAATAGCCATCGTCGCGGTACTTGCGCTGGATCGCGCCGGCGAGCTGGAAGATGTCGGCGGCGGTGACCGTCTTGCCGATCAGCGGGCGGATCAGCGGCGCGAGATCATCAGGCGCATAGACGGTGTTGCCCTCGACCGTGATCGCCGTCGGCGAGACAGGGATGCGCTCGGCGCCAGCGGGCGCCGTCGTGCTGCCGGGCGTGGCTGGGCCGGGGATAACCCCGGGCTCCGGCAGCGCCGGCGCCGGACGCTGCAGTGGCTGAGGCGGCGTCTGCAACGGCGCCACCTGGCTCAATGCCGGCGGCCCGGGCAAAACCGCAGCCAGCAACGCGCTCAAGATCAAAGCGCGACGCAACGTCCGACCTCCGCCAGGCCGTGCTCTACCAACTACGCCTCCCGAAGAGGTCCATACGCGCTCACCCGTATCTGTGAGGCTAGACCGGTCCACCAGCGAAATCTTCAGAGAAGTGAAAGATGTCTCATCGTGCATGAACCTTCAGACCAAGGGCGGGGCGCTGTTGTCGCATCATCAGGAAGTCCGTAGGGCTTCCCGCCCCAGTTCGACGCCGGACACCGGCGCCGGGCCCTTGCTAGCGACGCATGGTGCGGCGCGCGACCCGACGGATGGCGGAGCTGGCCTGGGCGAACAGCAAGGTCGGCGCCAGCGTCGCCAGCGTCGGGATCGGCGTCGTCAGCCGGCTCAAGGCGGCCTTGCCGGGCGCGAACAGATAAGCGCCGCCCGTCGGGCGGATCCATTGCGCACCCGATGTCGCGACGCTTACGACACCCGAGGGACCGGGCATCGGCATGCTGCGGGCATCGAACGGCTTGCCGATGAGCACGTCGTCGCCCGGCCCCGGGCGCCGATCACTGTTCATCCATTGGACGGTTACGAACTCGAAGGTGTTCTGGATCGAGGACTGATAGGCGAGGAACAGCAGGCCACGTTCGGCGGCCGGCTCGTCCTTCAGCCTCGGCCCGAAAGGAATGCCGCGGCGGAGCATACGGGGAACGTCGACCACGTCGCCGGCGCCCTTGCGCGGGTTGACCTTGCGGATGTGGGCGCCGAACGGACAGGTGTGGCCTTCGTCGCCATGGAAGGTGAAGCTGTTGTCGGGCGGAATGGTGCTGCCGGGGTCGGCGCTGATGCCTTGCCGCAGCGGCGCGCCTGAAGGCCAGCGGCCGACGATCAAGGCCGCGAGCCAGGACGCCGACATGTCAGGCCATTGCGGCCGCAGGCGCGCGGCCTCCGCCTCGCAGAAATCGTGGAACGCCTTGACGTCCTGCGCCAGACGCCGGAACACCAGCAGCGAGCCATTGTCGGTCAGCTTGCGGGGATCGATCGCCAGATCGGGCGCCGCGCCGCCGGGGATCCTGGGATAGCCGAAGAGGAACAGCCCGGGGCCCATGCCGCTCGTCGACTGGTATCCCAGGACGTCGGGCTGCGAGATGCCGTCGCGGAATCCAAAATGCTCCTCGTCATTGGTCAGCCGCCGGCCGATATCGTCGTAGGTCTTGAGCAGGCCATTGGCGGCGGCCGCGTCGATCAGCTGCGCCATGCGCTGGCGCACCGCGGCTTCGTTGTTGGCCGCGATCTTCATCAGCACATCGATCGGCTTGCCCGACGCGCCCGCGGTCCACTTCGTCTGGTCCGACCTGTCGCCCAACGCGCTGGGCGCCCGATCGGCCATGCCCTCCTCGAAAGCGTCGTCGCGAATGAAGAGCTCCGGCGCGACACGGCCCAGCAAGCCACGACCAAGTGCCACCGCCAGCCAGGTCAGGGGCGAGTCGGCGGCCTTCATGGCCTCGCGCTCGGCGGTCACCCGCGTGACCGAGCTCACCTCCGACGACAGGCCCGCGAGCCACGCCGCCGCGCGCCGCGCGCCATCGCCGTCCTGGGCGGTGAAGCCGACGAGCGCCTGGATGTCGGTATTGAAGCCGCCGAGGATGTCGCCCTGGATGTCGTCGAGCTCCAGCGCCCGATCCATCACCGCGTTCTCATCAGGCGCCGCGGCGCGGTGTCGGCAGTGGGTGCCAACGACTCAAGCGGCCTGGCCTCGGCCACCGGCGCGAGCGGCCTCTGCGTGATCAGGCCGGGGAACTTCAGGGCGAAGCCGTCAGGGCAACCGCCGTCCGATCCGATCAGCAGCTCGCTGCCAATCTTCTGGCAGCAGGTCCCCAGGCAATCCACGACGGGCGCGCTGTCCGGTTGTGCATGCTTCCAGCGCGTGACGAACAGATGCACGCTCATCAGCCGGGCGACCTGCCCGGCGTAGCGCAGTCGCGAGCCGCCGGCGCGCAGATCGCTGAGCTTGCGCGTCTCGCCCGGCGGCGGCCGCAGTTCCAGTCGCAGGACGCGCGAGGCACCGCCCCACAGACCCGACCCGCGCACCTCGTGCCACCAGTCGCGCGGCACTTGCGTGCCGTCGGCGAAGGTGAGGCCCGCTTCATTGACGCCGGCGATGTAAAGGCCGATCGGATTGGCCAGCGTGTAGCGAAAGCCCTTGCGCACGAGATCGTAGGCCTGCTGCGCGATCTTGGGATCGGAGTTGCGGTTGGGCTCGCCGCCCTGGTTGCAGCAGATCAGCTCCTGCTCGTCGACGCCGTCGACCAACGAGCCATCGGCCTTTCGACGAGCGAGCGCGGAGACGCCGGCGAGATTGACCTCGGCGCCCAGCGAATTGGCGCGATGCGAGAGGTGGACGATGGCGCCGGGCTTGACGTTGAACCGATTGCGGGGATTGAAGTCGCCGGCCCGCGTGACGACGCTGCGGCCGCCAGCGGTGACCCGGCGAATCTCGCGCGTCGCGGTCAGGGCGTCGCGGGTGATCGTGTTGTCCCGGGTGAAGTCCTTGTAGAGATCGACGACCGTCTGCGGGTCGGTCTCGAAAAGACGCGCGAAATAGTCGTAGCCTTCCGCCACGAAGGTGATCTTCGTGAGGTTGCCGCCGCTGTCGACCTCGCTCGCCCATTCCAGATATTCGTCCTGGCGATCGCGCGCGGGCAGGCTCAGCGCGTTGCCGTTGGCGTCCTCGAAGCGGCCGGCCCTGTAGTCTTCCTCGCCGAGATGATCGACCGCGCGCAGGCTGCCGTCGGCGTCGCCGGGCGCTGGCGGCAGATTCCACGGTGCGCGGCGCTCGACCAGGCGTGGAAACCCGCCCCAGGCGTTGATCGCGATCGTCTCCGCATCCGCCGGCACCGTCTCCCGAGTCGGGTGCACGTAGGACAGGCGGGCGCGCCACTGCTCGATGTCCTGCTGCGTCGGCTGGCGGTTGAGTACATCGGCGACGAGCGTCGCGATGATGTCGTCGGCCACGGCGACCATCTCGTTGTGCCAATTCCGGAGATCCGCGAAATCACGCAGACCAGCCGGCGCGTCGAAAGTCCAGGCCATGATCGCTCTCCGCAAAGCCGCCGCGTCGACGATATGGCCGGCCCCTGCGCGATTCAACCAACGCTTGATGCGTGGCGCCTGCAACCAATCCACGCCTGCAGCCGGTGGGCGACGTCCTCAATAGCTCGGCTTGGTCGAGAACGGCGTGAGCTGCAATTCGTGCGTCCAGCACGAGCGATCCTGGGTGTGCAGGTACCAGAAGGCCTCGGCGATCTTCACGGGGTTGATGATCAGGTCCGGGCGGTTCTGCAGCCGGGGCATGGCGCGCGTGCCGGGCGAATCGATGGTGCCATCGATCACCACGTTGGCGACGTGCACGCCGTGCTCGGAGTACTCCTCGGTCAGCACCTGCGCCAGGGTGCGCATCATCACGCGCGGATAGTAGAGCGACTGGCCGGTGAGCCGCTTGCGCCCGCGCAGCGAGCTGGCGTTGTTGGAGAAGAAGAACGAGCCGGCGTTCTTCTGGCGCATGGCGGGCAGGACTTCCTTCGCCACCAGGAACGGTCCGCGCGAGGCGATGTGCTGGGCGGTGTCGAACATCTCCACCGGGATGTGCTCGAGCAGCTCCTTCTCCGGCGGCAGGTCGCGGCCCTCGAGGTAGCCGGCGTTGTAGATCAGGATTTCCGGATCGCCCGCCTCCCTGCGGATGGTGGCGAACGCCTTGGCCACCGACTCCTGCGAGGACAGGTCGAGCTCGACGATCATGCTGTCATTGCCCTGCGCCTTGATCGCCTTGTCCAACGGCGCGGCGTTGACGGTCGCGCGCGTGGTCAGCACGGTGAAGAAGCCTTCCTGCGCGAATTTCTGCGCGATCGCGCCGCCCACGCCCCAGCGCACGCCCACCGGCAACTGGCTGTCGTCGAGTGCCTTGCCGTGGATGAGCTTGGTGTTGCGCCCATCCGACTGCCACTTCGACGTGGCGCCGATGACGACGGCGACGGGTTTGCCTTTGGCGTTCTGCGGCATCTCGGTTCCCTCCTTACCCCTTTCCCTGATTGTCGCCATTATCTGGCGCCGCGCTATGCTTTCGTCGGAGGGCTGAGAGATGGCGACGTTCGAGGTCCCGACTGTCACGACGAGCCGCCTGCGGCTGCGCGCGTTCCGCGCCGGCGACCTGGAGGCCTATGCGGCGATGCAGGCCAACCCCGAGGTGATGCGCCACATGGTCATGGGGCGCATCTCCACGCCGGCTGAGGTCTGGCGCACGATGCTGATGTCGCTCGGCTCGTGGGCGCTGCGCGGCTACGGCATTTGGGCCTGCGAGAAGATCGACGGCGGCGTGTTCGTCGGCAGCGTCGGCGTCTTCCATCCGCTCGATTGGCCGGAACCCGAGATCGCCTATTCGCTCGACCAGCCCTTCTGGGGTCAGGGCTTCGCCACCGAGGCGGCGCGCGCGGCCCGCGACTGGTTCTTCGCGCACATCCCGGCGAATCGGGCGGCGAGCTTCATCCGTCCCGACAACCACGCGTCGAAGCGGGTCGTCGAGCGCCTCGGCGCGGTGCGCGAGCGGGTCTTCGAGCTGCGTGGCGGCAGCTACGAACACTGGGTGCATCACCGTCGGGGCGAAGCCTAGCGCCAGCCCCACCAGGCGCGGATCGCCTCACCGAAGATCAGGCGCCGATCGCTATCATTGAGCCACGGCTGCTCGCTCAGCATCGTCACGCACTGGCGCCAGGAGCACGGCATCTTGGTGATGTCGGTGCCCCAAAACATGCGCTGCGGTCCGAAGGCGTCGAAGATCCGCTTCAGGTAGCCCTGCATGATCGGGAACGGATAGGCCTCGGCGGAATAGCCCGGCGCGCCGGTGGCCTTGACCGCGATGTTGGGGTGCTTCGCCAGCGCCAAAAGCCGCGGCATGTGCACCATCGCGGCGTGGTCCTTCAACGTGGTCATGCCGCCGCGGCCGCCAAGATGGTCGATGGTGATCTTCAGGGCGGGGTGGCGCTCGGCGATGCGGCCAACATCCGGCAGCGAGTCGGTGCACAGCATGGCGACCGGCACCTGGCATTTCTCCGCCTCAGTCCACAGCCAGTCGAGCGTGCCGTCGCCGAGCCAAGTGCGCGCGGGCTCATGCAGGAAGGTCCAGCGCAGGCCCAGCATGCCCGGCTGCTCGCGCCAGCGCGCGATGCGGGGCTTCGACTCGGCCGGCTTGTCGAGCGGGATGGAGCTCATGATGGCGAAGCGGCCGGGGTAGTCCTTCACCGCCTTGAAAGCCATCGCCTCGTTGTTCGGATCCCAGCCAACCGTATGGATGATCGCGGCGTCGATGCCGCCCGCGTCCATCTCGGCGATCGCCTCCTGCGGCGTGTAATGGGTCACCTGGCGGTGCGACATGTTGCTGGGCAGCCCGGTGCCCCAGGTGTGGATCTGGGCGTCGGTGATGCGCATGCGTGCTGTTCCTCCCCCCTGGCTCGGGAGAGATATCAGCACGTTATGCGGCGCGCCGCGACAACCCGCGGCTAGGTGATGAAGTCCATCGTATGCGGCGGATCGACCAGCGGGCTGGCGAAATTCGTGCCGTCCTGCGGGACGATCACGGCGTCGGGGTCTTTCACCATATCGACCACAGGCAGGCTGAAGTCGGCGGCCAGGCTGGTCGCGAACATCGCGTCGGACGCCACGACAACCGAGACCGATAGCGTCGCGCTCTGCGCCGTGGCGCCGTTGGATTGCTCGGTGGCGATGGCCTTGACGGACAGGGTCGCGCTACCGGCGGAGCCCGATGGTGCCGTGACGCTGAGACCGGCGATGTCGGCGCCCGGCACCAGCCAGCTGCCGCTGACGCTGTCGAACACGCCTGATGACAGCGTCCAGCCAACGGGCACGCCGGAGACCTGGAGCTGCAGGATCTCGGAGCCGTCGGTGTCGGTCAGCTCCGCGGCGATGTCGAGCGCGATGGGCGCGCCGGCATTGCCCGACACGGCGCCGTCGCCCACGTCCAGCGTGGGCACGTCGGCGATGGCGTTGACCGTGAAGAACAGCGTGCCGCTGCCGACCGCGCCGTAGCTATCGGTAGCGGTATAGACGAAGCTGTCCTCGCCACTGAAATTGGCGTCGGGCGTGTAGGTGTAGCGGCCGCCGCCATTGCTGACCAACGTGCCGTTGTGAATGCCGCCAGGCACGAAGGAATAGGTCAGGGTGTCGCCGACATTGTTGTCGAATACGGGGGTGGACGGCAGAAAGATCGATCCATCCTCGTCGCCCATGGCGAAAACGTCTTCGACGATCGGCGCGCTGTTGCCTGCCGTGACCGTGAGGCCGACGGTTGAGCTCGAGGTGGCGCCGTGCTCGTCCTCGATCGTGTAGGTGACCAGGACGTCCGCGAATGCACCGGCGCCGAGGTCGAGGAAGTCGTCGCCCGGATCGAACACGAGCTGGTTGTTGACGACGCTGACCAGGCCTGAGAATTGCGGCACGCTGGCGCTCACCAGGGTCAGCGTATAGCCGTCATCGACGTCGAAGTCGTTGGCCAGCACATCGATGGTCAGGATCTCGTTCTGGCCGCCCGACGCGAAGTCGCCAACGGCGATGGGTGCGTCGTTGAGGCCGACAACCGTGATATCCACCGTCGACGACGCACCGGCGCCCGTATCGTCGAACACGAAATAGGTCGCGGTGACGACTTCGCTCGCGCCCTGGGCGAGGTAGCGGAGATCCATGCCGGGGTCGAACACCAGCTTGTTGTCGAGCACGCTCACCGCGCCCTTGCCCGGCGGCACGAAGAGGTTGAGTAGCGTCTGGCTGTCGCCGAGGTCGGCGTCGGTGTCGTTGGCCAGCACGTCGATCGTCAGGACCTCGTTCTGGCCGCCCGTCGCCGCATCGGCGACGGCGACCGGCGCGTCGTTGCGGCCCTGGATCGTGACCGTGACGGTCTCCGCCGCGGTGCCGCCATGGCCGTCGTCGAAGGTGACGAGATAACTCTGCGTCAGCGTCTGGTCGGCCCTCAGGCTGTCAAGATCGGCATCCGCCACCGAAAAGAGCCAGCCCACCGAATCGCCGCCCTGATTCACCGGGTCCAGCGCGAAGGTACCGAGGTAGTCGCCGCCTTGCGCCTCGAACGACGCGCTGTGCGTGTCGGTCAAGTCGACATCGGCGAAGGTGACGATACCCGGCGCCAGCAGCGTCGTGACGTTCTCGCCCGGAGCACCGTCGGTGAACTCTGTAACGAGGGCCGACTGCACCGCCGAGGTGATGGTCGGCGCATCATTGGTGCCGTGGATCGAGATGGTGACGGTCTGGGCCGCCGTGTCACCGTGGCCATCATCGACCGTGACGACGTAGCGTTGCGTCAATGTCTGGCCGACGGCGAGGCTATCGAGGGCGGCATCCGCCACCGAGAAATTCCAGCCCACCGAATCGCCGGCCTGATTCACCGGGTCCAGCGCGAAGGTACCGAGGTAGTTGATGCCTTGCGCCACGAACGAGGCGCTGTGCGCGTCGATCACGTCGACATCGGCGAAGGTGACGGCACCCGCAGCCACAAGCGTCGCCGCCCCTTCGCCCGGTACACCATCGGCGATCTCCGCCACCGAACCCGCCTGCACCGCCGAGGTGATGCTCGGCGCATCGTTGCTGCCGTGCAGCGTGATGGTGACGGTCTGCGTCGCGCTGCCAGCGTGGCCGTCGTCGACTGCAACGAGGTAGCTCTGCGTCAATGTCTGATCGGCCGCGAGACCATCGAGGACGGAATCCGCCACCGAGAAGTTCCAGCCGACCGAATCGCCGGCCTGATCCACCGGATTCAAGGAGAAAGTGCCGAGGTAGCCGCCGCCCAGGGCCTGAAACGAGGCGCCGTGCGTGTCGATCAGGTCGACATCGACAAAGGTCACGGCGCCCGAGGCCGCATGCGTCATGGCATTCTCGGCAGCGTCGCCGTCGACGGCCTCCGTCACCGCGCCCGCCTGCACCGCCGAGGTGATGGTCGG
>CAYTFW010000148.1:13757-16586 GCA_964437145.1 uncultured Rhizobiaceae bacterium
CGCCGTCGACGGCCTCCGTCACCGCGCCCGCCTGCACCGCCGAGGTGATGGTCGGTGCGTCGTTGGTGCCGTTCAGTGTAATCGTGACGATCTGCGTCGCGGTGCCGCCCTGACCGTCGTCGATCGTGATGGTGTAGCTCTGCGTCAGCGTCTGGTTCGCGGCCAGATCGTCGAGCGCGCCGTCGTTGACGCTGTAGTTCCAGGTCGCCGCGCCGGCACCGTCGCCGGAGGCGGTGTTGGTGACGCTGGCGGTCAACGTGCCACGATAGCCGCCGCCATTCGCCGTTACCGACACGGTGTGGCTATTGCCGAGATTGGTGTCGGTGAAGGACACCGTGCCCGTGGCGGTGTGCGTCGCGGTGTTCTCGCCGGCCGCCTGGTCGACGATTTCCGTGGCCGAGCCGGTGGCGATCGCGCCGGTGACGATCGGCGGCTGGTTGGCGCCGCCACCACCGCCGACGCCGGTGACGGTGATGGTCACCGTCGCTGTGTCGGTGTCGCCATCGGCGTCGGTGACGCGGTAGGTGAAGACCACGGTCGCCGTCTGGCCGGCGCCCAGCGAATCGAAGGCGCCCTTGGTATCAAAGGTGAAGGTGCCGTCGGCGTTCAGGCTCAGCGCGCCGGCGCCGGGGCCGCTGACCTGCTCGACCTTCTTGACCAGATCGGGAACCCGGTCGTTGCGCAGGACATCGAGCGTGACGGCCTTGTCGGCGGCCACGGTCGCGCGATCGTTGCGCGCATCGACGTGGTCGTCCTTCGCGCTCAGCGCCACACCATCGACAGTGACCTTCAGCGCCTCGAAGTTCCTTGCGGTCAGATCGAAGGCGGTGAAGTCGAAATCGCGGGCGCCAAAGCCACCGCAGCGGTTGAGCGCGTCGAGGAAACGGGCGATGTCGCTCTGCACCACCGTCGACAGCCACTCGGCGCGGGTGAGTTCCAGGACCAGCGTGTCCCTGCCGGCGCCGCCGTTGTAGACGTCGCGCGCGCCGTGGTTTTCGCTCATGTTGTAGATGGCTGTGTCGTTGCCCCAGCCCATCAACAGGTGATCGGAGCCGGCACCACCATCGGCCGTATCGTCGCCTCGGCCGGCCAGGATCCAGTCATTGCCGGCGCCGCCTGATATGCGATCGCGCTTTGATGTGCCCAGAAGGACATCGTTGCCGTTGGAGCCGTTGATGCGCATGGAAATACTGCCTCGTACGTGTCGGCCATGAATGACGGCACGCCGGCGGCTTTGCAGGGCCGCGCGCCAAATCTACAGAAGGTCGGAAATTTGTCTGCGGGCAGCCCGCAACGGGCTGTGGTCTGGAAACCGCTCACGCTCCCCCCGGAGCGATGACCCGCATCCCTGACTCCCTTATGACTCTACGCTACGCGGCATCCCCAAGCGGTCGATGTCCCTTAAAAAGACTTATCGATCCGTAAGTTGCTACTATCAGTTAATATGTTAGACAAAGTCAAGTGACAGTTCACTCAATACTTGAAGATCAGGGCCGAGATCGCTCGCATCAGCATCTGCGCCAGCGCCTCGAACGCCTCGCGCCGCATGTCGAGGACGCTGCAGTCTAGACAGGGTGTCCCCGCACCTGCTTCGCGAGGCTGACGCAATCGGTCGGCGGCGCGTCGCCGCGCCAGGCGACGTGCAGGTCGGGTCGCAGCAGCAAGAGGTCGCGCTGGTAGACCGTGCGCAGCCCATCCTCCGCCACGTCGACGACGGCGAAGGGCGCGCCGCTGGCCTCCATCGCCCGCTCCAACGCACCGGTGTCGCGGCGGATGCCTGACCCGATGCGCAGCAGGGTGTAGCCATCGCCCAGCCGGTCGTGCAGCGCGCTGCCGTCGGCCAGCCACATGTGCGGCAGGCGCGCGCCCGGCCAGGTCGTGGGCACATAGTCGCGCATGTCGTCGGGCGGTGCCTCGCCCGGCTCGCGGCAGGTCAGCGCCGAGTCGTCGTAGCGGTAGCCCAGTTCGGCGCCGACCATCTCGTGGCTGATGCGCTGGCCGACATTGGCGATCTCGCGCACCATCGCCCGCGCCGCGCGGCCCGCCTCGCTGTCGTCGGCGATCTCTGGTGGGCACGCGGCCATCCACGAGCGCACGCCGCGCGCGGCGTTGCCCGAGGCGTTGCGATTGCGCCGACCGATCGGCAGCCGCTCCGCCTCGTAGCTCGCCAGCAGGCCGGGCCCGCCCCAGCCCTGCAACGTGCCGGCCAGCTTCCACGACAGGTCGATGGCATCGCCGACGCCGGTGTTCATGCCCAGTCCGCCATTGGGGATCACCAGATGCACGGCGTCGCCGGCGAGGAAGACGCGTCCCTGGCCATAGGACTCGGCGACTAGCAGATGCTGGTTCCAGGCGCTGCGCGCCAGCACCTCGAGCTCAAACTCCATGCCGAGAAAATCACGCATCGCGCGCGCCGGCTCCTTGCCCTCATCGGGATCAGCGCGATTGACCATGAAGTGTCGGAGATCGTCCTGAACGACCAGCGTGCCCGTCGGAAAGTAATAGTGCCGCCCGCGGCCGACGCCGATGCGCTCGAACAACGTATCGGAGCGGAAGAAGGTCTGGTGCATGGTGCGCAGCCGGCCCTGCCCCTCCAGCTTGATGCCGAGTTGCTTGCGCACGATGCTCGAGCCGCCGTCGCAGCCCGCCATGTAGCGCGCGCGTACGCTGTGCCGCGCGCCGTCGCGCGTCGCGATCGTCGCCGCGACGCCGTCTTCGTCCTGCGCGAAGTCGACCAGCTCATAGCCGAAGCGCACATCGATGTTCGGCATCGCCTCGGCGACCGATTTGAGCAGCGGCTCCAGCGTGTATTGCGAGATCAGCTGATAC
>CAYTFW010000149.1:0-16555 GCA_964437145.1 uncultured Rhizobiaceae bacterium
TCTCATGAACGGACTGTGCCTCTTTTCCTCCGTCTCAAAATAGGGGCGCACATCACTCTGTGTCTCTGTGTCTCTGTGTCTCTGTGGTGAAACTTTCAAGAGGCCGGCGGGACGCCGGCGCGCCCAGAGCTACTCCGCCGCGACCTTCATCGCCCCGCCGTGCAGCGCTTCCCAGATCGCGCGCGGCGTCGCCGGCATGTCGATGTGCTTCAGGCCGGTGGCCGGCTTGAGCGCGTCGACGATGGCGTTGATCACCGCCGGCGGCGAGCCGATGGCGCCCGCCTCGCCGGCGCCCTTCAGGCCCAGCGGGTTGGTCGTGCAGCGCGAGTGGTGCGTGTCGAAATGCACATGCGGCACGATGTCGGCGCGCGGCAGCGCGTAGTCCATGAACGAACCCGACAGCAGCTGGCCGCTCTCGTTGTCGTAGACCGTGCGCTCGGTCAGCGCCTGGCCTACGCCCTGGCCGACGCCGCCGTGCACCTGGCCCTGCAGCAGCAACGGATTCATCACCCCGCCGAAATCGTCGACGATGGTGTAGTTGACGATCGTGGGCGTGCCGGTGTCGGGATCGATCTCGATCTCGCAGATGTGGCAGCCATTGGGGAAGGTCGCGAAGTCGGGCACGCGCGTGAACTCGTCGTCGAGCGCCTTGCCGCCGTGCTTGGGATCCTTGGCGCCGCGCGCCACGTCGAACAGCGAGATCCGGCGGTCGGTGCCGACGATGCGGAAATCACCGTCTTTGTATTCGACATCCTGGGCCGACGCTTCGAGCATCGAGGCCGCCACCGGTTTGCCCTTGGCGATGATCGATTCGGACACGCCGAACACCGCGGCGCCGGCCACCGGGATCGAGCGCGAGCCGCCGGTCATGCCCTCGGGCGTCACATCGCTGTCGCCCTGCACGATGCGGATGCGTTCGGCGTCGATGCCCAGCCGATCCGACATGATCTGCGTGAACGCCGTCTCGTGGCCCTGGCCGTTGGTCTGCACGCCGAGATAGAGCGTGATCGTGTCGTCGGCGTTGAACTTGGCGATCGCCGTCTCCTGCGGCGCGGCGCTGCACTTCTCGACATAGGTCGCCATGCCGATGCCGCGTAATTTGCCGCGCTTCTTCGCCTCGGCGCGGCGCGACTCGAAGCCGGCCCACGACGCGCGCTGCATCGCCTTGCGCATCACCGTTTCGAAATCGCCGGAATCGTAGACATCGCCCAGCGCCGTGTTGAACGGGATCTGGTTGGGCCGGATCAGATTGCGCGCGCGGATCTCGTCGGGCGAGACGCCGACCTCGCGCGCGATGTGATCGACGAAGCGCTCCAGCAGATAGGCGGCTTCAGGGCGCCCGGCGCCACGATAGGCGTCGGTCGGCACGGTGTTGGTCGCGACGCCCTTGACGTTCACGTAGATCGCCGGCGTCTGGTACAGCCCGGCCAGCATGCTCGAGCCCGCCATGGTCGGGATGAAGGCCGAGAAGTGCGAGAGATAGGCGCCCAGCGCGGCGTAGGTGGTGACGCGCAGGCCGAGGAAACGGTGCTCGCTGTCGAGCGCCATCTCGGCGAAGGACACGTGGTCGCGGCCCTGCACGTCGGATTGGAACGCCTCCTGGCGGTCGGGGATCCACTTCACCGTGCGCTTCAGCAGGCGCGAGGCCCAGACCACCAGGGGATATTCGGGGTGCATGAAGATCTTCATGCCGAAGCCGCCGCCGACATCGCCGGTGCGTACCCGCAGCTTCTCCTGGGGAATCTTCAGCACCATGTCGGTCAGCACCGGGCGCAGGACGCTGACGCCCTGCGAGGACACCCATAGCGTCGAGCGATCCTGCGCCGAATCGTATTCGCAGATCGCGCCGCGCGGCTCCATCGAATTGACGATCAGGCGCTGGTTGACGAGCTGCAGCTTGACCACGCGCTTGGCCGAGGCGAAGGCCTTGTCGGTGGCGGCGCGATCGCCCATCTCCCAATCGAAGATCAGATTGTCCTTGATGTGCGGCCAGACCAGCGGCGCGCCTTTCTGCGTCGCGCCATAGGTGTCGACCGCATGCGGTAGCGGCTCGTAGTCGATCTCGATCAGCTCGGCGCCGTCCTTGGCCTGCTCGAGCGTCTCGGCGACGACGAAGGCCACCGGGTCGCCGACATGGCGCACGACGCCGTTGGCCAGCATCGGCCGCGACGTATCGGCGCGCTCGGTGCCATCGCGGTTGGTGATCGGCACCAGGCAGGGCAGGTCGCCGTAGCCCGCCGCCTTGACGTCGGCATAGGTGAAGACGCTCAGCACACCGGGCGCCTTTTTCGCCGCCGCGATGTCGATGCTCCGGATCTTGGCGTGCGCGTGCGGGCTGCGCAGCACGTAGCCGCGCGCCACGCCGATACCGGCCTTGGTGTCGTCGGTATAGCGCCCACCGCCGGTCAGCAGGCGCGGATCCTCGACGCGACGCACGGCTTGACCGATTCCGAACTTGGCCATGGCGAACTCCTCGATTTGGCGCGACGTTAGCAAACCGGCCGGGTCGACGTGCAACGGAATCTTGGCTGCGCGTCGCATATATTCCCTCGCCCCGCTTGCGGGGAGAGGGAGGGGCCCGTCGCGCGCAGCGCGATGGGAGGGTGAGGGGCTGGTGCGAAAAACCGCGGCCGCGGTCACATGAATTCCGGCCCCTCACCCCGACCCTCTCCCCGCAAGCGGGGAGAGGGAGTGGAGCGCCACATGTAAAGTTCGAGTAGGACAATTTTTGTGCCGCCGGGAACAGAGGCGGGTGGTGGTTTCGGGTAGTTCGCTCGTCATCGAAGCGGTGACGATGTGCCCCAGGGCATGTCGCCGTCGCGCAACCGTCTGGAGATGACCATGCTGATCAGAGATACCCACGGAAACGTGTTGAGCGGCGCCTCGGGCGCCGCGCGAGAGCACTACGAGGCGGCGCTGGATTTGCTGCGCGTCTACCGCAACGACCCGCTGGCCAAGGCGGACGCCGCGCTCGCCGACAGTCCCGGCTTCGCCATGGCGCACGCGCTGAAGGCCTGGCTGTTCCTGCTCGGCACCGAGCCGGGCGGCTTCGAGCCGGCGCGCGCCGCCCACGCGGCGGCCAAGGAAGCGGCCGGCACGGCGCGCGAGCGTGGCCATGTCGAGGCGATCGGCCAGGTGCTGGAGAATCGCTGGTGGGACGCGTCGCGCACCCTGGCGCAGGTGGCGATCGACAACCCGCACGACGCGCTGGCGCTGCAGGTCGGCCACCAGATCGACTTCTTCACCGGCAACGCGCGCATGCTGCGCGACCGCGTCGCGCGCGCTCTGCCGGAGTGGAGCGCCGGCATGCCGGGCTACCACGCGCTGCTCGGCATGCACGCCTTCGGTCTGGAGGAATGCGGCGACTACGCGCGGGCGGAGCGCCAGGGCAAGCGCGCCGTCGAGCTCGACGCGCGCGATTCCTGGGCGCAGCACGCGGTGGCGCATGTGCTCGAGATGCAGGGCCGCCAGGCCGACGGCATCGCCTGGATGCGCGCCGCCCCCGACAACTGGACGCGCGACAGCTTCTTCGCCGTGCACAATTGGTGGCACCTCGCGCTCTATCACCTCGATCTCGGCGAGATCGAGGAGGTGCTGAAGCTCTACGACGGGCCGATCAACGGCGGCCAGTCGTCGGTGGCGCTCGAGCTGATCGACCACTCGGCGATGCTGTGGCGGCTGATGCTGCGCGGCGTCGATGTCGGCGATCGCTGGCGGGCGGTGGCCGATCGCTGGGCGCCGTTCGCCTCGGCCGGCAACTACGCCTTCAACGACGCGCACGCCATGATGGCCTTCATCGCCGCCGGCCGCGCCGACGAGATGGTCGCGGTGCTGGAGGCGCAGGACAAGGCGATGGCGCGCGACGACGACAACGCGATGTTCACCCGCGACGTCGGCCGCCCGCTGTCGCTGGCGCTCAAGGCCTTCGGCGACGGCGACTACAAGCGCGTCGTCTGCCTGCTGCGGCCGGTGATCGGCGTCGCCAGCCGCTTCGGCGGCAGCCACGCCCAGCGCGACCTGCTCGACCTGACGATGATCGAGGCGGCGCAGCGCGGCGGCGACACCGCGCTGGCCCGCGCGCTCACGGCGGAGCGCCGCGAGGTCAAGCCGACCAGCCCGCACAACCGCGCGCTGTTCGACCGCGCGCGGCAGGTGGCGCAGGCGGCGTAGGAGCGGAGTCCTTCTCCCCGCGAAGGCGGGGAGAAGGTGCCCGAAGGGCGGATGAGGGGCTTCGCGGAGTTTCGACAACGTCGATCGCCGTTGTTGCGCGAAAGCCCCTCATCCGCCTCGCTGCGCTCGACACCTTCTCCCCGCCTTCGCGGGGAGAAGGAAGAAGAAGCCACTGGACTACGCCATGCATCACCGCCACACCGGCGGCGATGACGACCGCCCATCTCGCCGCCGAAGGCTTCGAGGCGCAGCTCCGCGAGGAGCTGCGCCGTCTCGGCGTCGCGGTGCGCGCCGAGCATGGCCGGCTGTTCATCTGCGACGACGCGCCGGCGATTCCGGCCTGGGCCGCGAACACCTGGATCGACGCCGAGGACATCACCATCGCCTCGATCGGCGACGCCGCGGCGAAGCTACGCGCCATCCAGCGCAATTGGGCGATGTACGCGCCTGTCCACGCGCGGCGCGCGACCTTGATTCAGGACCGCTTGCCGCATGTGTCGGCCAAGAAGCTGGTGTTCCCGGCCGAGGCGCCTACCGCGAAGCTGGGATCGTGGACCCTGCTCGCGCCGGATCGGCTGCTCCACGCGGCGCGCTGTTCCTCGCCGTTTGCCAACGGTGAGGTCAGCTTCGTCGAGGATCGCGATGGGCCGCCGAGCCGCGCCTATCTGAAACTATGGGAAGCGCTGACGCGGCTGGGCGCGCGACCCGGGCCCGGCGCGCGCTGCCTCGATCTCGGCGCCACGCCCGGCGGCTGGACCTGGGTACTGGCGTCGCTGGGCGCCGAGGTGCTGGCGATCGACAAGGCGCCGCTCGATGCCAAGGTCGCTGCGATGCCGGGCGTGCACTGGCGCGGCGAAAGCGCCTTCGCGCTCGATCCGGCGAGTGTCGGTCCGGTCGACTGGCTGTTCAGCGACATCATCTGCTACCCGGCGCGGCTGCTGGCGCTGGTGCGGCGCTGGCTGGCGGAGGGCCGCGTGCGCAATTTCGTCTGCACCATCAAGTTCCAGGGCGAGACCGACCACAACACCGCCGCCGCCTTCGCCGCGATCCCCGGCAGCCGGCTGTTGCACCTGCACCACAACAAGCACGAGCTGACCTGGACGCTGCTGCGGTAGAGGCGGGCGTCGTCGTTGCTCGGGGCGCGCCTCCGATGCGTCTAGACAACAACGCAACAACGCAAGCCTGACACGCAAGCGAAGGTGTCAGGCTTGCGTTGTTGCGTTATTGTTCGAACCGTTTCGCGGACCGTTTGCCTTTGCCGCCCACCGGGATCACGCCATGTGCGCCCGCCAATGGGCCCAGATGCGATCGTTGACGCCCTGGTCGCGCGCCCAGATGTGCCCGAGGCCAGGCACTTCCTCGAACCGCGTCGGATGGCGCATGCGTTCGAACATGCCGGCGAGCCATCGTCCGTCGCGGATATTGATGATCGGGTCGGCGCCGCCATGGGCGACATAGACGGGGAATTTGCGCGCGGTCTGGAAACCCACGCCCAGCACGCCCGCCGAACCGGAATGCACGGCCAGGCCGGCCAGGTTCTGCGATCGGCGCGAGGCCACGACGACCGCGAAGTAGCCGCCATTCGACATGCCTAGCACATAGAGGCGGCGGGGGTCCGTCCGGAACTCGCGCTGCACCTCGCCGACGAGCGCGTCGAGGAACGCCAGCTCGGTCGTCAGCTCGGCGCCGAACGACAGGGGCCAGTGGTTGCGCAGCGAGGCCGGGTAGACCAGCACCGAGCCGGTGCGCCGCGCCATGTCGTCGAGGCCGGAATAGAGCGGCATCAGCGACATCGAATCCACGCCCATGCCGTGCAGCGCGACCATCAGGGGCGCGCCCGCGCCGGCCGAGGCCGGCGTCACCAGGCGATACTGCCTGCGCCGGCCGTCGACGGTGATCGATTGGTTGGGACGCACGTCGCCCTGCGTGCGCGCGCCGCTTTGCTGAGGGGCCAGAGACCCCAGCGCGCACGCGGCGCCGGCGGCCGCCAGGAACAAGCGACGATCCATATCGTTCCCCGAGGCGCGGGCGACATGCCCGGCCGTATTCCAGCGCCCGATGTGGTATCCAAGAACCGTGTCCAAACTGTGTCCGGCTCGGGGTGTCGCGCGATCGCCGCGCCGATCCCCGACGCCTGTGCCCCCGGCGCGCGATCCGCCCTGCACACCAAACAACGCAACAACGCAAGCCTGACATGTTTGCATCGGTGTCAGGCTTGCGTTGTTGCGTTGTTTCTCGGACTGCTTTCGAGCGTTCGCGCCCGCCTCGCCAGACATGATCTGTCGACGCCTTCTCAATAACGCAATAACGCAAGCCAGACACCTTGTCCCGGGATCCGGGAGCGCTCACCAAACAACGCAATATACGCAAGCCTGACACGAATGCAGACTCGGGCGGCGCGTGGTTGCCGCGCCCGCTATCGCGCCGGGCGGCGCCAGCACTCTTCCGGCCGCATGAGATGCCTCGTCGCGACCGGCATGACAGCGAAGGGCGCTCCTGTAGACTGGCGGCAATGAACGCGACATCCGATCCGGACCGCCTCGACGGCGTTACGCGCCGCGCCGTGGCCGGGCTGGCGGTGACGCAGATCATCGGCTGGGGCACGACCTTCCACCTGCCGGCGGTGCTCGGCTCGGTGATGGCGCCGGCGATCGGCGTGTCGATGGAGGTGCTGTTCGGCGGCATCTCGATGCAGCTGCTGGCCAGCGCCGTGGTGGCGCCGCGCGTCGGCCGGCGCATCGATCGCCGGGGTGGTCGCGCCATCATGGTCACAGGCTCCGCGCTGCTGGCGCTGGCGCTGACGTTGATCGCGCTGGCGCACGGGCCGGTGCTGTACTTCATCGGCTGGGCGCTGATCGGGCTGGCGACGCCGATGACCTTGGGCGCCGGCACGCAGGCCTCGCTGGCGCAGGTGGCGGGGCCCAGCGCGCGGCGCGCGGTGTCGATCCTGCTGTTCTTCAGCGGCCTGCCGTCGTTCTTCTTCTGGCCGCTGGCGAGCTGGCTCGAGCCGATGATCGGCTGGCGGCACACGGCGCTGTTGTTCGCGGCGCTGCATCTGGCGATCTGCGTGCCGATCCATTTCGCGGTGCTGCGCCGCCGCGTGCCGGTGGGCCGCGCCGCATCAGGGGCGGCGCGGGAGGATGATGGACTGCCGCCGGCGGCGCGGCGCGGCGCCTTCTGGCTGCTGGCCGCGATGCTCGCTTTCGCCGGCATGATCTCCTGGGGCGTCGCGCTCAACATCATCGAGCTGTTGAAGGCCGGCGGGCTGTCGGCGACGACGGCGGTGTTCATCGCCACGCTCGCCGCACCGATCCAGGCCGCGGCGCGCATCGTCGAGTTCATGCTCGGCGGGCGCTATCCGGCGACGATCACCGGGCTGGTGTCGGCGGCGGTGATGCCGCTGGGTTTCGTCGGCCTGCTGATCGGCGGCGGTGGCGTGTGGGCGGCGACGATGTTCGTGGTGTGCTACGGAATCAGCAACGGCTTGATGACGCTCGCGCGCGCCACCATCCCGCTGGCGCTGTTCGGCCGTGGCGAATACGGGACGTGGACCGGCCGGCTGACGACGCCACAGAACCTGGTCTTCGCCGCTTCGCCGGTGCTGTTCGCCGCGCTGCTGCAGCGGCAAGGGCCTGACGTCATGAACTGGGTCGGGCTGGCGATGGCGCTCGGCTGCCTGCTCGCCATGGCGCTGCTGGCGCGTTACGCGCGGCGTTATCGCTGAGGAGTTCGCCGCCGGATGGCGGATGGCCGCGGTCGCGCCGGCGGTTCTATGTCGGGTCCATGACCGACACGACCCTCTCTCCCACCACCGCGTTCACGCCGCTGTGGATGTCGGCGGCGCTGGCGCATGGCGCCGACCAGATCGCCTTCGCGGCGATCCCGCTGGCGGCCGTGCTGCTGCTCGGCGCCGACGCCGCCGACATGGGCGGGCTCACCATGCTGCAGACCCTGCCGTGGCTGCTGCTGGCGCTGCCGGTGGGCGTGCTGGTCGACCGGCTGGATCGCGCGCGGCTGATGGCGGCGTCGGAGGCGACGCGCGCGGTGCTGCTGGCGCTGGGTGCCGGCCTGGCCTGGGCGGGCGCGCTCAGCCTGCCGCTGCTCGGTGCGCTGGGCTTCGCGCTGGCGGCCACGACCTGCGTCTTCAGCGTCGCCGCCCAGGCGCACGTGCCTTCCCTGGTCCCACGCGAGACCCTGGCCACGGCCAACGCCCGCCTGGAGCTGGCCCGCGCCGGCGCCACCGCCGCCGGCCCGGCGCTGGCTGGCCTGCTGCTGTCCGTCGTCACACCCGTCGCCGCCCTGCTGCTCTCCGGCGCCCTATCGGCCGTCACCGCCAGGCTGGTGATCTGCGCACGCGTCGCAGTCGCATCCACCGGCAAGCGCCTTCCCGGCCGCCACGAACTCAAGACCTGTCTGAAATATGTCATACAACACCCCCACCTCCGCCCGATCGCGCTGACCGCCATGGGCTGGGCGATGAGCTGGTCGATCCTGGTGACGGTGCTGGTGCTGTACGCCAGCCGCTCGCTCGGCCTGTCGGCGGCGGCGATCGGCGTCATGCTCGCGGCCAACGGCGCCGGCATGATCGTCGCGGCGCTGACCGCGGGCACTGTCGGGCGGCGCATGCCGGCCGGGCTGTTCATCGTCAGCGGGCCGGCGATCTCGGTGGTGGGCGTGCTGATCGTCACGCCGCTGTTCGGCGGTGGTGCTGTGCAGGCGGCGGTGGCGATGTTCCTGCTCGGCCTGGGGCCGATGTACTGGACGGTGGGGCAGACGACGCTACGCCAGACGGTGACGCCGCCGGCCATGCTGGGCCAGGTCATCGCGATCCAGTTCCTGATCCAGTACGGCTCACGCTTCGTGGGCGCACTGCTCGGCGGCGTGATCGGCGAGGCGTGGGGCGTCGAGGCGGCGATCTGGGCGGCGGCCGCCGGCTTCGGCGCGCAGCTCCTCACCATCCTGTGCTCGGCGGTGCCGGCGCTGCGCGCCTACGACGACGCGCGGCCAGGTTAGCGGTAGCCGTGCCAGTTGCCCCAGCGGTCGTAGTAACCGCCGTGATAGCGCTCGCGGCGCTCGACGCGATCGTCGCGGCCATCGCGGTCGCGGTCGACCCAGCCCGGTGGGTTGTAGTAGGTGCCGCGGCCGTAATAGGGGTCGTTGACGACGGTGCACGCGCCGAGCAGCGTCGTGGCGCCGGCGGCGATCACAAGAGCGCGGAACATGGCATCCTCCTTCGATGACACGTCGAAGGTGGTGGCCGATCGCGTCCTTCGCGCGACCAAATCGGGGTCGATCGACGGCGATATGTAACGGCGCGTCTCGACCGCCCTACGGCAGGATGCGCGAGGAGAAGGGCGGGCCGCTGCCGCCGTGCCGGTAGGTCGATCCGGTGTCGGTGCCGGCGGTCTGCGAGCAGGCGCCGAGGGCGGTGAGCGAGACGATGGCGATAAGCAGAACGCGGATCATGGCGGTCATCCCGAGGCTTTTCGTGGGCGCCACTGTGGGCGCGCCGCAGGTCGCCGGCCAGTCAATCTCCGTCACGATGGCGGGAGCCATTGCCGCGCCTCGCGCGGGCCACTAGTGTCGCCGCGCTGACACGAAGTCGTGATGGAAAAGGGGTTCCGGGGTGGCGTCATCCACGCGTCTGGCCGTCGATATCGGCGGCACGTTCACCGACATGGTTCTGGAAATCGGCGAGGCGGGGCAGGGCGGCAAGCGCTTCACGCGCAAGGTGCTGACGACGCCGCGCGCGCCGGAGGAAGGCGTGCTCGACGGCACGCGCGCCATCCTCGCCGACGCCGGCATCGGCTTCGCCGACATCGACGTCTTCATCCACGGCACGACCCTGGCGACCAACGCCATCATCGAGCGCAAGGGCGCCAAGACGGCGCTGATCGCCACCGATGGCTTCCGCGACACGATCGAGATCGCCTACGAGAGCCGCTACGACCAGTACGACGTCTTCATCGAGAAGCCGCGCCAGCTGGTGCCGCGCGCGTTGCGCTTCACCGTGCCCGAGCGCGTCGACGTGCACGGCGCCGTGCGCCTGGCGCTCGACGAGCAAGCGGTGCGCGCGCTGGCACCCCAGCTTATGGACGCCGGCGTCGAGTCGGTCGCCATCGCCTATCTGCATTCCTACGCCAACGAGGCGCACGAACGGCGCACGGGCGAGATCCTGCGGCAGATGCTGCCGGCGCTGTCGGTGACCCTGAGCTGCGACGTATGCCCTGAAGTGCGCGAGTACGATCGCACCTCGACGACCATCGCCAACGCCTATATCCAGCCGCTGATGGCGGGCTACCTGGCGCGCCTGCGCGACGGCTTCGCCGCCGAAGGCTTCAAGGGCATGGTCTACCTGATGACCTCGGGTGGCGGGCTCACGGCGCTGGAGACGGCGCGGCGCTTTCCCATCCGCCTCGTCGAGTCCGGTCCGGCCGGCGGCGCGATCCTCGCCGCCAACGTCGCCGCCGAGCGCGGCGAGCGCAAGGTGCTGTCCTTCGACATGGGAGGCACGACGGCCAAGATCTGCCTGATCCAGGACTACACGCCGTTCAAGTCCCGCGCCTTCGAGGTCGATCGCGCCGCGCGCTTCCTCAAGGGCAGCGGCTTGCCGGTACGCGTGCCGGTGATCGAGATGGTCGAGATCGGTGCTGGCGGCGGCTCGATCGCGCGCGTCGATGAATTGCGCCGCATCACCGTCGGGCCCGACAGCGCCGGCTCGGAGCCCGGCCCGGCGAGCTATGGCCGCGGCGGCATGCTGCCGACGGTCACCGACTCCGACGTCGTGCTCGGCAAGATCGATCCGGCGCGCTTCGCCGGCGGCACCATCGCGCTCGACATCGAGGCGGCGCGCGGCGCCGTCGACCGCGCGGTGGGCCAGCCCTTGTCGCTGGGCAGCGAGACGGCGGCGTACGGCGTCGGCGAGATCGTCGACGAGAACATGGCCAACGCCGCGCGCGTGCACGCCGTCGAGCGTGGCGCGGTGATCGGCGAGCACACCTTGATCGCGTTCGGTGGCGCGGCACCACTGCACGCCTCGCGCCTGGCCGAGAAGCTCGGCATCGCCCGCATCGTCGTGCCGGCCAATGCCGGCGTCGGCTCGGCGGTGGGCTTTCTGCGCGCGCCGGTGGCCTACGAGTTGGTGCGCAGCCGCTACATGCGGCTGGACCGCTTCGACGCCGCGGCCGCCAACGCCGTGATCGAGGCGATGAGCGCCGAGGCGCAGGCGCTGGTGGCGCCCGGCGCCGCCGGCCGGCCGGTGTTTGAGACCCGCGTCGCCTACATGCGCTATCTCGGCCAGGGCCACGAGATCGTCGTGCCGCTGCCGCAACGGCCATTGACCGAGGCCGACGCCGCCTCGATGCGCAGCGCCTACGAGAAGGAATACGCACAGCTCTTCGAGCGCTTCATCCCCAACGCCATCATCGAGGTGCTGAGCTGGTCGGTGACGGTCTCGACCGAAGCGACCATGCCGCCGGCGGTGGGCGATCCCACGCGCGCCGGCGGTCCCAAGCCGATCGGCAGCCGCGCCTTCTACGACGCGCGCCTGTCGAAGCGTGTCGACGTGCCGGTCTATTGGCGCGGCGATCTGAAGCCTGGTGGCATCGTGCCCGGCCCGGCGATCATCGCCGAGGACGAGACCTCGACGTTCGTGTCGGCGCTCTTCGACGCCTGGCTCGACAACGCCGGCGGCATCACCCTGGAGCGGCGGCGGGCGTGACCAGGTTCACCGCGGCCTCCTCAGCATGAGGTCGGGCTGAACCTGGCCCGATGCGATAGGCGCGGCGGCATGGCGGAGGAACGCGGTAGCTGGGGCGAGGTCTTGCGCCCGCCCTATCTGGCGACGACAGCGACGTTGTGCCTGGGCGTGGCGCTCTATGCCTTCAATACCTTCCTGGTGGGCACGGCGCTGCCGACGGCGGTGCAGGAGCTCGATGGCCGGGCGCTGATCTCCTTGTCGCTCACCGTCTACCTGGTCTTCGCCATCATGAGCGGCGCGTCGTCCGCGCTGCTCAAGCGCCGCTTCAGCGCCCGGCTGGCGCTGGCGGCGGCCGCGATGGTCTTCATGCTCGGCTCCGTGGTCGCCAGCGTTGCCACCACCATGCCCGAGGTGCTGGTCGGCCGCGCTCTGCAGGGTGTCGGCCAGGGCATCGTCGCTGGCCTGGTCTCGGTGCTGACCATCGAGCTCTATCCGATCCGGCTGGTGCCCAAGGTGTTCGGTGTCGAGGCGGTGGTCTGGGCGATCGCCGGGTTCGGCGGACCGCTGCTCGCCGGCGCGCTCACGCAATACATCTCCTGGCGCGCCGCGTTCCTCGTCAACGTGCCGGTGGCGGCGATCTTCATCGCCCTCGTGCTGTGGATCGTGCCGCGCGCTTCGCCCGAGCCCGGTCGCTTCTCGCTGCCGATGACGCGTCTCGCGATCATCGGCGTCGGCATCATGCTGGTCTCGCTGGCCAGCATCACACGCGACGTCCGCGTCTCGGCCGCGCTGCTGGCGGCGGCCGCGATCCTGCTGACCTCGGCCGTGCTGCTCGATCGCGGCGGCCGGACCCGGCTGATGCCGCGCGACGCCTTCTCGCCGCGTACCATCGTCGGCAATGGCCTGTGGGTCGTGCTGCTGATGCCAATGGCGCAGTCGGCCTCGACCGTCTACCTGGTGCTGCTGTTGCAGAAGCTCTGGGGCTTCACGCCGACGCTCGCCGGCGCCATCGGCGCGATCATGGCGCTGTCGTGGAGCGGCGCGGCGATCCCCGTCGCCAATGTCGAAACTGCTTCCAACCGGCGCCTACTGGTGTGCGCCGGCCCGCTGCTGCTGATGCTGGGTTTCACCGGCACATCGCTGGCGTTCCGCTACGACCTTCTGCCGCTGATGATCGTGGCACAGCTCGCCGTCGGCTCGGGCTTCGGCGTCACCTGGGGTTTCCTGAACCAGACCGTGATGGAGGCGGCCGGCGACGGCGAGCGCGACCGCGCTTCGGGCCTGCTGCCCACCGTGCAATCCGCCGGTTACGCCGTCGGCGGCGCCGTGACCGGCCTGGTGGCTAATCTCGCCGGTTTCACGCGCGCCGCGAGCCGGGACGACATGATCCTGGCCGTCATGGTGGTCTTCGGCGTCGCCGCGTCCCTGGCGGTCGGCGCCTTCCTCGCGGCCATCCGCACGACCACGCTGGCGGCGCGCGCCGCAAACCCTTAAGGTCCGCGGCACGGAGTTTGCGTCACTCCCCAGTCGCGGAGAGCACGAGACTATGGCGTCCAACAGCCTTGGCCAGATCGACCTGCAGATCATGTGGAACCGCCTGATCGCGGTGGTCGAAGAGCAGGCCCAGACCCTGATGCGCACGGCGTTCAGCTCGATCGTGCGCGAGGCCGGCGATTTGTCGGCCGGCGTCTTCGATTTGAAGGGGCGCATGCTGGCCCAGGCGGTCACCGGCACGCCCGGCCACGTGAACTCGATGGCCGAGTCGGTGAAGCATTTCATCCGGCACTTCCCGGTCGAGACCATGAAGGCCGGCGACATCTACGTCACCAATGACCCCTGGATGGGCACCGGCCATACCAATGACTTCGTGCTGACCACGCCCTGCTTCAAGAACGGCCGCCTGGTGGCGCTGTTCTCCTGCACCAGCCACATCATGGATATCGGCGGCATCGGCTTCGGGCCGGACGCCACCGACGTGTTCATGGAGGGTCTCTACATCCCCATGCTCAAGCTCGCCGAGCAGGGCAAGATGAACGAGACCCTGATGGCGATGATCCGCGCCAACACGCGCACGCCGGTCGACACCGAGGGCGATGTCTACTCCTTGGCCGGCTGCAACGATGTCGGCTGCCGTCGACTGGTCGAGATGATGGAGGAGTTCAACCTCGACGACCTCGACGAACTCTCCACCTTCATCATCGACAACAGCCGCGCCGCCGTGCTGGCGGAGATCGCCAAGCTGCCCAAGGGCTCCTGGCGCAACGAGATGACGATCGACGGCTATGACAAGCCGATCAAGCTGGTGGCGACGACCACGGTCAGCGACACCGGCATCCATGTCGACTACACCGGCACCGATCCGCAGGCCAAGCGCGGCATCAACGTGCCGCACGCCTACACCACGGCCTATACCGTGTTCGGCCTGGGCTGCATCGTCAGCGCCCGCATTCCCAACAACGCCGGCTCGCTCGAGCCGCTCACCGTGTCGGCGCCGGAGGGCACGATCCTCAACGCGCAGAAGCCGGCGCCGGTGCTGTCGCGCCATATCATCGGCCAGATGCTGCCCGACATGGTGTTCGGCTGCATGCGCCAGGCGATCCCCGATCGGGTGCCGGCCGAGGGCACGTCGTGCCTGTGGAACATCAACGTGCGCGGCATGGTGAAGGACGGCGACGGCGGCAATTACGGCTTCTCCGTCGCCATCACCAGCAACGGCGGCACCGGCGCGCGGCCGGCGGCCGACGGCCTGTCGGCGACGGCCTATCCCTCCGGTGTGCGCGGCACGCCGGTGGAGATCGCCGAGTCGATCACGCCGCTGATCTTCTGGAAGAAGGAGCTGCGGCCCGAAAGTGGTGGCGCCGGGCGCACGCGCGGCGGCATGGGCCAGATCATCGAGGTCTCATCCGGCGTCGACATGCCGTTCGATCTGCTGGCGGCCTACGATCGCATCGACTATCCACCGCGCGGTCGCGACGGCGGTGTCGACGGCGCGGCGGGCTATGTCGGCCTGACGACCGGCCAGAAGCTCAAGGGCAAGGGCTTCCAGCAGATCGCGCCGGGCGAGCGCCTGGTGATCATGACGCCGGGCGGCGCGGGAATCGGCGATCCGAGGGCGCGCGATCCGAAAGCGATCGCTGAAGATGTCGAGGAAGGGCTGGTCTCGCGCGAGACGGCCGAGCGTGTGTATGGACTGCCGCTGAAAGCGGCGGAATGACAAACAGGACAGGGGGCAGGACGATGACCTATTCACGCAGGCAGACGTTCAGGATTGGCGCGGGCGTAGTGGCGGCCGGCGTCGCGATGCCGTGGGTGGCGCGCGCGCAGTCGACGGTGAAGTGGGACCTGTCGACGGTGTGGCCGGACAGCAATTTCCATACCCAGAACTGCAAGGTCTTCGCCGAGGAGGTCAAGAAGGCCACGGGCGGCGCGGTCGACATCACCGTCAAGGCCGGCGGGCAGCTCGGCTTCAAAGGCCCCGAGCATCTGCGCGCGGTGCGCGACGGCCTGGTGCCGATCGCCGACGTGCTCAACGTGCAGCAGGTCGGCGACGAGCCGCTGCTGGGCATCGAGGGCGTGCCGTTCCTGGTCGGCGACTTCGACGAGCTGAAGATCCTGCACAAGCATGTCCGGCCGGCCTTCGAGGCGATCGCGACGCGCAACAACCAGTCGATCCTCTACATGGTGCCGTGGCCGACGCAGTACCTGCACCTGAAGATCAAGGCCGAGACGGTCGACGCGCTGAAGGGCATCAAGATCCGTGTGCCCGACAAGAATTCGCAGGACCTGACGGCGGCGATCGGCATGGCGCCGGCGCTGATCCCCTGGGGCGAGACCATCCCGGCGCTGGCGTCGGGCGCGGTCGCCGGCGTGTCGACGTCGTCGGTGTCGGGTGTCGACGGCAAGTTCTGGGAGTTCCTGAAGTTCTTCCACCGGACCAACCACCAGTGGTCGTCGCAGATCGTCAACGTCAACGCCGACGCCTGGAAGAAGCTGTCGCCGGCGCATCAGACCGCGATCAAGGAAACCGCGGCCAAGCTCGAACCGCAGTTCTGGGCGGTCAGCCAGAAGGCCGATACGGACGCCGCCAAGCGGCTGGTCGAGGGCGGCATGCAAATGGTCACGCCGCCCGCGGCGATGATGGCTGACATGCGGCAGAAGACGGCCACGCTGCTCGACGCCTTCATGAAGCGCGTGAGCGCATCGGAGAAGCCGATCAAGGGGTTCCTCGCCGAGGTCAAGCGCGCCTGATTCGGCGAAGTCCCGGCCAGTGACGGATATAGCGACGGCTCGCGGGCCGAGCCTCAACGAGGGCGCGCCCGCGATCCTGCGTCCGGTGCTCGACGTCATCGACCGGCTCGGCCGGCTCGATGGCTGGATCGCCGGTGGCTGCCTGATCGCGCTGACGGCACTGATGATCGCGGAGGTCGTCGTCAGCGCCGTCGCCAACAGTGTCTATTGGCTGCGCGCCAAGGGCGTCGCCTGGCTGCCGGCCGATATCCCGGCCAGCGTGCCCAACGCCTGGGAGTACAGCTCCTACCTGATGGCCGCGAGCTTCACCTTCGGCGCGGCCATGACCTTGCGCGCCGGCGGCCATATCCGCGTCACGCTCCTGCTGGCGCGGCTGTCGCCGGGGCGCCGGCGACTGTTCGAGATCGTCGCCGCGTTCGCCGGCACGCTGCTGTCGGG
>CAYTFW010000150.1:0-16185 GCA_964437145.1 uncultured Rhizobiaceae bacterium
CCTTCTCCCCGCGAAGGCGGGGAGAAGGTGCCCGAAGGGCGGATGAGGGGCTTCCTCGTCCAACAACTAACGTCGTTGCCGTAGAGGCTCCGCGAAGCCCCTCATCCGCCTCGCTGACGCTCGGCACCTTCTCCCCGCCTTCGCGGGGAGAAGGAAAGCCCGCTCCGCTCGAGGCCCGGTGTTTCACGTGAAACACTCCGCCAAGCTTCGGACCTACACCGAGCTGCTGCGCAAGTGGCAGCGGTCGATCAATCTGGTGGGCCGGTCGACGCTCGACGATCTGGAGCGTCGCCACTTTGACGACTCGCTCCAGCTTCTGGACCTGCTGCCGCCGGGCACCCGCACCCTGCTCGACCTGGGCTCCGGCGCCGGCTTCCCCGGCCTGGTGATCGCTGCCGAGCGGCCGGACATCGCGGTCACCCTCGTCGAATCCGATCAGCGTAAGGCCGCCTTCCTGATCGAGGTGGCGCGCGCCATCGCCCCCAACGCCACCGTCAAGGCGACCCGCATCGAGACCCTGCCACCCTTCCCGGTCGACGTCGTGACCGCTCGCGCCCTGGCGCCGCTGCCCAAACTGCTCGCCTGGGCCGCGCCCTTCGCGGTTGACCCCGCTATTTGCCTTTTCCACAAGGGCGCCAATGTCGACGCCGAATTGACCGAAGCGGCGCGGGACTGGATGATGGACGTCCAGCGCGTGCCCAGCGTGACGGAGCCCAACGCCTCCATCCTCAGGATCTCGCAGCTGCGCCCGCGCACCTGAGAGCCCGTGTGTCCGACGCCCCCGCCGTTCCGCCGACACCGCCCCGCATCTACGCGCTCGCCAACCAGAAGGGCGGCGTGGGCAAGACCACGACCGCGATCAACCTCGCCACAGCCCTGGCCGCGGTCGGCCAGACCGTGCTGCTGATCGACCTCGACCCGCAGGGCAACGCCTCGACCGGGCTGGGCGTCGGGGCGGCCGACCGCAAGACCGGCAGCTACGAGGCGCTGCTCGGCCTGGCGCCCCTCGCCGAGGCGATCGTCGAGACCCGCATTCCCAACCTGTTCGTCGCGCCCGCCAACGTGAACCTGGCCGGCGCCGAGCTCGAGCTGATCGACATCGAGCGTCGCGAGTTCCGGCTGAAGGACGCGCTCGACGCCAGCGGCGCGCTGACACGCTGGGACGTGATCCTGATCGACTGCCCGCCCTCGCTCGGCCTGCTGACATTGAACGCATTGGTTGCGGCCGACGCCGTGCTGGCGCCGCTGCAATGCGAGTTTTTCGCGCTCGAAGGCATCGGCCACCTGGTGCGCACCGTCGAGCGCATCAAGCGCGCACTCAACCCAAGATTGCATCTCGCCGGGATCGTCCTGACCATGATGGACCGCCGCAACAACCTCGCCGTCCAGGTCGAGAAGGACGTGCGCGCGCATTTCGGCGACATCGCCTTCGGCACCACGATCCCGCGCAACGTGCGCGTCTCGGAGGCGCCCTCGCACGGTCTGCCGGTGCTGATCTACGACAAGGATTGCAGCGGATCGCAGGCCTACATCCTGCTAGCGGGCGAGCTGTTGCGCCGCCGCCGGCTGGGCATTCCCGCGACCGAGGGAGCCGTGCGATGAGCAAGGAACCGATCAAGCCGCGTGGGCTGGGCCGCGGGCTGGCGGCGCTGCTGGGCGACGACCCGACGCCGGCCGCCGCCGACACGCTCGCGACTCCGCAATCCGCCGCGCCCGCGCCATCAGCCGCCGCGCCGCCGCCGCCGACCATGACCCTGCCGATCGAATGGCTACGGCCCGGCAAGTACCAGCCGCGTCTGGACTTCAGCGAGGACAGCCTGGCGCAGCTCGCCGAGTCGATCGCCGCGCACGGTCTGGTGCAGCCCATCCTGGTGCGCCCGGCGCGCGACCGCGACAACGTCGTGATCCCGCAGCGTTACGAGATCGTCGCCGGCGAACGCCGCTGGCGCGCCGCGCAGCAAGCAAAGCTGCACGAGGTGCCCGTCGTCATCCGGGCGCTGGCCGATCGCGACGCGCTGGAGATCGCGCTGATCGAGAACGTGCAGCGCGCCGATCTCAACCCGATCGAGGAGGGGCTCGCCTATCGCCGCCTGCAGAACGAGTTCGGCCACACCCAGGAGCGCATCGGCGCCACGGTGGGCAAGAGCCGCGCGCATGTCGCCAACACGCTGCGCCTGCTCGAGCTGCCGGCCGAGGTCGCCAACATGATCACCGACCATCGCCTCGAGGCCGGCCAGGCGCGCGCGCTGCTCGGCACCAAGGACCCGGCGGCGCTGGCGCGCTTCGGCGTCGAGCAGGGTCTGAGCACGCGCGAGTACGAACGGCTCGGCAATCTCGCCAAGGAGGCGGCGAAGGCGGGCTGGGATGGCACGGGCGTGCCGCCGGGGTGGAGCAAGGTGGCGGCGAAACCTTCGGCGCGTGGTGCCGCCAAGCCGGCGCCGGCGGCGACGAAGCCCGGCGAGAAGGACGCCGACACGCTATCCCTCGAACGCACGCTGACCGAGTCGCTGGGCTTGCGCGTGGAGATCGATCCGCTCGGCCGCGGCGAGGAAAGCCGCATGACGATCCACTTCGAGAATTACGATCAAGTCGATCTGGTGGTGCGGCGTCTGACGCGGGCATAGGCCCCTGGCTGCATGGTGGCAAAACTGCTACCATGTGCCTTGTGATCGTCGTCATCGACACCAACGTGTTTGTCGGCGCCTGCTTGGGTATCGGAGCGGCGAACGCAGTCGTCGCCGCATGCTTGCGCGGTGAGCACCGGCCGCTGATGGGTGCAGCACTGCTGGCGGAATACGAAGATGTACTGGCCCGGCGGCAGTTGTTCGCCAATTGCCATCTTACGGCTGGAGAGCGAGATGAGTTGCTCGACGTTTTCCTCGCCGGCTGCCTATGGACCCGGATCTATTTCGGTTGGAGACCAAACTTGAAGGACGAGGCCGACAACCATATCGTCGAACTGGCGGTCGCTGGCGGCGCGCAACGCATCGTCACCCGCAATGTCGCGGATTTTCGGGACATGGAGTTGAGGTTCCCCGGGATGACGGTGGTCAGCCCGGCCGCTTTCCTGAAGGAGACCGCCCGGTGAGCGCTCTCACACTACGCCTGCCCGCCGACAAGCATGCGCGCCTGAAGACGCTCGCGCGTCGTCGCGGCACCAGCGTCAATCGGTTGATGGAAGAGATGGCGACCCTGATGATCGCCGAGTCGGACGCCGAGACCCGGTTTCTTGCCCGAGCCGCGCGCGGTCGGGGCAAGACGGCGCGCGGCCTCGCGCTACTGGCCAAGGCGGCGAAGGCCTGAGGCCCGGCCGCGCCACTCGCTTCGTCATTCCCTCGTCAGCGTCACGGGTCTAGCCTCTCTCCGTCCATCCGGACCAAACCGAGGGAAGGATCCGCCGATGACTCTGCAACGACGGCATCTGGGTATCGCCGGCGCGGCCGCGCTGGCGGTGATGGCGAGCGGCTCGGCCGCGCTGGCGCAATCGGCCGACGAGGCCGCGGTCGCCAAGGCGGTCGAGGCGTTCCGCGAGGCCATGCTGAAGAAGGACAAGGCGGCGTTCAACAAGCTCTGCGCCGAGGAGATGAGCTACGGCCATTCGGCCGGGCGCATGGAGACCAAGGCGCAGTTCATCGCCGACGCCACCGGCACGCGCAGCCAGTGGAAGTCGATCACGCTCACCGACGCCTCGGTGAAGATCGTCGGCACCAACGCCATCGCGCGCCACAAGCTGACCGGTGAGAACGAGAGCGACGGCAAGACCAACGCCATCAACATCGGCATCCTGATGGTGTGGACCAAGCAGGGCGCCGACTGGAAGCTGCTGGCGCGCCAGGCCTATCGACTCTGACCGTTACTCAGACTCATCTGTCATCCCGAGCGTAGCGAGGGATCTAGGCCGCCCCTGGATCCCTCGCTGCGCTCGGGATGACAAGGTGGCGCCGATTTCGCGCGCGATACGCTAGAGTGGGTGGACCCGCAACGGAGGTTCACCCGCTCATGGCGCTGTCGCTCGCTCAAGCCAACACCATCATCGCCGCCGCCTTCGCCAAGGCGCGCGCGATGAACATCAAGCCGCTGGCCGTCGTCGTGCTCGACGAGGCGGGCCATGTGAAATCGGCGCAGCGCGAGGATGGCGCCAGCATGTTCCGCGTCGACATCGCCACCGGCAAGGCGTGGGCCGCCGTCGGCATGGGCGCCTCGAGCCGCACCTTGCTGGGCCGCGCCAAGGAGAACCCGCAATTCTTCGGCGCGCTCGCCGCCACGGCGCAGGGCAAGTTCCTGCCGCAGACCGGCGCCGTGCTGATCAAGGACGCCGCGGGCAATATCCTCGGCGCCGCCGGCGCCTCGGGCGGCACCGGCGACGAGGACGAGGCCGCCTGCATCGCCGGCGTCGAAGCGGCGGGCTTGACGCACGGCTGAGCCGTCACGCCGGCGGTGGGCGACGCGCTGGGGCGGCCGCGTCAGTCGCGGCAGATCATGCCCCAGTTCTTCACCATGCCTTTCGACGTGTTGTCGTACTTCTGCTTGCGCGTCTCGGCGATCGAGCTGTCCCAGCCGTCGATGCTGAAGCCGCCTTCGCCGGCGTTATAGGTGAACGGCCCGGTGTCCTTGATCTCCTGCATATGGACGTTGGCGTCCCAGGGATCGTTGACCGTGGCGTATTTCGAGAAGAACGGCTGGCGGATGGTGTCGACGACCACCCAGTGCGCGCCGCCCAGATCCCAGTCGACGCCCAGGATCACGGGTTCGACGGTGGCGACCGGGCCCAGGCCCGGCGTCACGCCGACCTTGGCGATCAGCTTCGCCGTCACGGCGCCGGCGGCGAGGTTGTGCCAGCGCCAGGTGCCCGGGGTGAAGCTGGTCAGGATGTTCGCGAGGTGCGTCGGATAGGTACCGACAAGCTCGGAGTTGTACGCCGAGCCCAGCTGCGTCTGGTACTTCTTGCGGATCTCCTCCTCGGTCGTCACCGCGGTCTTGCCGGGGGTGAGCTTGTTGACCTTGAAGACGCACATCATCACCGAGGCGAGTCCGCACGACATGCCGGCCTCCTGGCCGTAGACGATATGCATGTCGCCGAAACGCGTGAAGCGGCTGAACCAGGCCATGGCGATCTATCCCCTCGCTCGCGGTGGAAATGAATTGTAGCGGCCTCTGTCTGGCGGCTTCATGACAGCCGGCATTGACGCCACCGGCACAGCCGGTGATTATACGTCCATGCGCGCGCGAGTCCCGCAGCTCAAAGCCAAACCGTTCCCATCTCGGGGGACCGGAGGTCTTTGCCTGCGCTGAGCGCGCGCCGCATCGATGACCAACAGGCCCCGCCGCATCAGGACGGGGCCTTCGCATTTTTGATGGTCTCCGCTCCCGCTCCGGCACCAACAGGAGACGAGACCATGGCAATCACCCGAACCACCCCGACCACGCGAACACGCTTCAGCGGCGTCTGGCTGCCGCTGATCACGCCGTTCCGCGACGGCGCCCTCGACGAGGCCTCGCTGCGCACGCTGCTGCGCCACTACGCCGGCCTGCCGATCGACGGCTTCATCCTCGCCGGCACCACAGGCGAGTCGCTGACCCTCGACGACGAGGAGCTGCATCGCCTGGTCGAGGTCTCGGCGGCGACGCTCGACGGCGCCAGGCCGCTGCTGCTGGGCCTGTCCGGCAGCGACACGCGCAAGATGCTCAAGACGCTCGACAAGGTCGCGTCGTGGCCGGTCGACGGCTACCTGATCACCTGCCCCTACTACACGCGGCCCTCGCAGGAAGGCATGCGTCAGCACTTTGAAGCGCTGTCGGACAAGAGCACGCGGCCGATCGTGGTCTACAACATCCCCTACCGCACCGGCGTGAACCTCGCCAACGAGACGCTGCTGCGCCTGGCCGAGCGCGCCAACATCGTGGGCGTGAAGGATTGCTGCGCCGACGCGCTGCAGAGCTTCGAGCTGATCCGCGACAGGCCCGAGGGCTTCGCCGTGCTGACCGGCGAGGACGCGCTGTTTCGCACCATGGTGGCGCAGGGCGCCGATGGCGGCATCCTCGCCGCAGCGCATGTGCAGACCGCGGGCTTCGCGCGCGTGCGCCAGCGCCTGCTGGCCGGCGACGCGGCCGGCGCGCTCGACGAGTGGCGCGGCATGGTCGAGCTGGTGCGCCTGCTCTTCGCCGAGCCCAACCCGGCGGCGATCAAGCACTGGCTGTGGCTCGACGGCCTGATCGCCAGCCCCGAGCTGCGCCTGCCGATGACGGCGGCGAGCCCCGCGCTCGCCGCGAGACTCGCCGCCGAGCACGGCCGGCGGCAGCAGAAGGCGGCGTAGTCATTCTTCCTCCCCTCTCCCCTTGCGGGAGAGGGGCCGGGGGTGAGGGGGCGCTCCAGGATGCGCACCGAGTCCGTAACACCCCTCACCCCAACCCTCTCCCGCAAGGGGAGAGGGCGTAAGAGAAGACCCCCCGCGGCTCAGAAATCGACCGGATAGGGCGGCAGCTCGCCGCTCTCGTAGCGCCGCGGCAGGTCGGGCGTGACGTTCTCCCAGACATACAGCATCGAGCGTTTGCGGGAGTAGCCCTGGTGGCGGATATCGGCCGGCATGGCGGCGACGTCGCCAGCTTTCATCGTCACGCGCGCGCGCGGCGCGCCGGTGTTCTTGTCGGCGACGTCCCAGACGATCTGGTCCGAGAGCTGGATGAACCATTCGACGCGGTCGTTGCCGTGGAACACCGGCAATATGTATTCCTCGGTCGTCGGGCAGGCGAGCGAGGCCTTGCACACCGCCGTCACCGACGGATTCCACGTGACGTCCGAGCGGCTGAGATACTTGAACAGGCTGAAGGCGTGCAGCTGTCCCTCGAAGCCGGGCTCGGTGACGATCTCGGGCTCGTCCTGGGAGACGTCGGCGAAGGCGCGGTTGATCGGCATGTCGTCGCGCAGGGGCGAGTCGCCCGGCAGGCCGGGCATGCGCTGGGTCTGGATGCGCGTGCGCTCGATCGCCTCGATGTTCTCGCCCTGCTTGGCGCCGAACGCGGTGCCGGTCTCGACCGGCGCGGCGAACGGATCGAAGCCCTCGTTGACCCAGTCGCGCAGGATCGCCTTGAAGGTCGCCATGATGTGCGCCGCGTCGAAGCGCTCGGTGTAGTCGACGCCGGCCGCCTTCATGACGCCGTTGAAGCTGCCGGCGTACATGTCGACCTGGCCGTAGAGGTTGCGCGTGCCGATGACGTGGTCGAAGTTGACCCAACCGTAGAAGAAGTTCCACGCCACGTCGCGCATGCAGGCCCGCAGGAAGGCCTCCGCCGACATCTGGTGCGAGCGCATCTGGCCCTTGGCGGGCCATCTGATGGTGACGAAGTACTCGTCGCGCGACAGCTCGAACTTGCCGAGCTTGAAGGCGCGGTAGCCGGTCTCGTTGCTGGGATCGGTCGCGATGACCTGTGCAAGCGCTGTCGACATGGTTCTGCTCCTTACTTGAGGCAGATCTCGTTCCATTTCTGTCGGCTCAGCGCGCCCAGCATCGTCTGCTGCAGGATCACGCCGAGCTTCGTGGCGGTGAAGCGGTAGCCGCAGCCCGCCGGCAGCAGCGCCTGGTGGCCGCGCTTCAGCCTGATCAGGCCCATGCGCCGCCCCGCGGGCGCGTCGCCGATCAGCACGGCGCCGTCGACGTCGGCCGGCGGCGGCGCCGCGAGCTTCAGGAACTCGATCTCGACCGCGCCGTCCATGCACAGCGCGAACTCGTCATGGCCGCAGGCGAACCACGGCGAGACGCCCTCGGCGCGCATCACCTCCTGCACGTACTCGAGGTTCTTGCCGACGACCACGCGCTCGTACGGCCTGGACTTCGACGCCACCTCGAAGATGTTGGAGAAGACGTAGTGCTTCGGATCGCCGCTGACGATCTCAATGCCGCCCTTCTGGTAGTCGGTGAGCGACCCGAACACGGTGGTGGTCACGATGGCGCCTCCCTCGACGGACGTTGGTTCTTGTCGAGGCGCAGTGTACGGGCGGATCGCGCCGGAGACTATCGGGCGATCCGCGAAGCCGCCGTTCGCGGATCGCGAACAATGCTACCGGACCACGGTGGCCAGCCCAGCGCTCGCCGCACGGCGGCGGAACGATAGTTCCCTCTCCCCGCGAGCGGGGAGAGGGTTAGGGTGAGGGGCTACGGCAAGTGTCGCACCGCCGTCCTGCGCAACCTGAATCGGCCCCTCATCCCGACCTTCTCCCCGCGAGCGGGGAGAAGGAGGAAGATTGTCCCAGGACATCTTCGGCCTCGACAGAACCATCGCGCGCGCCCGGGATGCTATCCACGCTCACCGGAGATCCACCATGACCACGCACGCCGACAAGATCGCCCGATTCCGCGCCCTGCACACGAGCGGCACCTTCGTCATCCCCAACCCCTGGGACATCGGCAGCGCGCGCTACCTGAAGAGTCTCGGCTTCAAGGCGCTGGCCAGCACCTCCGCCGGCTTCGCCTGGACCATCGGCAAGGCCGACTTCCAATGGTCGGTTAGCCTCGACGAAATGCTCGAGCATCTGCGCGCGCTGTCGGCGGCCACCGATTTGCCGGTCAACGCCGATTTCGAATCGGGTTATGCCGACGATCCCGAGGGCGTCGCCGCCAACGTCAAGCGCTGCGTCGCATCAGGTGTGTCGGGGTTGTCGATCGAAGACCACACATCGCTCAACGACAAGCCGCTCTACGACTTCGCCGACGCCGTCGCGCGCATCCGCGCGGCGCGCGCGGCGATCGACGCGACCGGCCTGCCCGTCATGCTGACGGCGCGCAGCGAGGCCTGGCTGGTGCGCCATCCCGAGGCCAAGCGCGAGAGCATCAAGCGGCTGGTGGCTTTCGCCGAGGCCGGCGCCGACGTGCTCTATGCGCCCGGCGTGCGCACGGCCGAGGACATCGCCGAGCAGGTCAAGGCGGTGGCGCCCAAGCCGGTCAATGTGCTGGTCGGCTGGCAGGGCCTGCCGGTCAAGCAGCTCGCCGATCTCGGCGTGCGCCGCGTGTCGATCGGCGGTGCGCTGGCGAAGGTCGGCTGGAGCGCGGTCATGGCCGCCGCCGAGGAGATCGCCAAGGATGGCACCTTCGGCGGCTTCGCCGGCGGCCGCGACGTGAACGGCTTCTTCCGCGGCCTGGGCTGACGGCCCGCAACGCGATGCGGCCGACGGGCGGGCGCTTGACCCGGCTGCCGGCCGTCGCTCCCCTATGGGTGATAAGCGCGGAGGGAGCGGACGACCATGGGCCTGAAGACGGCGGCGCAGTACATCGAGAGCCTGCGCGACGGGCGCGAAACCTACTGGGGTGGCGAGCGCATCGCCGACGTCACGACGCATCCGCGCTTCCGCGTGCCGCTCGATGTCGCGGCGCGCGACTATCGCCACGATTCGCCCGAGCGCCGGGCGCGCATGACATACACGGCCGAGGACGGCAGCACGGCGCATCGCATCTTCCAGATCCCCCGGAGCGAGCAGGATCTGTGGTCGCGCATCGCCATGATGCGCGAGCTGTCGATCGTCGGCGGCGTGTCGAGCGTCTACATGGCGCTGATGAGCGTGGTCGAGCAGGTGCGCAAGGTGAACCCGCAATACGCCGCCAACATCGAGACCATGTACCGTCAGGCGCGCGACAACGATCTGCGCGCCGCCGAGGTGATCACCGACGCCAAGGGCGATCGCAAGCGCCGCGCGCACGAGCAGGACGATCCGGACCTCTACGTGCGCATCGTCGAGCGGCGCAACGACGGCATCGTCGTGCGCGGCGCCAAGCTGCACATCACCGCCGCCTCGCTGATCCACGAGCTGGTGGTGATGCCGACCAAGGGCATGCGGCAGGACGAGACGGATTACGCCGTGTCGTTCTCGGTGCCGGTCAATGCCAAGGGCGTGAAGATCATCAACCGCAGCTTCGCGTCGAGCGAGCTCAACGCCTTCGACTATCCCGCGTCGGCGCATCACTCCATGCCCGAGGGCTTCGTCGTCTTCGACGATGTGTTCGTGCCGTGGGAGCGCGTGTTCCTCGCCGGCGAGGTGCCGCTGGCCACCGTCTTCGCCCAGTCGCTCGGCCTGTGGGAGCGCACCGGCAGCGTGGTCGAGGCGGTGAAGATGTCGGAGATCTTCGTCGGGCTGGCCCAGCTGGTCACCGAGCAGCAGGGCAAGGAGCGCGACCCGGTGGCGCAGAACACCATCTCCGAGCTGATCGCCTATGCCGAGACCCTGCGCATGTCGCTCGACTACGCCTGCCGGCATTTCCAGACCACACCCTCGGGCATGGTCCATCCCAACATCCTCGCCATCAACGTCGCGAAGTATCACTACGCCGCCAATTTCCACGCCGCCGTGCGCGGCCTGCACGATCTCGGCGGCGGGTTGGTGCTGACCCTGCCACTGGAGGCCGATCTGCGCAGCGGCACGACGGGCGACCTGCTGCGCAAGTACCTCCACACCAAGCCCGACGTCGATGTCGAGACCCGCATGCGCGTCTACAATTTGATCCGCGACATGACCGCCGACGCCTATGGCGGCTGGCACCAGGTCGTGGCGCTGCAGGCCGGCGGCGGGCTGAACGCGCAGCGCATCATGATGCACCGCGCCTACGATATGGCCACGGCGCGCGAACGCGCGCTCATTGCCGCAGGTGCGCGGCCGGCGGCGGCGCATTAGAATCCGGGGCATGCTGCCGACCGATCCCGATTATCTCCACGACGTCGCCATCGTCGGCTTCGGCCCGACCGGCGCGCTGCTCGCCAATCTGCTGGGCCGCGCCGGCCGCTCGGTGCTGGTGCTGGAGCGCGACCCCGAGGTCCATCCCCTGCCGCGCGCCGTGCATTTCGACGGCGAGGCGATGCGCATCTTCCAGACCGCCGGGCTGGCCGAGGCGGTGCTCGGCGTGGCGCGGCCGTCGAGCAAGGGCATGCGCTTTATCAACGCCGACGGCGAGACCTTGATGGAGCGCCGCGGCCTGGAGGGCGTCGGGCCGCAGGGCTGGGTCAACAACTGGTACTTCCATCAGCCCCGCCTGGACGCGGCGCTGCGCGAGGGCGTCGCCAATATGCCCAACGTCACCGTCGCGCTCGGCCACGAGGTGGTGCGCATCGACGAGCACGCCGACCATGTGCGGCTGTCGGCCGGCGCGCCGTTGCGCACGCGCGGCGTGACGCACCAGGCGCGCTATGTCGTGGGCTGTGACGGCGCGCGCTCGCTGATCCGCCGCCATATGGGCGTCGACAGCGAGGATCTCGGCCTGCATCAGCCCTGGCTGGTGCTCGACCTGCTGGTCGATCCCGCCTCGCCGCGCGCCCAGGCGCTGCCGGATCACACCATGCAGCTCTGCGATCCGTCGCGGCCGATGACCATTGTCCATATCGGCGGCCGGCGACGGCGCTGGGAGATCATGATGATGCCGGGCGAGGATCCGCTGGTCGTGATCAAGCCGGAGAAATTCTGGCCGCTGCTGGCGCGCTGGATCAAGCCCGAGGACGCCGTGGTCGAGCGCGCGGCGGTCTACACCTTCCACGCGACGATCGCGCGGCAATGGCGCAAGCGGCGCCTGCTGCTGGCCGGCGATGCCTGCCACCAGACGCCGCCGTTCCTTGGCCAGGGCATGTGCGCGGGTTTGCGCGACGCCGCCAACCTGGCGTGGAAGCTCGACGCGGTGCTGCGGCATGTGGCGCCCGACTCGCTGCTCGACACCTATGGCGCCGAGCGCATCGCGCATGTGCGCGCCTTCATCGAGCTCGCGGTCTATCTCGGCGGCGTCATCCAGGCCACCGACAAGCGCGGCGCCGCCGCGCGCGACCGGCATTTCCGCGAGCAGGGCGCGGAGATCTTCGACTTCCCGCAGCCGCAACTCGGCCCCGGCGCGCGCCAGGACGCGCCGCCGCCGGTCGGCGTGATCTTCCCGCAGCCGCGCCTGCCCGATGGAAGCCTGCTCGACGAGGCGATCGGCTGGCGCTTCGCGGTGATCGGCGCGGCGCGCGCGCTGGGCGCGGTGACGGCCGACACGCGGCGGCGCTGGCACGAGCGCGATGTCGTGGTCATCGACGATTGCGGCCCGGTGATCGAGGCCTGGCTCGCCGCGCACGACCGCGCCGCGCTGATCCTGCGCCCCGACCGCTACGTCTTCGGCACCGCGCGCACGGCCGCCGACCTCGACGCCCTGACGAACGCCCTGCCCTATGCGGCGACAGGCCGGGACAGATAGTCGAGGATTTCGCCCTGGGCGCGCTCGATCTCGAGCCGATAGCCCGAGCTGAGCGCCGCCCACTCCTCGGGCCGCGCCGACTTGCGAAGCGTTTCCAGCAGCCTCTCAAGGCGCGCCACGCGTTCGCGCGCGACGGCCAACTCGGTGTCATCGGCGATCATCGACGATCTCCAGCAGACCTCGCCTGCGCCCATCCCGGCCAATTTGCCACGTCTCCAGGAACTCCGCCATCTCGTCCGGACGCAGCGAACCCTGGCGAACCCAAAAGACACTCGCCGCGAAGCGTGCCTCGGCGTCGGCGTGAGAGAAAAGCGTTCTGGCCTCACGGGGGGTGTCCTCGACGCGAAACGCCTCGGTCATGACAAGAACGACATCGACATCACGCGGTGCTGGTTTACCCGAGACGAAGCTTCCAAAGACCAAGAAACGAGCCACGCAGCCGGTTGTTGTCGCGAGGTCGTGTAGGAACCGAAGCTTGATCAGGGCATGACGCCGGGCTTGGTCGCCTTGGCCGAAGACCTGCGCGACTTCTTCCCAGTTCGCCCTGTGGACGCCCGGTGGCAATTCTCCGGATCGATTGGTCGGTGGAAGGCCCAACGAGTACCTCGTTCAATCATGCATCTCTACCAGACACGGCGTGGCCGGCACCGCTTCTTCTGAACGGCTGATTCGCCTGCCATACTGCCGCCGGGAGGATCGCTCATGATCGCGGATATCAAGGCCTGCATCTTCGACGTCTTCGGCTCGGTGGTCGATTGGCGTTCGAGCCTGATCAAGGATCTCTCGGCCTTCGGCGCGTCGAAGAACATCGTCGGCGTCGACTGGACGGAGTTCTCGGTCGCCTGGCGCAAGATGTACCAGCCGGCGATGGAGGAGGTGCGCTCCGGCCGCCGGCCGTTCACGCAGCTCGACACCCTGCACCGCGAGAGCCTGTACGTCCTGCTCGACCGTTTCGGCATCAAGGGCCTCTCGGGCGCCGACATCGAGCACATGAACAAGGTCTGGCACCGCCTCGATCCGTGGCCCGACTCGGTGCAGGGGCTCACGCTCCTGAAGACCAAGTACATCATCGCGCCGTGCTCGAACGGCAACGTGGCGTTGATCGTCAACATGGCCAAGCGCGCCGGCCTGCCGTGGGATTGCGTCCTCGGCGCCGAGGCGACGCGCGCCTACAAGCCGACGCCGCGCGCCTATCTCGGCTCCTGCGAGCTGCTCAACCTGATGCCGCACGAGGTGCTGATGTGCGCCGCGCACAACAACGACCTGAAGGCCGCCAAGGCGCAGGGCCTGCGCACCGCCATGTGGCCGCGCCCGACCGAGCACGGCCCCAGCCAGACGACCGACCTCGCGGCCGATCCCGCGGTGGTCGACATTGCCGCGACCGACATCGTCGACCTGGCGCGCAAGCTGGGGTGTTGATTCATTCGGAGACGGGAAAGTACCGATCAACGTCCTGTGCGCCATGCAATATCCTGACGATCACAACCGTGTCGCCCTGAACGCGATAGAAGATGAGATAGGGTGAGGCGACTAGCGCGCGATGTTCGGCGCTGACCCGCCGACCGCGTAGTGGAAAGTCCTTCAAGGACAGGCAGCGCGCCCGCAGTTCCTGGATGAGCGCGACAGCGGCGCGCGGATTGTCTTGAGCGATGTACCCGGCGATGGAGTCGAGGTCACCATCGGCCGACGGCGCGAAGACAACCTCAGCCGCCATACTTCCTGATCAGGCGCTCGAAGACCTCTTCCGCTGGAATGGGCCCCGATTCGCGCAATGACCGCTCGCCTTCCGCCAGGGCGGCTTCGATCTCGCGAATCCGGCGAATGTCGGCGAGCAGGCGATCGGCAAGGGCTTCCTGCCGGTCCTCCGGAAGGCTCTCGGCTTCGCGTAGGGCGTCACGCAGTCGGGCGTTCATCGACATAAGCTACCATAAAGGCCGCGAATGCGGCCAACCTACGGCGGACGGGCGCTTCGCCCGCCGGCGCTGCCACCCGCGCGCCGCCTTCCGGCCGCGTCCCACCGAGCACGGCCCTGGCCAGACAACGGACCTCGCCGCCGATTCCGCGACCGACATCATCGATCTGGCGCGCAAGCTCGGGTGCTGATCCCGGTGAGTAAGGACGTCGATTGGAGGACATAGACATCAAATCGCAACACCCGCGGGCCTAGAGTCTTTGACCTCTGGCAATACAGCGCGCGGAGTGTACCTCTCGTGACCGTCCTTCTCGATCTCACCGCCGAACTCGCAAAGCTGACGATGTTTCGCGGGCGAACGCCGATGTCGACGCGAGAAGAGCGCAAAGGCTCCTCGGCCGGCGTGACCACCTATCGCGACGCGACGGTCTTTGTGAGCAAGTCCGCCGGCAAGGGCGCTTGGGAGCGGCATCCCGATGGCGATGAGCTGGTCTACGTCGTCGACGGCGAGGCGACGCTTCAGGTCGTCGGCGCCAGCGGCGCGCAATCACTGCACGTCGACGCTGGAAAGCTCGCCATCGTGCGCCAGGGCGACTGGCATCGCTTCCACTACCCGAATGGCGTGACATTGATGACCATCACGCCCGGCAAGAGCGAATTTGTGCGCGCCGATGTAGACGATCCGCTGTCGGTCGAACCGGTGCGCGATTAGCGGCGAGGTCGTGCGCGACGCTCCGCTCGAAGGCGTGCGCTACGCCCGCCTGCGCTGTAACCCGCGCGCCGCTTGCGCCAGCCGTAGGCACAGCCGCCTTGCGATCGCCTCGTCGGGGAAGCCGGTGGTCTTGGTGTGCATGTCGGCTTCGAGGATCAGGCCCAGCGCGTCGGCCATGCGCGTGTCGGGCCACATTCGCGCCTGGCGCAGGATCGTGTTGCGGCGGCTGAAATGCGGACGCGGGAAGATGCGCGCGTAGGCGCCGTCGATGCCGCTGCCGGCGGCACCGAGGCGGTGCAGCATGTCGGCATGGCGTTGCACGGCGCGCACGATCTGCGGCGCCTTCACGCCTTCGCCGATGACGCGGTCGAGCGCTCGGTCCATGCCAGCGTAGTCGCCGTCGAAGGTGCGGTCGACCACGTCGTCGAGGCCGATGGCGGCGGTGTCGCCGATCACCGCCATCGCTTCGTCGAGGCTGATGGTGCGCGCCTCGGCCGACGCGCCTTCGCCGGCCGGGCCCTTGTAGAGCGCCAGCTTCTCCAGCTCGGAGCGCGACAGCGCGCGATCGCCGCCGAGATTGTCGACGAGATACTCCTGCGTCTCGGGATCGGCGCGCAGGCCGAACTCGCCCAGCACGCGCTCGACCAGCCCGCCCAACGCGTCCTCGGTGTCGGGATAACAGCCGATGGCGGCGCCTGACTCGCTGTTGGTGACGGCTTTGCGCAGGCCCGACGCCGGCGCGAGGTTGCCGGCCTCGATCACAACCAGCGCGTCGCCGGCCTTGGCCTCGAACAGCGCCTCGACGGCGGCGAGGCACTCCTCGCCGGCGGGCCGCACGCGCACGACCCGGCGGCCGCCCATCAGCGACATCGACTGGAACTCGTCGGCCAGCCGCGCCGGATCCTGCTTCAGCGCGTCGCCGCCGATATCGACGACTCGGAACGGATCGGCGAGATCGGGGCACACACTAAGGGCGAGTGCCTTGCCGCGCTCGGCCACCAGCCCGTCGTCGGAGCCGTAGAGCAGCACGGCCCGCAGCGCCGCGTCGGGCTTCTTGGCGTATCCCCGCAGGAAGGCTTCGGCCTGGGCCGCCTTGATCTCCATGCCTGGAGATTAGCCGTGCAGGTGGGCCGGACGCGAGAGGCGTTGACGGACTGAATCACGCGCGCCCAGCAGCAGCGAGGCGATGTAGCAGGCGGCCGCCGTCAGCACGATCGAGGGGCCGGACGGCAGGTCGCTGTGGAACGAGACCAGCAGACCGACATAGCTGGAGAACAGCGCGATCGGCGCGGCTACCAGCGCCATCGACGGCACGTCGCGCGTCCAGAACGAGGCGGCGATCGCCGGCAGCAGCACCAGGCCCC
>CAYTFW010000151.1:0-16182 GCA_964437145.1 uncultured Rhizobiaceae bacterium
CACCTGTTGCACTTCAAACGTGAATCCACACCCTCGCTGCGCTCGGGATGACAGATGTGGTTCAGAACGCGCCAGCCTGCGAGCGTTCGGCCTGCTTCAGGCGGATGGCGTGGAAACCCTCGACGGTGCGCTGGATGATCTCTGCCACCGGCAACACCTCGTGGATCAGGCCGGCGGTCTGGCCGGCGAGCGCGATGGAGCATTCCATGTCGCCGCCGAAGTACAGGTTCTTCACGCTGCCCAAGGTCGAGCGGTCCATCACGCCGGCCTTGTAGATCGCCTTCGAGGTCTCGGTCTTCAGCGCGCGCACGCAGGGCGTGCCCGAGCGGTTGAGCATCACGGTGCCGGTGTCGGCCGACTCGAGGATCGCGCGCTTGTAGTTGGCGTGCACTGGGCTTTCGGCCGAGCTGACGAAGCGCGTGCCCATCTGGATGCCCTCGGCGCCGAGTGCAAAGGCGGCCGCCATGCCGCGCCCGTCGCAGATGCCGCCGGCGGCGATCAGCGGCAGGTCGACCTTCTCCCGCACCGCCTGCAGCAGCACCAGGGTCGAGACATCGTCGGGGTTCTTGAAGCCACCGCCTTCGCCGCCCTCGCAGATCAGCCCGTCGACGCCGGCCTCGGCCGCCTTCAGCGCCGCCGAGAGGGTCGGCACCACGTGGTAGACGATCTTGCCGGCGGCCTTCAGCGGTCCCAGCAGCTTGCCGGGTGAGCCGGCGGAGGTGCTGACGAAGCGCACGTCGCTCTCGCACACCATGTCGATCATCTTGGCGTCGCGCAGGAAGAGCAGCGGCAGGTTCACGCCGAAGGGCTTGTCGGTGAGCCCTTTCATGCGGCGGATCTCCTCCAGGCAGGCCTCGGTCTCGCCGCTCGAGGTCTCGATGACGCCCAGGCCGCCGGCATTGCTGACGGCGCTGGCGAGCTGGCTGCGTGCGATCCAGCCCATCGGCGCCTGGATGATGGGGTAGGTGGCGCCGGTATGGGCGAGGACGCGGTTCATTGGGAGGGTCCGTTGTTCGACAGGACTTGGAGTCTGCCACACTCATGCTTATCTAGGCAGCCATGAGCGACCCCTCCCAGTCCCCGGTGTGGCACGGCACCACGATCCTGTGCGTGCGCAAGAATGGTGGCGTGGTGCTGGCCGGCGATGGGCAAGTCAGCCTCGGCCAGACCGTGATCAAGTCCAACGCGCGCAAGGTGCGGCGCATCGGCAACGGCCAGATCGTCGGCGGTTTCGCCGGCGCGACCGCCGACGCCTTCACGCTGTTCGAGCGGCTGGAGGCCAAGCTGGAGCAGCATCCCGGCCAGCTCACCCGGGCTTGCGTCGAGCTGGCCAAGGATTGGCGCACCGACCGCTACCTGCGCCGCTTGGAGGCGATGATGGCGGTGGCCGACAAGTCGGTATCTCTGGTGCTGACCGGCACCGGCGACGTGCTGGAGCCCGAGGACGGGCTGATCGGCATCGGCTCGGGCGGCAACTACGCGCTGGCCGCGGCGCGCGCGCTGATCGACGTCGACGGGCTCGACGCCGAGGCGGTGGCGCGCAAGGCGATGAAGATCGCCGCCGACATCTGCGTCTACACCAACACCAACGTGATCGTCGAAAAGCTCTAGGCTTGTTTCGACTGGAGCGGCGAAGGCGCGCCTGAGGGGTGCCCGCGCTGCGCATCGCGCCTCGAGGAGGGCGACATGGCTGAATTTTCCCCCCGTGAGATCGTCTCCGAGCTGGACCGGCACATCGTCGGCCAGAACGACGCCAAGCGCGCCGTCGCGATCGCGCTGCGCAATCGCTGGCGGCGCCAGCAGCTGCCCGAGGGGCTGCGCGAGGAGGTGCTACCCAAGAACATCCTGATGATCGGGCCGACCGGCTGCGGCAAGACCGAGATCGCGCGACGGCTGGCGAAGCTGGCCGAGGCACCGTTCCTCAAGGTCGAGGCGACCAAGTTCACCGAGGTCGGTTATGTCGGCCGCGACGTCGAACAGATCGCGCGCGACCTGATGGAAGTGTCCATCGCCATGACGCGCGAGCGGCTGCGCAAGGACGTGCAGGCCAAGGCCGAGCTGGCGGCCGAGGAGCGCGTCGTCGAGGCGCTGGTCGGCAATAGCGCCAGCAGCGAGACCAAGCTGCGCTTCCGCCACAAGATCCGCGACGGCGAGCTGAACGATCGCGAGGTCGATGTCGAGGTCGCCGATACCGGCGGGCCGGCGACTTTCGAGATTCCCGGCGTACCGGGCGGCTCGGTGGGCATGGTCAATATCGGCGACATGCTGGGCAAGGCGCTGGGCGGCGGCCGCACCAAGAAGCGCACCCTGACGGTGAAAGACGCCATGGAGCTGCTGACGCGCGAGGAGAGCGACAAGCTGCTCGACCAGGAGCGCGTGATCCGCGAGGCCAGGGACGCCGCCGAGCAGAACGGCATCGTCTTCATCGACGAGATCGACAAGATCTGCGCCCGTTCGGAGTATCGCGGCGGCGGTGACGTGAGCCGCGAGGGCGTGCAGCGCGACCTGCTGCCGTTGATCGAGGGCACCACGGTCAACACCAAGCACGGGCCGCTGAAAACCGACCACATCCTGTTCATCTGCTCCGGCGCCTTCCATCTTGCCAAGCCCTCGGACCTGCTGCCCGAGCTGCAGGGCCGCGTGCCGATCCGCGTGACCTTGCAGGGCCTGACGCAGGCGGATTTCCGCCGCATCCTGGTCGAGCCCGAGGCCAGCCTGCTGAAGCAATACAAGGCGCTGATGGGCACCGAAAAGGTGTCGCTCGACTTCGCCGACGACGCCATCGACGAGCTGGCGCGGCTGGCGGCGGAGATCAACGCCTCGCTGGAGAACATCGGCGCGCGCCGATTGCACACGGTGCTGGAGAAGCTGCTGGAGGAGATCAGCTTCACCGCCTCGGATCGCGGCGGCGAGAGCGTGACGATCGACGCCGCCTATGTGCGTGAGCGGGTGAGCGCGCTGGCCAAGAACGCCGATCTCAGCAAGTACATCCTGTGATGGCCCGCCGCGCGCCCGCCGCTCGCAAGGCCGCGCGCGCGGCGTCCTATGCGCATGTCGTCACACTGCCGATGCAGCCCCCCGCGCGTGTGGCCGAGATCGATGCCGAAGCGCGGCGCGTGTCGGCGGGACGGTGCGGGCGCTGGACCTCGCCCGGCAAGCTGCATGTTGGCTTCGCCGAGGCGGCGCATCGCGACGCCTTCGCGCTGTGGCTGACGATGTCGGGACTTTCCCGTCATTCCGAGCGCAGCGAGGAATCTTGAACGGCCAAAAAGATCCCTCGCTGCGCTCGGGATGACGGTTGGCGCTCAGAAGCAGAACACCGAGCCGATATCGAGCAGGATCGAGGCGCCGCGTTCGGCCCATAGCCACGCTGCCAGCACCGCGACGCCGAGCATCGGCGCGCCCAGCGCGATCAGCAGCGCGCGGTTCGAAGACTCGGGGGCGGGTGAACTGGCATCCATGGCGCGACTATGGGCTCAGGCCGGCTTCGGGGCAAGATCGCGGGCCACCGGCTGCTCACGGATCGGCCAGTTCAGCGCCGCCGCCGTGAGCCCCAGCCCGATCGAGATCCACCACATCAGGTCGTAGTTTCCGGTGAGGTCGAACAGCCGGCCGCCGCCCCAGCCGCCGACGAAGCTGCCAACCTGGTGGCTCATGAAGACGACGCCCGAGAGCATCGCGGCGTTGGCCGGGCCGTAGATGTACATCACCAGCCCGTTGGTCAGCGCGACGGTGCCCAGCCACAGGAAGCCCAGGGTGGCGGCGAAGATCAGCACCGAGGCGCCCGACAGCGGCAGAATGAGGAAGACGATGAAGGAGAGCGAGCGCAGGAAGTAGAGCAGCGCCAGCATGTCCTTACGCGGGTACTTGCCGCCCAGCCAGCCCCACAGGATGGTGCCGGCGATGTTGAACAGGCCGACCAGGCCGATCGCCCAGCCACCCAGCTCCGCGGGCGAGATCGCCTTCCCGAACAGCTCGAGCCCGACGCCCTTGTCGGCGATGTAGGGCGGCAGATGCAGGCCCACGAAGGTGACGTGGAAGCCGCAGACGAAGTAGCCGATGGTCAGCAGCCAGAAAGCGCGCATGCCGAAGGCTTCGGAGAGCGCCTCGCGCGCCGACTGCTTGCGTGGCGCGCCGGCGGCGGCGGGCGCCGTCTTGGGCCCGCGCAGCGCCCAGGCCAGCGGGATCATCGCCAGCGAGATCAGGGTCAGCACGAAGAGCGTGAAGTGCCAGTCATTGTAACGGTCCTGCAGGATCGAGGCGAAGGGCACGATGGCGAACTGGCCGATGGAGCCGCCGGCGGTGGCGATGCCCATCGCCAGCGAGCGCTTGTCGGGCGGCGTCATGCGGCCGACGGCCGCCAGGATGGTGGGGAAGCTGGCGGCGGCGATGCCGATGCCCGAGAGGATGTTGCCGGCGATCAGCGCCACGCCGCCGGTGGCAGTGGAAATGATGAACAGGCCGAGGACGTTTACCGCCGCGCCGGCGGCCACCACCTTGGCGGTACCGAAACGGTCGGCCAGGCCGCCGACGAAGGGCGAGAACACGCCCATCAGCAGGGCGGCCAGCGCGTTGGCGAAGGACCACAGCTCGCGGCCGACCTGCAGCTCCTGGGCGATCGGCTTTTGGAAGATGCCGAAGCTTTGGCGGGCGCCCAGGCCGATGCTGAGGATCAAGCCGCCGCAGGCCACGGCGATCCAGAAGTTGCGCTGCTGCGTGCTCATCTACAGGAAACTCCTCGGGGCGTCCCGCCCGGCGCCGGCAATCTGGCCGGCAACAGGTGCATATACAACCATGTCCTGCTCGCCCACCCGTGAGCCGGATTTGTGCGAGCCCGGCCAGGGGCGGAAATAGCCTGAGGGGCGGCGGTCGCGTACACTCAGACCCGGTTGGGGGCGACCGTTGCGGCAATCGTGGTTCGTCTGACCATGTCAAACCATGTCATTCGCGTCAGCTTCCTGCTGTTCGCCCTACTGGCGCTCGCGGCGCCGGCGCAAGGCGTGCCGCGGATCGAGGAAAAGCCCTGCTGGTTCAAGCCGCCGCGCGGCGAGCAGGCGCGCTGCCTGATGCTGACGGTGCGCGAGAACCGCCGGCTCGAGTCAAGCCGCCTGATCCGCCTGCCGGTGGCGATCCTCAAGGCGCGCAGCTCGGCGCCGGCGGCCGATCCCGTCGTGCATCTGTCCGGCGGCCCCGGCGACTCGCCGCTCTCGGCATCAGAGCCGGGCGGCGACGCGATGAACGATGGCGACTGGTGGAACAGCACCGTCGAGCTCAGGCGGCGGCGCGATTACATCATCATCGGCCAGCGCGGCGCCAAGCTGTCGGAGCCGGAGCTGCGCTGCGAGGATCTCGACGTCCAGCGCTCCTTCCTGACGCGGGTCGGCCGGCCCGCCGAGGCGATCGAGCGCGAGCGCGCGGCGATGGCGCGCTGCGCCCAGCGCATCACCGCCTCGGGCGTCGACCTGGCGCAGTACAACACGCTCAGCCTGGCCGACGATGTCGCCGATCTGGCGCAGGCGCTGGGACTGCGTCAGGTCAACCTGCACGGCGTCAGCTACGGCACGCGCTGGGCGCTGGAGGTGATGCGCCGGCACCCGACCTTGGTGCGCTCGGCGGTGCTCGATGCGGTCTATCCGCCGCATATCGTCGCCGACGACGGTGAAGCCGATATCGTGCGCGGCGTCTTCGAGCGGCTCTACGCCGATTGCGCCGCCGACGCGCGCTGCGGCCGACGCCATCCCCATCTGCGCGCGCGGCTGGAAGGCCTGATCGAGCGCATGGAGGCCGATCCGGTGACGCTGAAGCTCAACCTCACCGACGGCAAGGGCGAGGTGGCGATGACCGGCGGCAAGGTGCTGCTGACCCTGCTGCACATGATGCGGCTGGGCGGCACCGAGATCGGCCGGCTACCCTATGTCATCGACCGCACGATCCGCGGCGACTACGTGCCGCTGACCTTCTACGCCACCGACCTCGAGGAGAGCGAGGGCGGTCTGGCCGATGACGGGCCGCCTGAAATGGCCGGGCTGTACAACGCCGTGGAGTGCCGCGAGAACAGCCTGCTGATCAATCCCGAGACGCGCCGGCGCGCCATCGAGGCCAACGGCATCTACGGCCTGGTGCCCAAGCTCAACACCGCGCCCGACACCTGTCCGGTGTGGCGCGTGCCGTCGGCGCCGGCGGCGCAGCGCCAGCCGGTGCGCAGCGCCATCCCGACCTTGCTGCTGAGCGGCGCCTACGACTGGTTGACGCCGCCCGCCTGGGCGGTCGACCAGATGCGCTACCTCGACAATGCCCGGCACATCGAGTTCCGCGCGCTGGGTCACGCCACGGCGGTGCACGGCAATTGCGCCGCCCGCCTGGTCGACTTCTTCACCCTGCACGCCGATCCCAAACGCCTGCCGTCCTGCGTCGAGCGCAACAGCCCGCCGGCCTTTATCGACAGCCTGCGGCGCTGATCGAGGCGGCCCGCGCCGCCAGACGGCACAGCCAGGTGACGGCCTCGATGTAGGCGGGTTCGTCCGCCGCGTGGTCCTTCAACCCCGCCGCCGCCATCGCCAAGGTGCGGGCGAAGGTCGCGGGGCCGCCCAGCTCGGATAGCGCCACGGCGCCGGTCGCCTCCAGCGCCGCCAGCCGCCCGGTCAGGATCGCGGCGAAGCCGACATCCAGCTCGGTGGCGATCGCCGCCGTGAGCTCGGCGTCGACCGCCATCAGGTCGGCGCCGTGCGGCGAGGCGTGCAACAGGCGGAACAGCGGCAGGTCCTTGGCCAGGATGATGGCGGCGAGGTTGTCGGCCAGCCCCCGCGCCTCGTCCCAGGCGGCCGCCGCCGCCGCGAGCGCGTCATCCTTGATGCTCTCGGCCAGCGCCCGGAACACCGCCGGCTTGCCGTCGAAGCGCAGGTAGAGGGCGGGCCGCGACATGCCGGCCGCCTTGGCGATGTCGGTCATGCCGGTGCGCTGGAAGCCGTACTGGGCGAACAGTGTCTTGGCCGCGTCGAGGATGCGGCGATTCGACGATTCTGACGAATTAGACATATTATGTACAATGTGTCATAGACGGCCCGATAGCCATAGGGGATCGAGCATGGCCGATCGTGGACTTGTGCTGGTGACCGGCGGGTCGGGATACATCGCGGGGTTCTGCATCGCTCGGCTGATCGCGGAAGGCTGGCACGTCCGCACCACGGTCCGCTCGCTGTCGCGGCAGGACGAGGTGCGGCGCACGCTGTCGAAGATCTCGACGCCGGGCGACAAGCTGACATTCGTCGCCGCCGATCTCAACGCCGATGGCGGCTGGGCCGAGGCCGTCGCGGGCTGCGATTTCGTCCAGCACGTCGCCTCGCCGCTGCCCTCGCGCAATCCCAAGGATGACGCGGAGCTGGTGCGGCCGGCGCGCGACGGCGCGCTTCGAGTCTTGGCCGCGGCGCGGCAAGCGGGCGTGAAGCGCGTGGTCATGACGGCGTCGACGGCGGCGATCGCCTATGGCCATGGCGGCCGCGCCACGCCGTTCACCGAGGCGGACTGGTCGGACGAGACCAACCGCGCCGATACCTCGGCCTACGAGCGCTCCAAGACCATCGCCGAACGCGCGGCCTGGGCCTGGATCAAGGAGCATGGCGGCGGGCTCGAGCTGACGACGGTCAACCCCGGCGCTGTGCTGGGCCCAGTGCTCGGCCGCGACTACTCCGCGTCGATCGACATCGTGAAGAAGCTGCTCGACGGCTCGCTGCCCGGTCTTCCCCGCTTCGGCTGGCCGTTGGTCGACGTCCGCGATATCGCCGATCTCCATTATCGCGCCATGCTCGAGCCGCGCGCCGCCGGCGAGCGCTTTCTCGGCGCCGGCGACTTCTATTGGATGAGCGACATCGCCCGGGCGCTCAAGACGCGGCTGCCGGCGCTGGCCAAACGTGTGCCAACGCGTGGCTTGCCCGACTGGCTGCTGCGCGGGCTCGCGTTGTTCGATCCCGTGGTGCGCGAGCGGCTGTTCGAGCTCGGCAAGGAACGGCCGGTCTCGGCGGCCAAGGCGAAGACGATGCTCGGCTGGGCGCCGCGATCCAACGACGACGCCATCGTCGCCACCGCCGAGAGCCTGGTCGCCGAAGGCCTCGTCTGATCGCCGCCGCTCAGGGTTTCCAACGCAGGAAATTGGCGATCAGCGTGAGGCCGGTGCGCTGGCTCTTCTCGGGGTGGAACTGCGTGCCCGCCATGTTGTCGCGACCGACCATCGCGGTGAGCTTGCCGCCATAGTCGGTGCGCGCCAGCACCGTCTCGGGCTTCGCCGCGCGCAGCTCGTAGGAGTGCACGAAATAGGCGTGATCTCCAGGGGCGATACCGGCGAGCAGCGGATGCGCCGTGGCGAGATCGACGAGCTCGTTCCAGCCCATATGCGGGATCTTCAGGTGGCGATCGGCGGGCGCGATGCGCACCACCTCGCCCGGTATCCAGTCGAGGCCCGGATGCGTGCCGTACTCGACGCCGCGCGTAGCCATCAGCTGCATGCCGACGCAGATGCCGAGGAACGGCTTGCCGCGCTCGATCACCTCGCGCCGCAGGATCTCGACCATCCCTGAAACGGCGTAGAGGCCGGCGCGGCAATCGGCGAAGGCGCCGACGCCGGGCAGCACGATGCGCTCGGCGCGCTCGACGACCTTGGGATCGCCGCTCACGACGATGTCGTGGCCGCTGCCGGACTCGCGGGCGGCGCGTTCGAAGGCCTTGGCGGCGGAGCGCAGGTTACCGGAGCCGTAATCGACGATGGCGACGCTGGGCATGTCAGGGCTTCAGAGCACGCCCTTGGTCGAGGGCACCGCCTGCGCCGCGCGCGGATCGATCTCGACCGCCTGGCGCAGCGCGCGCGCCAGCCCCTTGAAGCAGCTCTCGACGATATGGTGGTTGTTCTCGCCGTACTGGTTCCAGACATGCAGCGTCAGCCCGCCCATCTGGGCGAAGGCCTGGAACCATTCCTTGAACAGCTCGGTGTCCATCTCGCCCAGCTTGGGCCGCGAGAATTGCACCTTCCAGATCAGGTAGGGCCGGTTCGAGGCGTCGAGCGCCACGTCGGTGCGCGTCTCGTCCATCGGGATGATGGCCGCGCCATAGCGGCGGATGCCCTTGCGGTCGCCCAGCGCCTTGCTGAGCGCCTCGCCCAGGGCCAGGCCGACATCCTCGGTGGTGTGGTGGAAGTCGATATGCAGATCGCCCTTGGCGCGCACCTTGAGGTCGAACAGGCCGTGCTTGGCGAGCTGGTCGAGCATGTGGTCGAGAAAGCCGATGCCGGTTTGCACATCCGATGTGCCCGAGCCATCGAGGTTCATCGACACCTCGATATCGGTCTCCTTGGTCTTGCGCGCCACCGTGGCGACACGGGGCGCGGGCGCGCTGGACATGGAACTCCTCACCGCGAAAGCAGCGTCCCTATAACAGAGCGGTACCGGTGGGGCCACTGAGGCGGTGGCGCCCCGGACCGCGCGCCAACGCGGGACATTGTAGGGTGGCTGGAAATATGTCCCGCGTCGGCACGCGATCCGAAGCAGCTCTGGGATCACGCGCTCGCAGTCGCGGATCGAATTCGGGGCGGAAAGAAGCCTTGGCACACGTGGTCGAAACCCGGGAGACGTCCCATTCATCGTTGCCTGTCAGCCACATGCCAGCCGCCCGAGAGGAGAGTCGAGAGGGCGGTCCGGGTGGAGCACAGACTTCCCTCGCGGCCGGACGATGGGTAGTCGCCGGGACGAATGGGACGCTGGTCCGGGGATTTCAACGCTCGCGGTCTGTGGAAGTGGACCGCGATTGGTGCATCGGTGCTATCAGTTCTTTCCTATGCCGTTCGTCAAAATACCCGAGCCGAAAATTAGGGGCTCGGTACGCTCGTATGTGTTCAACGCTACTCTTTATGCGGATGGCGTGAACCATCTTGTATCTGCCTGAAAATACAGGCGTCATGTATGTAACGAATCTCTCCTCTTGAGTCAATTGGCATGCATAGTGTTCTGTTTTTATTCACCGATCACTGTGCGTGCATGATGTGCCGAATGATCCGTCCCGTCGCGGCGTCAGGTCAATCGACGTAGACGCGCGGCAAAGAAGCCGTCCATGCCCGCCCGATCAGGCCACATTGATGGAAGGGTTCGCAGGTCGCCTTCGGGTGTGATCGCCTCGGCGAGACCCCCGACCTCCGATGGCATCAATGGCACGCGCTCGACGATGCCGGCGTTCACATGCGCCGTCACGCGCGCGGGCCCTTCCTGCGGCTGCAGAGAGCACACCGCGTACACGACCAGCCCACCCGGGCGCACCATGGCGATCGCCCGCTCGAGCAGCGTCGCCTGCACCGTCGCCAGCCGCGCGACATCGGTCTCGCTCTTCAGCCAGGCGATATCGGGATGGCGGCGCAGCGTGCCCGTGGCACTGCAGGGCGCGTCGAGCAGCACCGCGTCGGGCGGCGAGTCCGGGCGCCATGTCGCGCCGTCGGCGGCCACCAGCGTGGCGCTCAGGCCGATGCGCTTGAGATTCTCCGCCACGCGCTTGAGCCGCTTGGCCGACAGATCGACAGCGGTGACGCGCGCCCCGGCGGCGGCGAGCTGCAAGGTCTTGCCGCCCGGCGCGGCGCAGAGATCGACGACATGGCGGGCGGCCACATCGCCCAGCAGACGCGCGGGCAGGGCGGCGGCGGCGTCCTGCACCCACCACGCGCCCTCGGCATAGCCCGGCAGTTCCTCGATCCGGCCGCCGGCGGCGCGACGTAGCGTGCCTGTTGGCAGAAGCTCCGCCTGAAGACGTTCGGCCCATAGGGCGGGCTCGGCCTTGGGCGTGATGTCGAGCGGCGCCTCGACGAGATGCGCCGCAGCGATCGCGCGCGTCACCGGCTCGCCATAGGCGGCGATCCAGGAGTCCCAGAGCCAGGCCGGACTGTCGAGGCGCAAGCGATCCGCGCCCGCCCAAAGGCCATCGCCTTCCTGGGCCACCCGGCGCAGCACGGCGTTGACCAAGCCCTTGTAGGCGCCGCTCTCCAACGTCGCGGCGAGACCGACGGCCGTGTCGACGGCGGCGTGCGCCGGCGTGCCGAGGAAGGCGAGCTGCGCCACCGCCAGGCGCAGCACACCGCGCACAAGATGGGCGCGCGGCGCCAGCGGCTTTTCCATCAGACGGCCGAGCGCCGCGTCGATCTCGCCCAGCCGGCGCAAGGTTGTGGCCACCAGCAGGCGCACGAAGGCGCGGTCGCGCGGCGCCAGGCGCAGGAAGTCGCCGTGCGCCGTCAGCGTGTCGTCGAACGGCTGACGCGCGCGCAGCACGCGATCGAGAATCGACAGCGCCACGCGGCGCGCGGCCAGCGGATCGTCGGCGGGGGCCGTCTGCGGATCGGTCATCGGCGCGGGTCTTAGTACGCGCGCGCGCCGTGGGCTACAGTGATCCTCCCGTATCCGGAGCACCGGCATGAAGCGAACCAGAGAATTTGTGCGCGATCTGATCTTCCTGGCGCGGCCATACTTCACGTCGGAGGAGCGCTGGTCGGCATTGAGCCTGCTGGTCCTGGTGATCGCTGTGACCCTCGGCCTCGTGTGGCTGGAGGTCATCTTCAACGAATGGTATGGCCGCTTCTACACCTCGCTCGAGAAGAAGGACGAGGCGGTGTTCTTCCGCGAGATGAAGGTGTTCGCGCTGCTGGCCTTCATTTTCATCGCGATGTCGATTCTCGAGTTCCTGGTTCAGCAAGGTCTGCAGCTACGGTGGCGCCGATGGATGACACGACGCTACCTTGCGCTGTGGTTCACGCACCGGGCCTTCTTCCGAGTCGAGCTTGAGCGCAGCGCGGACAACCCCGACCAGCGTATCGCCGACGATATCCGTACCTTCATCGAGAACTCGGTGACCCTCACGCTGGGCCTGCTGAGCGCCATCGTCACGTTCGTGTCCTTCGTGATCATACTGTGGACGTTGTCCGGACCGCTGACCTTCGCGCTCGCCGGCAGCCCGGTCACCATTCCCGCCTACATGGTGTGGGCCGCGATCATTTACGCGTTTGTCGGCACCGGGTTGGCACACCTTGTCGGACGGCCGTTGATCCCGCTGAACTTCCGCAAGGAGAAGGTCGAGGCCGACTTCCGCTTCGAGCTGGTGCGTACCCGCGAGAACGCCGAGGCGATCGCGTTGTACAACGGCGAGCGCCATGAGGAGCCGGCGTTGCGTGAGCGCTTCGGCCACGTGCTCGACGTTTGGTGGTCGGTTATCAAGGTGCGAACCAGATTGGCCGCGTATTCCGCGACTTATACGCAGTTGGCCACGATCTTCCCGTACTTTGTCGCTGGTCCACGCTACTTCGCCGGCGCCATCACTCTGGGCGTGCTGGTTCAGATCGCGTCGGCGTTCAGCCAGGTGCAGCGCTCGCTGTCGTACTTCATCAGCTACTATCGGTTGCTGGCGGAATGGCGCGCCCAAATGCATCGTCTGCGCGGCTTCAACGAAGCCGTCACAGCCGCCGCGGCGGCGTCCGGCGGCCCGATGCTCGTCGTCGACAAGACGGCGGGAATCGCCGCCGAGAGTCTCACCTTGGCTCTGCCCGATGGCCGCAAGCTGGTCGAGAACGTCGATCTGTCATTCGCGCCCAACACCCGCACGCTGGTGATGGGCCCATCGGGCTCGGGCAAGAGCACGTTGTTTCGCGCGTTGGCCGGCATCTGGCCGTTCGGTTCCGGCAAGGTCCGTGTTCCGGAGGCAGGGCGTTCGCTCTTCCTGCCGCAGAAGGCCTATTTGCCGATCGCCTCGCTGCGTGACACCGTGCGGTATCCTGATCCGGCGACGGCGGCCGATGATGATGCCGTCCGCGACGCGCTAAGGGCGGTGCGGCTGGGGCATCTTGAGGACAGGCTCGACGAGGTCGCCCATTGGGGCCAGCGGTTGTCGCCTGGTGAACAGCAGCGCCTCGCGATCGCGCGGGCGTTGCTCTACAAGCCGGACTGGCTGTTCCTCGACGAGGCGACGGCGTCAGTCGACGAGGATGTCGAGAAGCTGTTGTACGGGCTGCTACGCGAGCGCCTGCCCGATACGACGATCGTGTCGATCGGCCATCGGCCCTCGCTCAAGCAATGGCACGACACCATCCTGGCCCTTCGCCGCGACGAGAGCGGCAAGGGCCAGTTCGTTCCGGCTTAGCCCCAGGGGCCGCGCTGACGCGGCCGCTGCGGCGCCCCCCAGGGCGAGGACGAAGCGGCCGGTGCGTAGCCGCCGGACACCGGGCCGTAGCTCTGCGCCATCGCCTCCAGGCGCGCGATGCGGTCCTCCATCGCGGGGTGCGTTGAGAACAGGCTGCGCAGGCCGCCGCCCGACAGCGGATTGGCGATGTACATATGCGCCGTCGCCGGATTGCGCTCGGCCTGGTAGTTCGGCACGCCGCCGCGCACGTTGTTCTCGATGCGCGCCAGGGCCGAGGCGAGCCACAGCGGGTTGCCGCAGATCTCCGCGCCGAGGCGATCGGCTTCGTACTCGCGGCTGCGGCTGATGCCCATCTGCACCAGCGTGGCGCCCAGCGGCGCCAGGATCATCAGCGCGATCGCCGCCAGCGGGTTGGGGCGATCCTCCGAGCGGCCGCCGAACATGCCCGAGAACATGAACAGGCTGCCCAGCATGCCGATGGCGCCGGAGATCGTCGCGGCGATCGACATGGTCAGCATGTCGCGATGCTTCACGTGCGCCAGCTCGTGCGCCATCACGCCGGCGACCTCCTCGCGGCTCAGCTGGTTGAGCAGGCCGGTGGTCGCCGCGACGGCGGCGTTCTCGGGGTTGCGGCCGGTGGCGAAGGCGTTGGGCTGCTCGCTGTCGATGATGTAGACGCGCGGCATCGGCAGCTGCGCGCGCTCGGCGAGCTGGGCCACGATACCGTGGAACTCCGGCGCGTCGTGCGCCGAGACCTCGCGCGCGCCGCTCATCGACAGAACCATCTTGTCGCTGAACCAATAGGCGAAGAGGTTCATGCCCGCGGCCATGACCAGGGCGATGATCATGCCCTGCTGTCCGCCCAGCACATGACCGACGACCAGGAACAGCGCGGTCAGCGCCGCCAGCAGCAGGCCGGTCCGGAAAAAGTTCATCAGATCCTCCACGCGCGCGCCGAGGAGCCGTCGCGCGACGCCAGAGAGATAAGGGACGGCGTCGTCCGATCAAGGACTTGCCCCCGCGACGATCAGGGCCATATTGCTGTTTCATGGACGCTTCGGACGACTCCAAACCCGCGACGCCGTTCGTCGAACATCGCGTCGAGTGCACGAAGCCGAAACCGGCGACGGGCTCGGCGGATGGCGCGAAGAATTCGTCGGTGGCCAAGCCAGCGAAGGTTCGCGAAATCGGTGGTCCGCTCGGTCCTGAGCCGACGCGTTACGGCGACTGGCAATTCAACGGCAAGGTCACCGACTTTTAGTCGGGTGACGGCGGCCATGAATGTCGAGTCTGCGGAGTCTTGCGCAAGCGCCTGATTCAGCGGCTCGAAAGCCGCGCTTGCGTCTATAACCCTCACGTCGGTGTGACTAAAATATCACAGAAACGCCCCAATTGGGCCTAGCACCGACCGCCTAGGGCTCCTATCTGAAGCTTGTATCTCCCCCGAACGTGGTTCCCCCAAGCCACGTTCTAGCCTCGCAAGAGGCATTGGCCGTCGTTCCAACTCCCCCCGGAACGACGGCCTTCTTTTTTGTCTTGGGTCGTCATCCCGAGCGCAGCGAGGGATCTCCAGCGAGCGGGCACTCATCCCGAGGAGATCCCTCGCTGCGCTCGGGATGACGACGTGCGGATGTCAGCCCTGCAGCATGCGCTTCAGCAGCTCGACGTCCTCGTTGATCGTGTTGTCGCTGCCGCGCAACTCCTCGATCTTCCTGACCGCGTGCATCACGGTGGTATGGTCGCGGTTGCCGAACTTGCGGCCGATCGAGGGCAGGCTGGCCTGGGTGAGGTGCTTGGCGAGATACATCGCCACCTGACGCGGTCGCGCCACTGAACGCGAACGCCTGGGCGAGTGCATCTCCGCGACCTTGATGTTGTAGTGCTGCGAGACGCGCAGCTGGATCTCCTCGATCGTCACGCGCCGGTCGGCGGCGCGCAGCACGTCGTGCAGCACTTCCTGCGCCGTCTCCAGCGTGGTGTCGCGCCCGACCAGGGTCGCGTGCGCGATGACGCGGTTCAACGCGCCCTCGAGCTCGCGCACGTTGGTGGCGATCTTGTGCGCGAGGAACTCCAGCACGCGCTCGGGGATGCGCACGCCGGCCTGCTCGACCTTGCTCTGCAGGATGCCCAGGCGCAGCTCGTAGGTCGTGGCGTGGATGTCGGCGACCAGGCCGTGCGCGAGGCGCGAGCGGACCCGCTCCTCCAGGCCCTCGAGCTCCTGCGGCGACTTGTCGGACGACAGCACGATCTGACGGTTCTGGTCGACCAGCGCGTTGAAGGTGTGGAAGAACTCCTCCTGGCTGGTGTCCTTGCCGCAAATGAACTGCACGTCGTCGATCATCAGCACGTCGACGCCGCGGAACTGCTCCTTGAAGCCCTGCGTGCTCTTGGTCCTGAGCGCCTGGATGAAGCGGTTCACGAAGGTCTCGGCCGAGAGGTACAGCACGCGGCGCTGCTGGTCGCGCCCGCGCACGGCGCTCCAGATCGCGTGCATCAGATGCGTCTTGCCCAGGCCGACGCCGCCGTAGAGAAACAGCGGGTTGAAGGTCGGCGCGTCGGTCTCAGCCACGCGCCGCGCCGCGGCATAGGCGAACTCGTTGGGCTTGCCGACGACGAAACTGTCGAAGGAGAAGCGCGGATCGGGCTGGCCGACCAGGTCGTCGTAGACGCGCTCGGTCGACCGCGACACGGGCGGGCCGGTGCGCGGCATGGGCAGCCCGGCGGCGTGGCCGTTGGCCACGGCCGGAAGCGGACCCGGCTCGACCGAGGGGGCGTCGGCCAGTTCGGGTCCTTTGCGCCCGGCCGAGGCGGCGGGCTGCACGATGATCTCGACGACACGCAATTCCGGGTTCTCTTTGGTCCACAAGGCCTGAATGCGATCGAGGTAGTGACCGACCACCCAATCGCGCATGAAGCGCGTGGGCGTCGCCAGCCTCAGCCGGCCGTCGCGAACCTCACTGAGCCGCAAGGGCTCTAGCCACGTCTTGTAGGCCTTCTCGCTGACATCCTGCTGCAGGCGCTCCTGCACCCGTT
>CAYTFW010000152.1:0-16143 GCA_964437145.1 uncultured Rhizobiaceae bacterium
ACCTCGGCCTCGGCGAGCGCGGTCTTCTCGACCACCGACCACATCACCGGCTTGGCGCCCTTGTAGAGGCCGCCATTCATCAGGAACTTGCCCAGCTCGCCGACGATCACCGCCTCGGCCTCGAAATCCATGGTCGAGTAGGGGTTGTCCCAGTCGCCGATCACGCCCAGCCGCTTGAACTCGGTGCGCTGCACGCCGATCCAGTGCTCGGCGAAGGCACGGCATTGCTGGCGGAACTCGTTGATCGGGACCTGGTCCTTGTCCTTGTTCTTCAGCCGGTACTCTTCCTCGATCTTCCACTCGATCGGCAGGCCGTGGCAGTCCCAGCCCGGGACGTAGTGGCTGTCCTTGCCCAGCATCTGCTGGGAGCGAGTCACTACGTCCTTAAGGATCTTGTTCAGCGCATGCCCGATATGGAGGTTACCGTTCGCATAGGGCGGGCCGTCATGGAGGATGAACTTCTCGCGGCCCTTGCTCTGTGCCCGCAGGCGCTCGAACAGGCCGAGCTTGGCCCAGAACGCCAGCAGCTCCGGCTCCTTCTTGGGCAGGCCGGCGCGCATGGGAAAGTCGGTCTCGGGCAGGAAGACGGTGGAACGGTAGTCGGCGGTCACGGCGGGGCTCGTCGGACGGAAATCTCGGGGAACGTCGCGGCGCGGCAAGGCGCGAGACGGTGGGAACAGCGCAATACCCGGCCGCCGGTCAGCGGACCGGGCCGATAATTCGCTCCCCGAAAGCGGCGGGAACCGCTCTGTCGCGACGATGTTGCATCGCGGCGAACATACGGAGGGGGGTGCGGGGGGTCAAGGCGAGCGCGGATCGGCCGCCACCCCTTGAGAAGCCCCGCTCGCTCCGCGACGGCCGAGCCTGCCGCCGCGGAGCCTGGGGACCGGAGGCTTAGCGGAACCAGCCGCGGCCACGGTCCGGATCGCGGTGGTCGGGAATGCCGTCGCGGTCGCGGTCGCGCTGCTTGTAGTCGGCGATGCCATCGCGATTGCGGTCGCGCTGCTTCCAATCGGGGATCCCGTCGCGGTTGCGGTCGGCGCCGCGGTGGTGATGATGGGGCGGCGGGCTGTTGTAGACGTAGGTCGGGCGCGGCGGCGCGTTGTAGACGGGCGCCGGCGACGAGTAGTACGGCTGGTTGTAGCCACCACCGTAACCGCCGCCATAGCCACCGCTATAGCCGGTGTTGTATCCGCCGTATCCGCTGGAGTACGGCGCGTAGCCAGAATCGTACGGAACGCACGCGGCGAGCCCGCCAACGGCGAGAACGGCGGCAGCGATCTGACGGATCATCGGTTTCCTCACTGGGCCAAGCCATCCGGCTTCCGGGTCCGAACCTAGGCTGGCCTTACCCGCTATCAAGCGGGTTTCTCATGGCAGCCTATCGGAGGGAATCCGGCGGAATAAGGGCAAGTGGTATCCGGCCGTTACAGGCAGTCGACCGTCGCGATGACCGGGCGGTGGTCGGAACCGATGTCGGGACCGACGCGCCGGTCGACGACGCGACAGTCGGTGGCGGCCAGCACGTGGTCGATCGGAATGCCCATCCAATGCGGCGCATAGGCCGTCCAGGTAGGGCGCCAGAAGCCCGGCGCGTGGCGCAGTGGCGACTCGCGGACCAGCCGGCGCATCGAGCGATTCCACGGCGTGGCGTTGAAGTCGCCGGCGACGATCAGGGGATGGCGCGTGCGCCAAGCGAAACGCGCGATGTCGTCGAGCATCGTGTCGCGCGCCTGTTGCCAGGCCGGATGGGTCGGTACCGAGGCGTGCAGCGCCATCAGATCGATGCGCCGATGCCCGACCGACATCATCGCCATGGCCAACGTGCCGTGCGTACGGATCCCGGCCAGCTCGGCCATTTCGAAGGGATGCCGCGAGAGGATCGCCAGGTCGTCGCCGGGTCCCGGCAGACGGCGATAGGGGAGCAGCGGGTCGAGCTTATCGAGCTCAGCCGCCCAGCGCCTGGTGGTCTCCTGCGTGACGACGATGTCCGGCGCCTCGGTATGCAGCCAGTCGCGCAAGCGCTGGTGCTGAGCGTTGCTCCACAGCAGGTTGACCGTGACGACCGTGAGCCGGACGCCGCCCCGCGCTTCCTGCGGCGGCGGCGTCGCCGCCCGCACCGTCCTGATGATCGTCGCGCCGTTGGCGACGACGCAGCCGACGAGGAGCGCGATCGCCGCGCGACGCCACGCATCACCGACGGTGAGGCCCAGCGGCAGGCAGGCGACCGCGGCGACCAGGATGTGCGGCCGAAAGCTCTCGATGAGATCGGCGAGCCACGCGTCCGAGCGGAACACCGCGGTGGCGCTCAACATGGCCAATCCGAGCGCGGCCAGCAGCACGCCGACGGTCCAGGTTTTGCGCCAGAATTTCATGCCGCCGATGCTGACGCTGGGCGGCGTCGTGGCGATGACTGATTCCAGCGGATTTCGTGCAGGTGTCCCTTCCCCCGGACCGAGCGGGGGGAAGGGCGAGACTCAACCCGCGCGCAGGATCTCGCGTGCGGCATTGCGGTCGGCGGCGATCTGGGCCTTCAGCGCGTCCAGCCCGGCGAACTTCATCTCCGGGCGGACGAAATCGACCAAGGCGACGCGCATGGTGCGCCCGTACAGATCGCCGGTGAAGTCCAGCACGTGGACCTCGAAATTCTCCTGCAGCTTGCCGAACGTTGGCCGCCGGCCGAGATTGGCCACGCCGTCGCGCCATACCCACGCGCCGTTCTCCTCGATCGCCGCGCGCACGGCGTAGACGCCGAAGCGCGGGCGTAGGTATTCGGTCAGCGCGACATTGGCGGTGGGGAAGCCGATGGTGCGGCCGCGCTGATCGCCCTGCTCGACCGAGCCCTCGATCTCCCAGGGATGACCCAGCAGGTCGGCGGCCTCGCGCACCATGCCGGCACGCAGCGCCTCGCGGATGCGTGTCGAGGAGTAGATCTCACCCTCGCGCATGACAGGCGGCACCACCGTCACCGCGAAACCGCGATCGGCGCCCAGGCGCTGCAGCATGTCGACATTGCCGGAGCGGCGCGCGCCGAAGGTGAAGTCGTAGCCGCACACGACGTGCCGCGCGCGCAGCCCGGCGACCAGGATGCCGTCGACGAAATCTTCGGCGGCGACGGCGGCGAAGTCGGGATCGAAGCGCTGCGCCAGCACCGCCTGCACGCCGAAGCGCGCCAGCAGTCGCGTCTTGGCCTTGGGCGAGGTCAGGCGAAAGGGCGCGGTGTCCTTGACGAAGAAGGTGCGCGGATGCGGCTCGAAGGTCAGCGCCACCACGGGCGCGTCGAGCGCCTTGGCGGCCTCGGCGGCCTGGCCGATCAGCACCTGGTGGCCGCGATGCACACCGTCGAAATTGCCCAGCGGCACGACCGCGCCGTGCCACGGCACGGTCACATCGAGCCAGTCCTCGAAGACGGGAATGCCGCTCATCCGCCTCGCCTCAAACGGACTTCGGCCGCGTCGGCACGAGGATCACCGCCTCGCCGTCGAGCACCACCTTGTCGCCGCACAGGCATTCGGTCTTGAGCTTGATGCGCTTGCGATCGGGTACGATCTCGACGATCTCGCAGCGCGCGGTCACCGTGTCGCCGATCTTCACCGGCGCCTTGAAGTTCAATGACTGCGAGACGTAGATCGAGCCTGGCCCGGGCAGCCTGGTGCCGACCACGGTCGAGATGAAGGACGCGCTCAGCATGCCATGCGCGATACGCTCGCCGAAGCGCGAGGCCTTGGCGAAATCGGCATGCAGGTGGATCGGGTTGGTGTCGCCGGAGACGCCAGCGAAAGCCATGATGTCGGCTTCGGTGACGGTCTTGCCGAACACCGCCGACATGCCGACCGAGAGATCCTCGAGATAGTAGCCGTGCATCGGCTGCAGGATGCTCATCGTCTCGCTCCACGTGCTGATGCGACCCCGTTGTCATCCCGAGCACAGCGAGGGATCTAGGAAAGCCGCCTAGACCCTCGCTGTGCTCGGGATGACAATGGTGCTGTATCAGGCATTAGTGATTCCGGGTACTAGTGACGCACGATCGGATCGATGGGCAGGCGCTTGGCGATGCCCATGATGTCCTCGAACAGCTTGGCGGCGGAGATCAGACCGGACTCGCCGCGCGGCTTGCCGACCAGCATCAGGCCGACCGGCAGGCCCGACTTGGTGAAGCCACAGGGCATCGACACCGCCGGCAGGCCGGCCATGGTGACGATCGAGCTGCCCAGCACCCAGTCGATGTAGCTCGGCATCTTGCGCCCGTTGATCTCCTCGATGTAGCGCATCTCGACCGGGAAGGGCGGCACCGGCGCGGCCGGAATGCACATGATGTCGACATCGGCCATGAAGCGCGCGAAGCGCTGCTGCACGCCGGCCTGCAGGATCAGGCCGCGACGCAAATCCTCCGATGTCAGCGATAGACCATATTCAATATTCCAGATCACCTCGGGCTTCAGCAGCTCGCGATGCGTCTGCAGCAGCTTGCCGTTGCCGGCGGCCATGTGATGGCCGCGGAAAATTTGGAACGCGTCGCGCGCGCCTTCGGGGTCGGGCGCCTTCTCCATCACGGTCGCGCCGATCTCCTTGAAACGCTCAGTGGCGGCGCGGCAGATCGCCTCGACCTCGGCGTCGTAGGTGCAGGCTCCGCCGAAGTCGCCGGCCCAGGCGACGGTCTTCGGCGCCACCGGGCTTGCGGCCGAACGAGCGTAGGGCACCGATGGCGCGGGGTAGGACAGCGGATCGAGCGGGTGATGTTTCGCCGTGGCGTCGAGCATCAGGGCGACGTCGGCGACGCAACGGCCCATCGGGCCGTTCTGGGAGAACGTGTTGAGCGGCAGGGCGCCCGGACCCCAGGCGACGCGGCCCGGACTGGGGCGGAAGCCGACGACCGAACAGAAGCTGGCGGGCGTGCGCAGGCTGCCGCCGAGATCGGAACCGGTCGCCAGCCAGACCTGCCCCGTGGCCAGGGCCACCGCCGAGCCGCCCGAAGAGCCGGCGCAGGTCATGCGCGTGTCCCAGGGATTGCGGGTGATGCCGAAGACCTCGTTGAAGGTCTGCGCCCCTGCGCCGAATTCCGGCGTGTTGGTCTTGCCGACCACCAGGCCGCCCAGCGCTTCGAGATGCTGCACCGAGATGCAGCTGCGCTGCGCCACGTTGTCCTTGTGCACGCGGCAGCCGAAGGTGGTGATCACGCCTTCGACGTCGTTGAGGTCCTTCACACCGAAGGGCAGGCCGCCCAGCCAGCCGGGCGTCTCAGGGTCGGGCAGCTTCAGCGCTTTCGCGCGCGCACGGGCACGGTCGAAGGTGCGGATCACCATGGCGTTGACCGCGCCGTCGGTCTCGGCGATGCGCGCCTCGGCGGCGTCGATCAGCTCGAGCGGTGAAACCTTTTTCTTTTTCAAGAGATCGACCGTCTCGACCGCGCTCAGGCGGCAGAGCGATGTGTCGGCCATACGCACAATCCCCCGTTCTTCTCGGCCAGCGGGCATAGCACGCGCCGGCATGGGCGGAAAACGCGCATAGCCGCGCGGCGGAACGCCGATCTGGCGTTGGCATCGGCGCTCGTGCTGGTATGAATGGCCGTTCACGAAGAGCGGCCAAACGGGGAAACGGGGATGGACGGCGCACGCGACGGCGACGCGCGCAGCGAATTGGTGCGTGGGCTGGCCAAGGCTTGCTCGCGCTATTTCGGCCGGCCGGTGCGGATCGCCGGGCTGTTCCGTCACTCCGGCGGCGCCTCGCGCCAGACCTGGGGCTTCGACGCGATCTTCGACGATGGCACGATCGAGAAGCTGGTGCTGCGCCGCGACCCGCCACGCGCCGCCGACGCACCACCGCAGACCATGGAGAACAGCCTGGCGATCGATCGCGCCACCGAGTTCGCGGTGATGCGCGCCGCCGGCCAGCACGGCGTGCCCGCACCGCGGATGCTGTTTATCGCCCAGCCCGATGACGGCGTCGGCGACGGCTATGTGATGAAGAACGTGGGCGGCACCGCGATCGCGCGCGAGCTGCTGCGCGCGCCGCGCTACGAGCAGGCGCGCGGCCGCATCGCTGGCCAACTCGGTACGATCCTGGCGAGGCTGCATGCCGTGCCGCTGCACGCGCTACCGCGACTGAATGTCGGCTCCGCCGAGAGCGTGATCGCCACCATGCGCCGAGCGCTCGACACCACGCGCGAGCCGCATCCGGTCTTCGAGCTGGCATTGACCTGGCTCGAACGGCGCATGCCGCCGATGCCCGCGACGCCGGGTTTCGTGCACGGCGATTTCCGCACCGGCAACTACCTCGCCGACGAGACCGGCGTCACCGCGATCCTCGACTGGGAAATCGCGCATCTGGGCGATCCGCTGGAGGATCTCGGCTGGCTCTGCGTGAAGTCCTGGCGCTTCGGCGCAGTCGACAAGCCGGCCGGCGGCTTCGGCTCGCGCGAGGAATTGTGGGACGCCTACGAAGCTGCGGGCGGGGCGAAGGTCAATCGCGATCACGCGCGCTGGTGGGAGATCCTCGGCACGGCGCGCTGGGGCGTGATCTGCATGACGCAGGCGTGGAAGCATCTCTCGGGCGCGGAGGAATCGATGGAGCTGGCCAGCATCGGACGGCGCGCGGTCGAGACCGAAGTCGACCTGCTCGAGCTGTTGGGCTGATCGCCATGGCGCAGGACCGTCCCACCGCCCCCGAGCTGCTCGACGCCATATCGGGCTTCCTGCGCAACGAGGCGCTGCCGGCGCTGGAAGGCGTCGACGCGCGATTGGCCTTCCAGGTGAAGGTGGCGCTGAACTCGCTCGCCATCCTGGGCCGCGAATGGCAGCGCGGCCCACAGGCCGACGCCGCGGAACTGCAACGGCTGAAGACACTGCTCGGCCGCGACGGCGACTTGCCGACTCTCAACACCGAGCTCTGCCGGCAACTGCGTGCGGGCGAACGCGACGAGCGCGACGCGGCGCTGATGGATCATCTGCGCGCAACCATCACCGAGAAGATCGCTATCGCCAATCCACGCTGGCGTTAAGTCGGCGCCAGCCTCTTGCGCATCACGCCGAACACCACCAGCAGCGGCAGCGCGGCGATCAAGAGGGCCGCGCCGGTGTAGAGCGGCGCTTCGGGCCGATGCAGCAGGTCGGCCATCCAGCCGCCCAGCGCCGGCGTCGCGGCGAAGCCGATATAGAGCCAGGTGAAGAACACACCCAGCCCGGGGCCGCGCGTCTGCGGACGCAGCACCTGGCCGGGCATCGCTGAGATCAGGCCGGCGGGAATGCCGCCGATGAAGCCGGCGATCACCAGCATGATCGCGGGGTTGGTGAAGGGCGCGGCCACGAGCAGCGCGGCCCAGAGGATGGCGGTGGCGGCGATCAACCGGTCGGGGTTCGTCAGCCGGCGGGTGAAGAGCCCGCCGGCCATCACGCCCGCCACGCTCGCCATCGTGGTCGCGCTGGCGAAGTAGCCGGCGGTGTTGGGTGTCAGCCCGATGCTGGCGAGATAGACCGGCGTGAAGCCGGCGAGGATCATGTAGCAGCCGTTATAGGCGGCCCAGATCATGCCGGCGACGATCATCGCCGCCAGCTCGCCGCGCGACAGCCGGGTCGAGGGCGCGCCCGCGCCGCGCTGGGCGCGATCGTTGGCGTGACGGCGATAGGGCAGGCTGAGCGCCAGGAAGCCGAGCGTGGCGGCAACGGCGCCAGCGATGAAGGCGGCGCGCCAGCTCGCCGCCTCGGCGAGCGCCGGGAACAGCGCCTGGCCCAGCGCCATGCCCACCGGGAAGCCGTTGAGCATCACCGCCAGTCCCAGCGGCAGATCGCGGCCGGCGAACCAGTCGGCGGTCATCTTGGTGGTCAGCACGCCCATCAGCAGCGCGCCAATGCCGGCGATGACCTGCGCCGCCGCCAGCATGACGAAGCCGGTGGCGAGCGCGCCGGTGACGGCGCCGAGCGTCATCAAGGTAAGGCCGATCAGCGCCACGCGCCGATCGCCGAAGCGCTGGCCGAGCAGGCCGGCCGGTACGGCGATGACGATGCCCGGCAGCATGAACAGGCCGATCAGCAGGCCGATATCGGCGAAGGAGAGCGACAGCTCGCGGCCCAAGGTCGAGGCGGTCGACGGCACGGCCTGCAACTGCACGCCATAGGCGACGCGGGCCACCAGGATCCAGCTCAGCGCCCGCCAACGTTCCGACACACCACGCTCCTTCGACCCGGGCCGATGCTTCGGCGGGCGCCGAAACATAACCGGAAGCGAGGGCGTATACTCACGGACATCATTCGGTGGAGGCCGAAGCATGGTTACGACCAACCGCCTGTCCGAGACCGCCGCCCTGATGGGCGATCCGGCCCGCGCTTCGATGCTGCTGGCGCTGATGGATGGCAAGCCGCGCCCGGCGACCGATCTGGCCGCCCAGGCGCGCGTGACGCCGCAGACCACCAGTGGCCACCTGTCCAAGCTGGTCGCCGCCGGGCTGCTCGCGGTCGACCAGCAGGGGCGGCATCGTTACTACCGCCTCGCCGACGCCACCGTCGCCGAGGCGCTGGAGGCGGTGATGGCGGTGGCGGCGCGCGCCGCCCAGACGCCCGCCAGGCCGGCGCCGGCCAGCGCGGCGTGGCGGCGCGATTCGCGTCTCAGGCGCTGCCGGACCTGCTACGACCATCTCGCCGGCCAGGTCGGCATGGCGATCGCCGATTCGCTCTCGCGCAACGGTCACATCGAGGCCGCGCCGGGCAAGGACTGGCTGGTCACCGCGCGCGGCGAGCTATTCTGTCGCAAGGTCGGCGTCGACATCGATGGCGCGCGCCGCGTGGCCGAGGCCGGCCGCCGTCATTTCGCGCGCCAATGCCTGGATTGGAGCGAGCGGCGCCCGCATATCGCCGGCGCGCTGGGATCGGCGATCGCAGATCTGTTCTTCAGCCGCGGCTGGGCACGGCGCCGCAGCGACGGCCGCGCGGTCGACTTGACGCCGTCAGGCGAGAAGGCGCTGGCGAAGCTGTTCCGCGCCGAGGTAGTGGACGCCTAGGCTGGCGGACTGTCCGCTGGCCGTGTCTTCTGCATCGCCCAGTTGCCCTCGGAGGGGATCTTCACGATGCAGCTGGCGCGCAGGATCTTGGTGTCGCCGGTGCTGAGCCAGATATGGGAGAACAGCATCGAGCGCGTCTGGCGCATCAGCTCGAGACGGCCCTCGACCCAGTCGCCCTCGCGCGCCGGCGCGAGGAAATCGAAGCTCATGTTCACCGTGGGCGCGAACTTGCCCTTGATGCCCGCCACGGTCATCGCGCCCATGCCGCCGATCAGGTCGGCCACGGTCATCATCATGCCGCCGTGGATCGTGCCGGCGGGATTGCACATATAGGGCTGCACGCGCAGGCCCATGACGAAGGCGTCGGGCGTGCCCTTCTCGCCGCGGCGGAAGTAAAGCGGGCCGATATGGGTGTTGAAGTTGCGCCAGTCGTTGAAGCGCTGGAAGTCGATCAGCTTGAAGCCCTGCGGCGGGTCGACCGGAATGGTACGGAACTCGCCGCCGAAGCCGGGATGCGCTGGCGGCGCGGACTCTGCGATGCTCATGGATCCTCTGCGGCTCAATCCTTGCGGCGCGGGCTGAGCAGGGCGAAGACGCCCTGGCCCGTCGCCAATGTGTGGCGCCGACAATAGAGGCGGGCCGTGACATAGGCCACCTCGGCGTCGAAGCCGGTGCAGTCGGCGACGCCCTCGACCCAGTCGTTGAGCCTTGTGTTGTTGAGATAGTCGAGCTGCAGCCTGAGCGTCACCGCACGCCGCCTGGTCGCCAGCCACACCGCGCTGCCCATCGTCGTGTCGAGGAAGGCGCTCAGCAGCCCGCCATGGATGATACCCAGCGCGTTGAGATGGTGCGGCAGCACGCGAAAACCGCGGATCAGGCGACCGGTCTCGTCGTATTTCTCGTACCAGGGACCGTTATGCGTGGTGTAGCCGCCGCGGCCGGTGAGCTGGACGAAGCCCTGGGGCGGCGGGGCCGGAACCGGCGCGGGACGCTCGCGGACGGTGCGATCTGGCGGTACGCTCATGTCAGCCGTTTAGCAGCAAGCATGACCATTTTCACCATCGGCCACTCCAACCATCCGATCGAGCGCTTCGTGGCGCTGCTGCGGAGCGCCGGCGTGCGGCTGCTCGCCGATGTGCGCTCGGCGCCGTACTCGCGCCGCTTCCCGCAATTCGGTCGCGAGCGGCTGCGCGACTCGTTGAAAGCCGTCGACATCGACTATCGCCACTTCGGCGAGGCGCTGGGCGGCAAGCCGCAGGGTGCCACGCGCGACTACGTCGCGATGGCGCGCACGCCGGCCTTCGCCGCGGCGCTCGACGCCGTGATGGAGGAAGCGTCACGACAACCGCTCGCCCTGATGTGCGCCGAGCGTGAGCCGATGGATTGCCATCGCACCATCCTCGTCTCGCGCCACCTCGCGGCGCGCGGCGCCGACATCACGCATCTTCTGGCCGATGGCGGGCGCGCGCCGCACGCCGATATCGAAGCCAAGCTGATCGCGTGGTATGAGCGGCGGACCGGCCCGCTGCTGGTCGAGCGCGATCCAACGCGCCGCTTGGCGGCCGCCTACGACGAGCGCGGCGCGGCGATGACCGGCCAGTGAGGATGACACCGATGCGCGAACCAAAGGCCCTGATCAGCACCGAGGCGCTGGCCGCGCGATTGGGTGAGGCCGACCTGCGCGTCTTCGACTGCACGACCTATCTCGAGACGCCGCCGCCTGGCGTCGACGAGCCGTACATCGCCGTGGCCGGCCGCAAGACCTTCGAGGAGGCGCACATCCCCGGCGCGGACTTCCTCGACTTACAGGGCGAATTCTCGCGCGGCGACACGCGGCTGCGCTTCATGATGCCAGACGTGGCGCAGCTCGAGGCGGCGTTCGGCCGGCACGGTGTCGACGCTGGCAAGCAGCTCGTGCTGTACAGCGTCGGCACCATGATGTGGGCGACGCGCTTCTGGTGGATGCTGCGCGCGCTGGGCCATCCCAAGGTCGCGGTGCTCGATGGCGGCTTCGACAAGTGGAAGGCCGATGGAAGGCCGGTCGAGAGCGGGCCGCCCAAGGGTTATCCGCCGGCGACCTTGAAGGCCGCGCCACGCGCTGGGCTGTTCGTCGGCCGCGACGATGTGCGCGCCGCGATCGGCAAACCAGGCACGGTGACCCTCAACGCGCTGGGACCGCAATTCCATGCCGGGCTGACGCCCAGCCGCTACGGCCGGCCGGGCCGCGTGCCGGGCAGCGTCAACGTCTCGGCCGTGACTCTGATCGACCCCGCGACCAAGGGCTTCGGCCCGCTCGCCGACGCACAGGCGAAGTTCACCGCTGCGGGCGTCACACCGGACAAGAAGGTGATCGCCTATTGTGGCGGCGGCATCTCGGCGACGCTCGATCTCTTCCTGCTGCACCAGCTCGGCTACGACGATCTGACGCTCTACGACGCCTCGATGGGCGAGTGGGCGAAGGACGCGTCGCTGCCGATCGAGACGGATTGAGGCGATGGAACCAGTTCGCTACATCGACGCCATCACCCGGCGCTACGCCAGCCTGGGCTATGCGCCCTATCGCTGGTACGTCGCCGACACCAAGCCGCCGTTCGTGCCGCTGAAGAAGCCGCTGTCGCAGTCGCGTCTCGGCGTGCTCACGACATCGGGCTGCTATGTCGCCGGCCAGGTTGCGTTTCACTACAAGGACGACGCCTCGATCCGGCTGATCCCGATGGACACGCCCACCGACCGCCTGCGCTTCGCCCATATCACCGAGAACTATCTCGTCGACGCGCGGCGCGATCCCGAGTGTCTCGTGCCGCTGACAGCGTTGCGTGCGCTCAGCGACGAAGGCGTGGTCGGCGCGCTGGGCGACGCCGCGATCTCCTGCATGGGCGGCATCTATTCGCAGCGCCGCGTGCGCGAGGAGCTGATCCCGCAGGTCGAGGGAGTCTTCAAGCAGCAGGCGGTCGACGTCGCGCTGCTCGTGCCGATGTGACCCGTCTGCCACCAGACCGTGAGTCTGGCCGCCCGTCATCTCGAGGCCCTCGGCATTCCGACGCTCTGCCTCGGCAGCGCGCTCGACATCCTCGTATCCGGCGCGCCGCCGCGTGCCGTGTTCGTCGACTATCCCCTGGGCCACAGCACCGGCAAACCGTTCGACCGCGCCGACCAGGCGCGCGTGCTCAGCGCCGCGTTGCGGGCGTTCGAGACGATCGACAAGGCCGGCGACATCGCGCGGCTCGACGCGGCGTGGGGCGACGATGCCTGGCGCGCGCAGGCCGCGGCGACGCGCGGCGACGACACGCGCACGCCGCGCGATACCTCGCCGCAATACCAGACCGAGGACGATCGGCGCCTGGCCGAATGCCGCTGATGCGATCGTGAGCGGTGGGGCGTTGACTTTCCCGCCAATGTCGTCAGGCTATCGTCAGTCGCGCGTTAGCGTACTCCCGACCGACGGAATCGGCGTCGCGTAGTCCCCTTTGGAGAGCAGCATCGAGTAGTCGACCGACCACATAGCCACATTCGGCCCAAAAAACCTCGAACAGGGAGGCTTCGTCCATGACCGGCGAAAACAAAAAGGGCACCGAACAAAGTAGGCGTAGATTTCTCGCATCGACCACGGCGCTGGCAGGCGCCGCGATGGTCGGGTTGCCGCCGCAGGATGCGGCGGCCGGGAAGAAGCATCCCAAGCGGGGCGGGACGCTGCGCTTCGGCACGCGCGACGACTCCGTGGGCCTCGATACCCATCGCAACATCATCTATTTCGTATCCCACCCGCTGACCGGCATCACCGGCGGGCTGGTCGACTTCGACGACAAGATGGAGCCCAAACCGGGCGTCGCCGAGTCGTGGGACACCTCGGCCGACCTCAAGACCTGGACCTTCAAGCTGAGGCGCGGCGCCGAATACCACAACGGCCAGACGATCGACGCCGAGTCGGTCAAGTGGAACATCGAGCGGATCAAGGATCCCAAGATGAGCCACGCCTTCACGCGCTCGGTGGTGTCCGGCGTGGAGCGCGTCACGGTGGACGACAAGCACACGGTGCGCTTCCACCTCAAGGAGCCGGACGTCGCGCTCGACATCAACCTCGTCTATTACCCGGTGAACCTGATGGCCCCGGGCGCCGCCGACAAGGCCGACACGGAGCCGGTCAATTGTGGGCCGTTCAAGTTCAAGTCGTGGCGCCGCCACGACCGATGCGAGATGGTCCGCTTCGAGAACTTCTACGAGACGGACGCCGAGGGTAACTCGCTACCCTACCTCGATGGGCTGATCGGCCTGCCCAAGAAAGAGGACCGGGTGCGGCTTACGGCCCTGCGCGCCAACGAGCTCGATCTCGTCGACAACGTCGCCTACGCCGACGCGGCGGCCTTCAAGAAGGATCACGGCAGGACGTTCGAGACCTGGCCGGTGCCGCAGGTCGGCACGGCCATGATGTTCTTCAATCTCAAGAACGGCCTACTGTCGGAAAAGGACAATCCCGACGCCCATCTGCTCCGGCAGGCCATCGCCCACGCCATCGATCGCGAAGGCATCCATCAGGCGGTGTTCAACGGCATAGGTTCGATCGCCAACGGGTTCTACAGCGAAGCCAGCCCGTGGCACCCGAAAGGCATCGAGCCGTCGTCCAAGTTCGATCTCGACAAGGCCAAGGCGTTGCGCAAGAAGGCGAAGGGCGGCGACGAGCGGCTCACCATCATCGCCAACGACACCTTCCCCTACATGCAGCAGTCGGGCGAGCTCGTGCACGCCATGCTGAAGGATGCCGGGTTCAACGTCGTGCTCGAGATCCTGCCGTCACCGGTGATGCTGGAGAAGCAGGGCAAGGGCGACTACAATATCGACTCGACGGCGAATTCCTATCGTCTCGACCCGGACGGCTGGTTCGCCCGAAACATCCTGTCGACCGCGCCGGAGAACCGCCGTCGCAACGGCTACGTGAACGAGAAGGCGGACCAGATCATCCTCGCGGCGCGCCAGGAGCGCGACCGGGTCAAGCGCCGGCAGATGTACGCCGACGTCGAGGCGCTGGTGAACCGCGACCTGCCGATGCTGTACACGCACTACGTGCCGCTGATGATGGCCGGCCATCGTGCCCGCGTGAAGGGCTACGTGCCGTCGTTCTCCGGGCCATGGAGCTACACGGGTGCCGGCATGCGCCGCACCTGGATGGAAAGCTGAGGCGGGACGGGCGATGCTCGCCTACATCCTGCGCCGCGTCGCCCAACTTGTCCCCGTCGTGCTGGTGCTGACGGTGGTGGTGTTCTGCTTCGTCGAGGCGCTGCCGGGCTCGATCGTCGACACGCTGGTCGGTACAGAGGGTGGCGACATCGAAGAAGCGCGCGCGATTCTCAGGAAGGAGTACGGGCTCGACCGGCCGATCTACGAGCGCTACGCCCTATGGCTCGTCCGCGTCGCCGAATTCGATTTCGGCAAGTCGCTGGTGACGCGGCGGCCGATCTCGACGGAGCTCCTGAGCCGCATCCCGGCGACGGTGTATCTCGCCGCCGTCGGCATCTCGCTCTCCATGTTGATCGCCGTGCCGCTCGGCACGCTCGCCGCCGTGCGTCGCAATACGGGGGTTGACTATGGGGCGCAGGTGACGTCGCTGGCCGGGATATCGATCCCCGAGTTCTGGTTCGCGATCCTCTGCGTGCTGCTGTTCTCGCTCTACCTCGGCTGGTTGCCCTCCTCCGGCTACGTCAGCCCGTTCGAGGACTTCTGGGGTAGCCTGAAGTTCCTCATCCTGCCGGCGGCGGCCATCGGCTTCCGCCAGGCCGCCTTCACCACCCGGCTGACGCGGTCGAGCATGCTAGACGAGCTCAGCAAGGAGTATGTCGACACCGCGCGCGCGATGGGCCTGCCCGAGCGGCGGGTCATTTTCCGCTACACGTTGCGCAACGCCATGATCCCGACCGTCACGATCAGCGGCCTGCAGCTCGCCAACCTGCTGGGCGGCACGGTGGTGCTGGAATCCATCTTCGCCTGGCCGGGTATCGGCCGCGCCATCTTCGAGGCGATCCTGCAGCGCGACTATCCGCTGATCCAGGCCGGCGTGCTCGTCCTGGGCATCATCGTCGTCGTCATGAATCTGCTGGTCGACCTGACGTACCGACTTCTCAATCCGCGCGTCAAACTGGCGTAGGTGGCCCGACATGGCTGAACTGGATGCCGGCAAGCTGGTCGATATCGCCGACGAACGGCGGGTGCCGCCGGCGCCGCCGTTCCTCAAGCGCTTCATGGCCGCGCTGTCCAACACTTGGTACGAGCTGCGCAAGAGCCGCACCGCCACGATTGGCGCGGTGATGCTCGTGCTGCTGCTCGGTGCCTGCATCGCCACGCCGTGGATCGCCACCCACGATCCGATCAAGCAGAACTACCGCGCCCGCCTGGCGCCGCCCTCGGAGCAGCATCTCCTGGGCACCGACCGGATGGGGCGCGATATCTACTCGCGGCTGCTGCATGGCGGGCGGCGCCTCGTGACCATCGCGGTGTTGGCCGTCGCGCTCTCGATGCTGATTGGCGTGCCATTCGGCGTGCTGGCCGGCTACTGGGGCGGGATGGCCGACACGTTGGGGATGAGGCTGGTCGACGGGCTGCTCGCCTTTCCCGGATTGCTGCTCTATCTCCTGTTCGTGACGGTCGCGCAGGCCTGGAAGCTCGAAGGCTTGATGATGGACATCGTGCTGATCGGAGCGCTCGGCCTCGCCGGCATGCCCGAAAAGGCGCGACTTGCGCGTGGCTCGGTGCTGGCGGAGAAGCAGAAGGAGTATGTCGAGGCGTCGCGCGCCATCGGCGATTCGTCGGTGCGGATCGCGCTGGGCCAGGTCCTGCCCAATATCGTATCGCCGCTGATCGTCACCGCCACGGTGCGCCTGGGCACCGTCATCCTGATCGTGGCGGCGCTGTCGTTCCTGGGCCTGGGGACGCCGCCGCCGACGCCCGACTGGGGCGCCGATCTCAGCGCCGCGCGCGACTACATGGAGACGCACCCGCTGATGGCGGCCTTCCCCGGCCTCGCCATCTGCTACACCGTGCTCGCCTTCAACCTCTTCGGTGACGGCCTGCGCGATATCCTCGATCCCAGGCTGGCGGAGCGCTGACTCGCTCTTTGGGAGCGCCGGCGTCCCGGTGCGCCACGAGGGCGCGTAACACCAGTGGAG
>CAYTFW010000153.1:0-16116 GCA_964437145.1 uncultured Rhizobiaceae bacterium
CCCCTCATCCGCCCTTCGGGCACCTTCTCCCCGCCTTCGCGGGGAGAAGGAAGACGGTACGCGCCGCATGGCCGCGCCCCCGCTCACGCGCCGAAACGTGCCAGCGCGGCGTCGGGCGTTAGCTCTTCGCGCTGGCCGGTCTTGCGGTTCTTGACCTCGACCTTGCCCGCCGCGACGCCCTTTGGGCCGATGATCACCTGCCAGGGCAGGCCGATCAGGTCCATGTCGGCGAACTTGGCACCGCCCCGCACGTCGCGATCGTCGTACAGGGTCTCGACGCCCGCCGCGCCGAGCTTGGCGTAGAGCGTCGTGCAGGCGCCGGTGACCTGGGCGTCGTCGGGCTTGAGGTTGATCAGGCCGACCTTGAACGGCGCCACCGAGTCCGGCCAGATGATGCCGTTGGCGTCGTGGCTAGCCTCGATGATGGCACCCATCAGGCGCGAGACGCCGACGCCATAGGAGCCCATCTCGACAGTGATGTTGCCGCCATCGGGCCCGGCGACCACGGCGTTGAGCGGCTTGGAGTAGTTGGTGCCGAAATAGAAGATGTGGCCGACCTCGATGCCGCGCGCCGAGACGCGGCGATCGGCGGGCACTTCCTTCTCGAAGCGGGCCTGGTCGTGCATCTCGTCCGTGGCGGCGTAGAACCCAGTCCACTCGTTGACCATCGGCTGCAGGTCGCCGTCGAAATCGATAGTGCGACCCAGGATGTCCTTGTCGACCAGGCTCTTGTCGCAGAACACCGCGCTCTCGCCGGTGTCGGCGAGGATGATGAACTCGTGGCTGAGGTCGCCACCGATCGGGCCGGTGTCGGCACGCATCGGGATGGCCTTCAGGCCCATGCGGGCGAAGGTGCGCAGATAGGCGACGAACATCTTGTTGTAGGAGCGGATGGCGCCGGCCCTGTCGAGATCGAAGGAGTAGGCATCCTTCATCAGGAACTCGCGGCCGCGCATGACGCCGAAGCGCGGGCGCACCTCGTCGCGGAACTTCCACTGGATGTGATAGAGGTTTCGCGGCAGGTCGCGGTAGCTCTTCACCGAGTCGCGGAAGATGGTGGTGATCACCTCCTCGTTGGTCGGCCCGTAGAGCATCTCGCGCTCGTGGCGATCGACGATGCGCAGCATCTCCGGCCCATAGGCGTCGTAGCGCCCGCTCTGGCGCCACAGATCGGCCGACTGGATGGTCGGCATCAGCACTTCCAGCGCGCCCGAGGCGTCCTGCTCCTCGCGCACGATCCGCTCGATCTTCTTCAGCACGCGGTAGCCCAGGGGCAGCCAGGCGTAGATGCCGGCACTCATCTGGCGCACCAGCCCGGCGCGCAACATCAGGCGATGCGAGACGATCTGCGCCTCGGCGGGCGTTTCCTTGAGGGTCGGCAGGAAGTACTGGCTGAGGCGCATGTCGGGAGGGGTCCAATGCCGTGTGATTGCGCGCGAATTTAGGCAACCCGGCCCTTCATGGCAAACCACGTCGGGGCAAACCGCGCTAGCCTCGACCCCGATTCATGGCCCACAATGGCCACCAATCGACGACCTGGGGGGAGACCATGCTCGACTCGATCTTCAAGCTCAATGAGAACAAGACGACGATCCGCGTCGAGGTCGTGGCCGGGCTCACGACCTTCCTGACCATGGCCTATATCATCTTCGTCAACCCCGACATCCTGTCGAAAGCCGGCATGCCGCGCGACGCGGTCTTCGCCAGCACCTGCATCGCCGCCGCCGTGGGTTGCGCGCTGATGGCCTTCCTCGCCAACTACCCGATCGCGCTGGCGCCAGGCATGGGGCTCAACGCCTACTTCGCTTTCGGCGTGGTCGGCGGCATGGGCCACACTTGGCAGGTGGCGCTGGGCTGCGTGTTCCTCTCGGGTGTCCTGTTCTTCATCCTGAGCGTCACGCCGGTGCGGGAGTGGATCGTCAACGCCATTCCCAAATCGCTGAAGATGGCGATTGCCGCCGGCATCGGCCTGTTCCTGGCGCTGATCGCGCTGCAGAGCGCCAAGATTGTTGTCGACCACCCCGCCACCCTGGTCGGCGCCGGCGACCTGAAGAGCTGGCCGGTGGTCCTGGCAGCGCTGGGCTTCGTGCTGATCATCGCACTCGAACACTTCCGGATCCCCGGCGCCGTGATTATCGGCGTGCTGGTGGTCACCGCCGCCTCGATCGCCGTGGGCGCCAGCAAGTTCGGCGGCATCGTCGGTACGCCGCCCAGCCCGGGGCCGGTGTTCCTGCAGATGGACCTGGCCGGGGCGCTGAAGGTCGGTCTGCTGACCGTGGTTTTCGCCTTCCTGTTCGTCGACCTGTTCGACAACACCGGCACCTTGATCGCGCTGGCGCATCGCGGCGGCTTCATGAACAAGGACGGCACCGTGCCGCGCCTGCGCGGCGCGCTGATCGCCGATTCGACCGCCGCCATGGCCGGCGCGGCGATCGGCACCTCGACCACCACCAGCTACATCGAGAGCGCCTCGGGCATCAACGCCGGCGGCCGCACCGGCCTGACCGCGCTCGTGGTCGGTGTCCTGTTCCTGGCGGCGCTGTTCCTGTCGCCGCTGGCCGCGTCCGTGCCGGCCTGGGCCACGGCGCCGGCACTGTTCTACGTCGCCTGTATCATGGCGCGCGGGCTGACCGAGATCGAGTGGGGCGACATCACCGAGTCGGCGCCGGCTATGGTGACGGCGCTCACCATGCCGTTCACCTTCTCGATCGCCGAGGGCATCGCCTTCGGATTCATCACCTACGCCGCGATCAAGCTCGCCGCCGGCCGCTGGAAGGAAATCCATCCGGCGATGGCGATTCTCGCGGCACTGTTCGTGCTGAAATTCGTGGTCATCGGATAGCCCCTGGAGCTGGCGCGGCGACGACCGGTCTATCGCATCGGTTTCCCGCCGCGGCCAACGCCCGCGGGCACTCTCCTCAAGTCGCGCGAAAGCCGTCGGCGAAGGGATCGGACGGATCGCGATGGAGCGTCGCCTCGCCGGTGATGAAGGCGCGGCCGGTGATGCTCGGGATGATGGCGCCGGCATCGAGCCGATAGCGCGCCGTGAAGGTGCTGCCGATGATGCTCTCCTGCACCCAGCGCTCGCCCGGCGCCAGCTTCCCGGCGGCCGCGAGGCAGGCGATCTTGGCGCTCGTGCCGGTGCCGCACGGCGAGCGGTCGTAGGCGCCGCCCGGGCACAGCACGAAGTTGCGGCTGTCGGCGCCCTTGAGCGTCGGCGGCCCGTAGAACTCGATGTGATCGATCGCGGCGCCGCCCTCGCCGGTGATCCCCCGCTCCGCGAGCGCCGCCATCACCGCTTCGGCCTTTCGCGTGAGGTCGCCGATGCCGGCCATCGTCAAGGCGAACGGGACCTCGCGCACGCAAAAGAACCAGTTGCCACCCCAGGCCACGTCGCCGGTCAGCGCCCCGATCCCCGGGATCTCGACGTGGACCGCCTCGCGATAGCGGTAGCTCGGCACGTTCTCGATCGTCACCTCGCCGCGCGAGGCGAGATGCACCTGAACGACGCCGACCGGGGTCTCGATGCGGTGCTCGCCCGGACCGATGCGCCCCATGTGGGCCAGCGTCACCGCGAGCCCCATGGTGCCGTGCCCGCACATGCCGAGATAGCCGGCGTTGTTGAAAAAGATCACGCCGGCGGCGCAATGCCTGTCCTGCGGCTCGCACAGCAGCGCGCCGACCAGCGCGTCGCTGCCCCTGGGCTCGTTGACGGCGAAGCTGCGATAGCGGTCGAACTCCGTGGCGAAGCGGCGACGGCGCTCGGCGAGTGGCCCCGAACCCAGCGGCGGGCCGCCCTCGACGATGATCCGCGTCGGCTCGCCTTCGGTGTGACTGTCGATCACACGCATCGCCGCGTCAGCCGCCGGCCTTCGACCAGGCGCGATACCACTCCTTGAACAGCTTGAGCTGCGCCTCGGCGTATCGCTTCTGGCTCGCCGAGAGCTGGTCGGTCTCGCAGAAATGCAGCGCGTACTCGGGATTTCCCTCGACCACCATCAGGTGCTTGTAGAAGAGCACCAGGTCGACGCCCTCGTCGAACGACGACAGCACGCCAAGCGCGCGATCGAGCTCCTCCGCCTTGCGCCGCGCCTCGGCGTCGCCGGCGGCCGCCTTCTTGGCCAGAGACACAAGCTGCAGCACCTCCTTCGGCAGCACGTTGCCGATGCCGGTGATGGCGCCGACCGCGCCGCAATTGACATAGCCGTGCACGACCTGGGTATCGACGCCGACGGTCAGCATCACTTCAGGGTCGGCGCCGGCGATATGCTCGGCGGCATATCGCAAGGCCGCCGCGCCGCCGAACTCCTTGAAGCCGACGAGATTCTTGTGCCGGCGGCGCAGCTCGAAGAAGAGATCGGCCTTGGTCTCGAAGCCGTAGTATGGGCTGTTGTAGATCACCGAGGGCAGCCCGGCGCCGGCCTCGAGCACAGCTTCGAAATGCGCTCGCTGAGCCGCCGCCGAGGAGCCGCGCGAGAGCACGCGTGGGATGATCATGAGACCTTGCGCACCCACCTGCTTGGCGTGGGCCGCGAGGCCGGCCGCGCGCCCAGGGCTCTGGGCGCCGGTGCCGACGATGACCGGCACCCCGGCCTGCACCAGCCGCGCGACGCCTTCCTTGCGCTGCTCGTCGGACAGCAGCGGCCAGTCACCCATGGAGCCGCAATAGACGACCCCCGACATGCCGAGGCCGACCAGCTCCTTGCCCTTGCGGACCAGGGCGTCGAAGTCGGGCTCGCGCCTGACGGTGCACGGCGTCATCAGGGCGGGAATCGTGCCGGTGAAGATGGAAGCTCCCATGGCGTTCAGCTCCTTGTCGCCGCCCTGGCTCGCGGACGGGTCCTGCCTATTGCGGACATGATGGCCAGCCGATGGTAGGTATGTCTTGGCGGAAGCGGTAGCGGCACGCCCGGAATCGGCACAATCCCCAGCGACCACCCGTCATGAAACAGCGCAGCCTGAGCCCGGACGAAGCGCGCGATCGCCTGCTCGGGCAGCTTGACCGTCCGTTCGCCGGCGATGAGCTGTTCGACGCCATCCCCGACACCGTGTTCTTCCTGAAGGACGTCGAGGGGCGCTATGCCGCCGTCAACCAGACGCTCGTCCTGCGCGCCGGCCGCAAGCACAAGAGCGAGCTGGTCGGGCTCAGCGCCGGCGACGTCTTCCCGGGCGTGCTCGGCCAGCGCATCGCGGCGCAGGACAAGGCGGTCACCACGTCCGGCCGGCCGATCCATGGCCAGCTCGAGCTGCATCTCTATCCCGGCGGCGAGGAGGGCTGGTGCCTGACCTGGAAGGAGCCGCTGATCGGCCGCGACAAGCGCGTCGTCGGATTGTGCGGCATCTCGCGCGATCTCCAGACATTGTCGGGCTCGCACGGCGACATGACCGGCCTGTCGCGCACCATCGAATACATCCACCGCAACCTGGACGCACCGCTGCGCGTGGGCGAGCTCGCCGAGCGGGCCGGGCTGTCGCCGTTCCAGCTCGATCTTCGCGTCCGGGCGCTGTTCGGGGTATCGACCGGGCAGTACCTCGCGCGCGCGCGCGTCGAGCTCGCCTGCAATCGGCTGCGTCAGACCATGGAGCCGATCAGCCAAATCGCCCAGGATTGCGGCTACAGCGACCAGGCGGCGTTCACCCGCCAGTTCCGCAAGTCGGTGCGATTGACACCGTCGCAGTACCAGAAGCTGCATCGCGAATCGGGCGGCAAGCGATCCGAACACAAAACCGCAACACGCTGAACGGCGCGCTCGCCGAGCAGCTCCCCGGCTCCGTGGCCAACGGTGGTCGGGACATTCCCTCGGAGCAATTACGGAAATTGTATGTCCGCTGACGATCCCCTGGCGGCGGCCCGATTACAAAAACAAGTGCCCACTCGCAAGAAGTAGTCCTAGCCGCGCCGCGGAATCTCGGCTAGGAACGCGCTGTCGGGAAGGACGGGGTTCGCCCCAGCCCGAGTTTCTAGGGAGGAAGATCCGTCTTTGGGCGGACGCATGCGTCACAGAAGCGCATCGGGGATCCAGACTTGGTCAAGGCGAACGGCAACCCCCTGCGGGGTTGCCGTTTCTACTTACGGAAGCTGAAGACGTCGACGACCCAGACGACGTACCAGACAAGCCACAGCACCGAGGTGATCGCCGTGCAGATGATCGCCTTGCCCAGGAGTTGCGGTTTCTCCGGCGCACCGCGATCGACGCCCGGCGTCGGATTTTCGAGACGGCGCACGCCCAGCGGCAGCACGGCGAAAATCACCGTCCACCAGATGACGGCGAAGACCAGGATGTAGGTGACCCAGCTCATGCCGCCACCGCCGGCAGGCGCACGACGTGCACGTCGGTCAGCGGCTTCTTGTCGAAACGCGCCTTGTAGACGCGGCGGATCGCGCGGCGCGCCGCCTCGGCGACCTGCTCGTCGTCCTTGGCGTCGGCACGCGAGAGTTCGTCGATCGCCGTCTTGATCGCGTCGAGCGCCGCGTCGTGCGCCTCGGCGACGGTGTCGTCGTCGTCGAGGCCGTGCACCGTGAGCGTGGCGCGCACGGCGAGACGTCCCCTGCCATCGAGCACCACCGTGGCCACCGCCGCGCCGTTCCACAGCATCTTGCGCCGCTCGCGCAGGCCGGCGCCGTCCAGCGGCACGATGCGCGTGCCATCGCGCGCCAGCCGGCCCGACGGCACGTTGTCGACGATCTCCGCCGGCCCCGGCGCCAGCCGCACCATGCTGCCGTTGGGCGCCACGATCGAGGTCGGCACCTGGCAGTCGCGCGCCAGCGCGGCGTGCTCGACGAGGTGGCGGTACTCGCCATGCACCGGCACCGCCACCTTCGGCCGCACCCACTGATAGAGCCGCACCAGCTCGTCGCGCGCGGGATGGCCCGAGACGTGGATCGAGGCGTCGCGATCGGTGACGATCTCGACGCCGCGCTCGGCCAGCAGATTCTGGATGCGGCCGATCGACTTCTCGTTGCCGGGAATCACGCGCGAGGAAAAGATCACGCTGTCGCCGGGCTGAAGGGCGATGTCCCGGTTCTCGCCCTGTGCCAGCCGCGCCAGCGCCGCGCGTGGCTCGCCCTGGCTGCCGGTGCAGATCAGGCAGACCTTCTCGCGCGGCAGCCAGCCGGCGTCGCGCTCGCTCACGACAGGCGGGAAATCCAGCAGGTAGCCATTGTCCTTGGCCGCGCTCACCATGCGGTGCAGCGCGCGGCCGACCAGCACGGGATGGCGGTCGGCCGCCACCGCCGCCCGCGCGACGCTCTCGACCCGCGCCAGATTCGAGGCGAAGCAGGTCACCGCCACCAGCTTCTGCCGTTGGCGGATCAGCGCCGCCAGCTCTTCCCGCACGTCGGACTCCGAGCCCGACTCGCCCTCGACGAAGACGTTGGTCGAATCGCAGATCATCGCCAGCACGCCCTCGCCGCCGATGCGGCGCAGCGCGGCCTCGTCGGTGACCTCGCCGATCAGCGGCTCGGGATCGATCTTCCAGTCGCCGGTGTGCATGACCACGCCGAAAGGCGTGCGGATCGCCACGGCGTTGGGCTCGGGGATGGAGTGCGTCATGGTGACGAACTCCAGCTCGAAGGGCGGCAGCGACAGCTTGCCGCCCAGCGGCACCTCGGTGATCTCCACGTCACCCTCGATGCCGGCCTCGCCGAGCTTGCGGCGCAGCACGGTGGCGGCGAAGGGCGTGGCGTAGACCGGGCAGCGCAGGCGCGGCCACAGATCGGGCACGGCGCCGAGATGGTCCTCGTGCGCGTGCGTGATGACGATACCCAGGAGGTCGGCGCGGCGTTCCTCGATGAAGGCCGGATCGGGCATCAGCACGTCGAGCCCGGCGTCGGCCTCGTCGGCGAAGGTGACGCCGAGATCGAGCATCAGCCACTTGCCGCGGCAGCCATAGAGATTGAGGTTCATCCCGATCTCGCCGGCGCCGCCCAGCGGCAGGAAGACGAGTTCCTCGCCCGGGGTCATCGGCCGGCACCCCGCATGTCTGTCATCCCGAGCGCAGCGAGGGATCCAGGCGTCTTCCTAGATCCCTCGCTGCGCTCGGGATGACAGACGGGGCGGATTGAAAAGAGCATGTCTCAGGCCCGCCGGTTACGCCGCCAGACCTCGAGCAGGCCGAGGTACATCAGGTCGGGCTCGATGACGTCGAACAGGTGCACCTCGCTCTCGAACACCGGCGCGAGGCCGCCGGTGGCGATCACTTTCATCGGCTCGCCGTACTCCGTCTTGATGCGCTTGATCAGGCTCTCGATCAGCCCGACATAGCCCCAGAAGACGCCGGATTGCATCGCCGGCACGGTGGCCTTGCCGATCACCTTGGCCGGCTTCTCGACGCGGATGCGCGGCAGGCGCGCGGTCATCAGGTAGAAGGCCTCGATGGTGAACTCGACGCCCGGCGAGATCACGCCACCGACGAAATTGCCGTCCTTGTCGGCGATGTCGAAGGTCGTGGCCGAGCCGAAATCGACCGTGACCAGCGGTCCGCCATGGCGTGTGTGGCCGGCGATCACGCCCACCAGCCTGTCCGGGCCAGCATCCTGCGGCCGGTCGATCAACACCTGGATGCCGAGCTCGCAATCGGGCTCGCCGACAATCAGCAGGCGGGTGCCGAAATAGGTCTCGCACAGCCGACGAATGTTCGGGTTCACCGCCGGCGCCGTGCTGGCCATGATCGCGCCCTGGATGGCGCGCGGATCGATGCCCTTCAGGCCCATCAGCTGGGTCAGCCAGGCGCCGTACTCGTCGGCCGTGCGCTTGGCCTCGGTGCGCAGGCGGAACTGCGCGACGATGCGATCGCCGTCGAACAGCGCGAACTTGCTGTTGGTATTGCCGACATCGATCGCCAGCAGCATGCGGGCCTCCGGATCAGGCGCGGGGCGGGAAGATGTCGCCGGCGGTGATCCGCCGGACACCGCCATCGGCGGTTTGCAGCAGCAGCGCCCCCTGCTCGTCAAGGTCGGCGAATCGTCCACGCAGCACGGTCTCGCCCAGCGAGACCTCGATGTCGCGGTCGAGCCACGCCGCGCGCCGCAGCCATTCGACACGCGTCACGCCAAATCCACCCGCGCGCCACTCGCCATAACGCCTGGCCAACGCGCCGATATAGGCGGCGAACACCGCGTCGGTCGACGCCGTCGAGCCCAGCGCCGACAGATATGTCGCGCCGTAGCGCGTGGCAGGCGGCGCGCTGGCGACATTGATGCCGACGCCGATCACGACATGGCCGACCAGGCCACCCCCGCCCACGGCCGATTCGAGCAGGATGCCGGATATCTTGGCATCGTCGACCAGCACGTCGTTGGGCCACTTGATCGCCACGCGGTGATCGGCACCAACCAGCTGCTCGGCCATGTCGGCCACGGCGAGCGCGGCGACGAAGCTCAGCTGCGCGGCCTCGGCCGGCGGCACAGGCGGCCGCAGGATGGTCGAGGAGTAGACATTGCCCGGCGGCGAATCCCAACCCCGCCCGCGTCGGCCACGGCCGGATTCCTGGCGCAGGGCCCTGACGACCGTGCCTTCAGGGGCGCCGGCCTCGGCCCGCGCCATGGCTTCGTCGTTGGTGCTGCCGACGGAGTCGAGCGTGACGACCGACCAGCCGGCCGGGATCATCGCACGAAGAAGGCGTGCGCCGCGGCCTGCGCGGAAGCGAGGAACGGCGACTGGAAGACCAGGAACACCGGGAAGATGAAGACGGCCGTGATGGCCATCACGGCGCCCATCGGCGCCTCGACGGCGTCGAACGGCGCCGCCGGATCGTCGAGGAACATCACCTTGATGATACGCAGGTAGTAGTAGGCGGCCACGACCGAGGCCGCGACGCCCAGCGCCGAGGCCCAGTACAGGCCGGCGTTGATGGCGGCGAGGAAGACGTTGAGCTTGCCGAAGAAGCCGGCCAGCGGCGGGATGCCGGCCATCGAGAACATGAAGAACAGCAGCGCCAGCGCCATGCGCGGGTGGTTGCGCCACAGCCCGGCGAGGTCGGCGATGCGCTCGACCGACACGCCGCCCCGACGCATCGAGAGGATGCAGGCGAAGGTGCCGACGCTCATCGCCAGGTAGATGATCATGTAGATCACCACCGCGCGGATGCCCTCCTCCGTGCCGGCGGCCAGGCCGAGCAGCGCGTAGCCCATGTTGCCGATCGAGGAGTACGCCATCAGGCGCTTGATGTTCTCCTGGCGGATGGCGGCGAAGGCGCCCCAGGCCATCGAGGCGACCGAGACCATGATCAGGATTTGCTGCGACTGGGCCATCAGCGGCCGGAACGGTCCCATGACGACGGCCACCAGCAGGCCGAGCGCGGCGATCTTGGGCGCCACCGAGAACAGCGCCGTCACCGGTGTGGGCGCACCCTCGTAAACGTCGGGCGTCCACATGTGGAAGGGCACGGCCGAGACCTTGAAGACCAGGCCGGCGAGGATGAACACCAGGCCGATCACCGCGCCCAGCGGCGGCGCGCCCGCCGCGAAGACCTTGGCGATGGCGGCGAAATTGGTCGTGCCGGCGAAGCCGTACACCAGCGAGGAGCCGTAGAGCATCATGCAGGACGCCACCGCGCCCAGGACGAAGTACTTCACGCCGGCTTCGGTCGAGCGCGCGTTGTCGCGCTGGAAAGCGGCCACGACATAGAGCGCCAGCGACTGCATCTCCAGGCCGACATAGAGCGTCATCAGGTCGGCCGACGACAGCATGATCATCATGCCCAAGGTCGCCAGCACGATGATGACCGGGTACTCGAAGCGCCAGGCGCCCTCGCGGCGCATGAAGCTGCCCGACATCAGGATGGCCAGCGCCGAGCCCAGTAGCGACAGCACCTTCATCGCCATGGTGAAGGGCGTACTGAGGAACAGCCCTGCGAAGGCCGTGCCGGTCGTGCCGAAGATCACCGCCGCGGCGGCGCCGATCAGCAGGGCGACCGACAGCCAGGCTACCAGATCGACCGACTTCTCGCCGCGGAAGGCGCCGATCATCAGCAGGACCATGGCGCCCGCCGCCAGGATCATTTCAGGGGTGGCGATCTGCCAGTTTTCCAATCCGACCATGTCAGCGGGTCCCCTAGCGCAACATGGCGGTCTTGCCCGCCGCCTTGAGCGCCGCGCCGTAATCGGCCACCAGCTTGGTGACCGAGGCGTCCATCACTTCCAGGAACGTCTGCGGATAGACGCCCATCCAGATCGTCATCAGCACGATCGGCGCGAAGATCGCGATCTCGCGCGGATTCATGTCGGTCATCGCCTTGACGTCGGGCTTGGTGAGCTTGCCGAAGCAGATGCGCCAGTAGAGGTAGAGCGCGTAGGCCGCGCCCAGGATGACGCCCAGCGAGGCGATCGCCGCCACCCAGGTATTGACCTTGAAGGCGCCGGTCAGCACCAGGAACTCGCCGACGAAGCCCGACAGGCCGGGCAGGCCGACGCTGGCCATGGTGAAGAACATGAAGACCAGCGCGTAGCGCGGCATGTTGTCGGACAGGCCGCCATAGCGGTCGATCTCGCGGGTGTGCAGGCGGTCATAGACCACGCCGACACAGAGGAAGAGCGCGCCCGAGACCAGGCCGTGGCTCAGCATCTGGAAGAGCGCGCCCTGCACGCCCTGGACGTTCATGACGAAGATGCCGATCGTCACGAAACCCATATGGGCGACCGACGAATAGGCGATCAGCTTCTTCATGTCCTCCTGCGCCAGCGCCACCAGCGACGTGTAGACCACGGCGATGCAGCTCAGCACGAAGATGAAGGGCGTGAAGAAATCCGAGGCCAGCGGCAGCATCGGGATCGAGAAGCGCACGAAGCCGTAGGCGCCCATCTTAAGGAGCACGCCGGCCAGGATCACCGATCCGGCGGTGGGCGCTTGCACGTGCGCGTCGGGCAGCCAGGTGTGCACCGGCCACATCGGCACCTTCACGGCGAAGGAGACGAAGAAGCCCAGCCACAGCCAGATCTGCCATTCCAGCGGCAGCTTCAGGGTGGCCATCACGGTCGGAATGTCGGTGGTGCCGGCCTTGAAGTAGATCACCAGGATGGCCAGCAGCATGAAGACGGAACCGGCCAAGGTGTAGAGGAAGAACTTGAAGGCGGCGTAGATCTTGTCCTTGCCGCCCCAGATGCCGATGATCAGGAACATCGGGATCAGCACGGCCTCGAAGAAGATGTAGAAGACCATCAGGTCGAGCGCGCAGAACATGCCGACCATGAAGGTCTCGAGGATCAGGAACGCGACCATGTATTCGCGCACCCTTGTCTCGATCGCTTCCCAGCTCGCCAGGATGCAGAGCGGCGTCAGGAAGGTCGACAGCAGCACGAACGGCATGGAGATGCCGTCGACGCCCATGTGGTAGGCGATCTTGTACGCCGGGATCCACTCCACGTACTCGCGGAACTGGAAGCCCGGGTTGCGCGTGTCGAAGCCGAACCAGATGAACAGCGAGACGACGAAAGTCGCCAGCGACGTCCACAGCGCGGCGTGCTTGGCGTTGGCGACGCCCGCTTCGTTGTTACGCGTGAACAGCAGGATCCACGCCGCGCCGATCAGCGGCAGGAAGGTGATGAGCGTCAGAACGGGCCAGGTCGCCATGATCATTGCCCGCGCGACAGCATGTACCAGGTGACCAGGACCGCGACCCCGATCAGCATGGCGAAGGCGTAGTGGTAGAGGTAGCCGCTCTGGGCGCGGCCCAGCACGCCGGCCAGCCGCCCGGCGCCGCGCGCCAGGCCGTTGGGGCCGACCTCGTCGATGATGCCGACGTCGCCCTTCTTCCAGAACTGCCGGCCCAGCCACATCGAGGGCCGCACGAACAGGAAATCGTAGAGCTCGTCGAAGTACCACTTGTTGAACGAGAAGCGGTACAGGAACGGGAACGAGGCCGCCGTCTGCGCCGGCAGGCTCGGCTTCTGCACATAGAAGCGCCAGGCCAGCGCGATGCCGGCGATCGCCATGATCAGCGGCAGCACCTTGACCCAGAGCGGCGCGTGGTGCGCGTCGTGCAGGGCGTGGTGTTCCTTGAGGATCAGGATCGAGCCGCGCCAGAACTTCTCGAATCCATCCCCGACGAAGGCGTTGTAGGCCACGCCGCCGGCGATCACCGCGCCCAGCGCCAGCACGTAGAGCGGCACCATCATCACGCCAGGCACCTTCACCGGCAGGTGGTGGTCACCATGGCCGTGGTCGTCCTTGTGCCCGTGATCGTCCTTGTGGCCATGGTCGTCGTGCCCATGGGCGTCGTGGCCGTGACCACGCCCGGTGTTCCAGCGCGCCTCGCCGTGGAAGGTCATGAACATCAGCCGCGCCGAATAGAACGCGGTCATGAAGGCCGCGGCGATGCCCAGCCAGAAGGCGATCAGGCCGACGGTGGTGTGGGCGCTGAACGCCGATTCGAGGATGATGTCCTTGGAGTAGAATCCGGCGAAGCCGATGCCGTGGCCGCCGATCACCGGCACGCCGATCCCGGCCAGCGCCAGGGTGCCGACCCACATCAGCCAGTAGGTCTGCGGGATCTTGTCCTTCAGCCCGCCCATGTGACGCATGTCCTGCTCGTGGTGCATCGCATGGATCACCGCGCCGGCGCCGAGGAACAGCAGCGCCTTGAAGAAGGCGTGCGTCATCAGGTGGAACATGCCGGCGGGATAGGCCGAGACGCCCAGCGCGAAGAACATGTAGCCGAGCTGGCTGCAAGTCGAATAGGCGACCACCCGCTTGATGTCGAACTGTGTCAGGCCGACGGTGGCGGCGAAGAACGCAGTGCCCGCGCCGACGAGGGTGACGACGTCGAGCGCGGTCTGCGAGTACTCGAACAGCGGCGAGCAGCGCGCCACCATGAAGATGCCGGCGGTGACCATGGTCGCGGCGTGGATCAGCGCCGAGACCGGCGTCGGGCCTTCCATGGCGTCCGGCAGCCAGGTGTGCAGGCCGAGCTGCGCCGACTTGCCCATGGCGCCGACGAACAGCAGCAGGCAGACCGTGGTCAGCGCCGGCACCTCGGCGCCGAGGAACGGGAAGGTCGCCTTGGCGAGCTCCGGTGCCGCCTTGAAGATCGCGTCGAACTGCACCGAGCCGGTCAGCATGTAGATGGCGAAGATGCCCAGCGCGAAGCCGAAATCGCCGACGCGGTTGACCAGGAAGGCCTTGATCGCCGCGGCGTTGGCCGATGGGCGATCGTACCAGAAGCCGATCAGCAGGTAGGACGCCAGGCCCACGCCTTCCCAGCCGAAGAACAGCTGCACCAGGTTGTCCGCCGTCACCAGCATCAGCATGGCGAAGGTGAACAGGCTGAGATAGGCCATGAACCGCGGCACGCTCTTGTCCTCGGCCATGTAGCCGACCGAGTAGAGGTGGACCATCGACGACACGGTGGTCACGACGATCAGCATGACCGCCGTCAGCGTGTCGGCGCGCAGCGCCCACAGCACCTCGAAGGTGCCCGAGGAGATCCAGGTGGCGATGCGCACCGTGCCGCCGGCCTCGCCGAAGCCGATCTTGAAGAACACGAACCACGACAGCGCGGCGGCGATCAGCAGCGCGCCGGTCGTCACGACCTGCGCGCCGCGGTCGCCGATCGCACGGCCGAAGAAGCCGGCGATGAACGCGGCCAGCAGCGGCAGGAAGACGATGAGCTTGACGGCGAGATCCATGACGCGCGCGGGACCGGAGCGGCCCCTACCCCTTCATCAGGTTGATGTCCTCGACCGCGATGGTGCCGCGGTTGCGGAAGTAGACGACGAGGATGGCGAGCCCGATCGCCGCCTCGGCGGCGGCCACCGTCAGCACCAGCATGGCGAAGACCTGGCCGGTCATGTCGCCGAGATGCGTCGAGAAGGCCACCAGGTTGATGTTGACCGCCAGCAGCATCAGCTCGACCGACATCAGGATGACGATGACGTTCTTGCGGTTCAGGAAGATGCCGAAGATGCCCAGGGTGAACAGGATCGCGGCGACGGCGAGGTAGTGTTCGAGGCCGATCTGCATGTCAGATGCCTCCCCCGACCGGGACCTTGACCACGGTGACCGCCTCGTCGCGGGTGCGCGCGATCTGGTCGCCGACCTTCTGGCGGCGCACGCCGGCGCGCTGGCGCAGGGTCAGCACGATGGCGCCGATCATCGCCACCAGCAGGACGATTCCGGACGCCTGGAAGAGGAGGAAATAGTCGGTGTAGAGCACCTTGCCGATCGCCGCCGTGTTGCTCGTCTTGGCCAAGGCCGCCTGGTTGGCGGCGATAGCCGCCTTGGGCCCGGGCGCCACCACCCAGACGCCCAGCGCCAGCATCAGCTCGGCGAACAGCACCAGACCGACGGCGGCGCCGATCGGCAGGTACTTCAGGAAGCCCTGCCGCAGCTCGGCGAGATTGATGTCGAGCATCATCACGACGAACAGGAACAGCACGGCGACCGCGCCGACATAGACGATCACCAGGATCATGGCGATGAACTCGGCGCCCATCAGCAGGAAGAGCGCCGCCGAGTTGAAGAACGCCAGGATGAGGTAGAGCACCGAATGCACGGGATTGCGCGCGGCGATCACCATGAACGCCGAGATCAGCGTCACGGCGGCGAAGGCGTAGAAGGCGATGGTCTGGATGATCATGCCGCCACCTCTCCGCATCTCTCCCTCTCCCCGCGTGCGGGGAGAGGGTTGGGGTGAGGGGCTGCCGCAAGTGACGCACGACCGCCTTGCGCAACTCGAGACTCCCCCTCACCCCGACCCTCTCCCCGCAGGCGGGGAGAGGGAGTGAAGATGGAAGGAGCGTATGCGTCCACCATGAGCATCACCGGTACGGGGCGTCCTGCGCCAGGTTGGCCGCGATCTCGGCCTCCCAGCGGTCGCCGTTGGCCAGGAGCTTGGCCTTGTCGTACATCAGCTCCTCGCGGGTCTCGGTCGAGAACTCGAAGTTCGGCCCCTCGACGATCGCGTCCACCGGGCACGCCTCCTGGCAGAAGCCGCAGTAGATGCACTTGGTCATGTCGATGTCGTAGCGCGTCGTGCGGCGGCTGCCGTCCTCGCGCGGTTCGGCCTCGATGGTGATCGCCTGGGCCGGGCAGATCGCCTCGCACAGCTTGCAGGCGATGCAGCGTTCCTCGCCGTTGGGATAGCGGCGCAGCGCGTGCTCGCCGCGGAAGCGCGGGCTGA
>CAYTFW010000154.1:0-15942 GCA_964437145.1 uncultured Rhizobiaceae bacterium
CCTTTTCTTAGCGCCTTGCAATACCTCATCAATTCCATATGCGATTCCCCTGCCCGGAGGGGGAAGGTGCCGAAGGCGGGTGGGGGATGTCTCAACAAAGCCGGTGTCCGTCTTCGACATCCCCCATCCGTCGCTTCGCGCCACCTTCCCCCTCCGGGGGAAGGTAGAACGAAGAGAGGCGGTTTGTGCCCCCCGGTACGCGATCCTTTGCCGGCCTGGGGCACGGAATCTCTACACGGCGGCCCGACCCTGCGCTAAAGCAGGGATAGAACCAGACGGACCGACGCGAGGGAGAGTCGCATGGCGATCACGGTGCCAGCAGGCGTGGAGATCAACGGGGCGATCAAGCCCGGCTTCGAGACGGTGCTCACGCCCGAGGCCGTCGCCTTCATCGTCGACCTGCAGCGCCGCTTCAACCCGCGGCGCGAGGAGTTGCTCGCCGCCCGCGTCGAGCGCCAGAAGAAGCTCGACGCCGGCCAGAAGCCGGACTTCCTGCCGCAGACCAAGGAGATCCGCGACAAGGACTGGACGGTGGCGCCGCTGCCCAAGGACATCCTCGACCGTCGTGTCGAGATCACTGGTCCTGTGGACCGCAAGATGGTGATCAATGCGCTGAATTCCGGCGCCAACGTCTTCATGGCCGATTTCGAGGATGCCTCGACGCCGACCTGGGCCAACATGATCGAGGGTCAGGCCAATCTGCGCGACGCGGTGAAGCGCGCCATCACCTTCGCTGATCCGGCCAGCGGCAAGAGCTACGCGCTCAACCAGAACACCGCCGTGCTGTTCGTGCGCCCGCGCGGCTGGCATCTGCCTGAGATGCACGTGATGGTCGACGGCAAGCCGATGTCTGGCTCGCTGTTCGATTTCGGCCTGTACTTCTTCCACAACGCCAAGGAAGCGCTGTCGCGCGGCACCGGCCCGTACTTCTATCTGCCCAAGCTCGAGAGCCATCTCGAGGCGCGGCTGTGGAACGACGTGTTCGTGCACGCGCAGAAGACGCTGGGCGTACCCAACGGCTCGATCAAGGCTACGGTGCTGATCGAGACCATCCTCGCCACCTTCGAGATGGACGAGATCCTGTGGGAGCTGAAGGATCACTCGGCCGGCCTCAACTGCGGGCGGTGGGACTATATCTTTTCCTTCATCAAGAAGTTCCGCGAGCAGGACTGGGCGGTACTGCCCGATCGCGGCACGGTCGGCATGACCTCGCACTTCCTGCGCTCGTACAGTCAGCTCGTGATCAAGACCTGCCATCGCCGCGAGGTGCACGCGATGGGCGGGATGGCCGCGCAGATTCCGATCAAGAACGACCCCAAGGCGAACGAGGAGGCGATGGGGCGTGTCCGCGCCGACAAGAAACGCGAGGCGGGCGATGGGCACGATGGCACCTGGGTCGCGCATCCCGGCCTCGTCGAGATCGCGAAGGCAGAGTTCGATGCCGTCATGAAGGAGGCTAACCAGATCGCCCGCAAGCGTCAGGACGTGCACGTCACGGCGGCCGACCTGATCCAGATCCCCAGCGGGCCGAAGACCGAGGCGGGGCTCCGCCAGAACGTGGCGGTCGGCATCGGCTATGTCGAGGCGTGGCTGCGCGGCATCGGCTGCGTGCCCCTGTTCAACCTGATGGAGGACGCCGCCACCGCCGAAATCAGCCGCGCCCAGGTCTGGCAGTGGGTGCGCCATAGCCAGAAGCTCGACGACGGCCGTCCCATCACCAAGGATCTCGTGCGCCAGATCGTGCGCGAGGAGAACGACAGGGTGAAGGCGCAGATCGGCGCCGAGCGCTACGCCGCCGGCCGCTACGAGGACGCCGCCCAGCTGATGATCGACCTCGTCGAACAGCCGGTGTTCCACGAGTTCCTGACCTTGCCCGCCTACGAGCGCATCATCGCCGACGAGAAGAAAGCGGCGTGACCGTCGCTACCTTCCCCCGCTTCGCGGGGGAAGGTGCCCGAAGGGCGGATGGGGGTGCCGGCATAGCGGTCAGTTACGAAGATCGGAGTGGTCGCACCAGCCACCCCCATCCGGCGCTACGCACCACCTTCCCCCGCCAGCGGGGGAAGGTAACTACCCGCCGGTAATCCCGCGCTTCTTGGCGATATCGTTCCAGCGTTCGTTCTGCGCCTTCAGGAACGCGCCCAGCTCGTCCGGGGCGCTCGGTGCCGGTTCGATCGCGGCGGCGGCGAAGGCGTCGGCCAGCGCGGGATCGGCCAGCGCCGCGCGGGTCTCGCGATTGATGCGCTCGATGATCGGCGGCGGCGTGCCCGGTGGCGCCACCAGCGCGAACCACTGGAAGGTGTCGTAGTCGGCGATGCCGGCGGCCTCGGCGATCGACGGCACGTCGGGCAGCGCCGCCAGCCGCCGCTTGGTCGATACGGCCAGCCCGCGCAGCCGGCCGGCCTTGACGTGAGGCACCAGCGGCGCGGCGCCCAGCATGGCGAACGGCACCTGCCCCGCCACGAGATCGGTGACCGCCTGGCCGCCGCCCTTGTACGGGATGTGGTTCAAGGTCACGCCCGCACGCTGCGCCACCAACTCGGCGAAGAGATGCTGGCCACTGCCGATGCCGGAGGTCGCGTAGTTGACGGTGCCGGGCTTGGCCTTCGCCTCGTCGAGCACCTGCTTCAGGCTGGTCCAAGGCGAACTCGCAGGCACCGCGAACATCGTGGCGCCCTTGGCCAGCAGGGTGATCGGCGCGAAGGCGGTGTAGGTATCGACCGGCGGATTGTCGACGAAGTTCGGCCCGGCCAGCATCAGCAGCTGATGCCCGTCGGGCGGCGCCTTGGCGACGAGCTGGGCGGCGATCATCCCGGTGGCGCCCGCCTTGGGCTCGACCAGCACCGACTGGCCGAACGCCTTGGTCAACCGCTCGGCGACGCTCCGCGCGACGATGTCGGTCGTGCCGCCGGGCGGATAGCCCACCATCAGCGAGACCGATCGAGTCGGCCACGAAGCTTGCGCACTGGCCGCGCGGCCGGCGATGACGGCCCCCGCAGCCGATTGCACGAACGTCCGGCGCGACAGCCTCATCGCGACCTCCCCTGTTTGCTGTGACCAGTATAGCATCGCCCAACCATCAGGAGCGCCCCGGCCGTGCCATCCCTGCCAAACATCGTACTGATCCTCGCCGACAATCTCGGCTGGGGCGAACTGGGTTGCTATGGCGGCGGCATGCTGCGCGGCGCGCCGACGCCGCGCATCGACGCGCTGGCCGCCCAGGGCATGCGCTTCCTGAACTTCAACGTCGAGAGCGACTGCGTGCCGACGCGCGCCGCGCTGATGACCGGCCGGCAGGCGATCCGCACCGGCGCCTTCCAGTCGACGCCCGCCGGCCTGCCGCAGGGCCTGACGCGCTGGGAGATCACCCTGGCGCAATTGCTGTCGGGCCGCGGCTACGCTACCGGCCATTTCGGCAAGTGGCATCTGGGCGACATCGAAGGCCGCCTGCCCACCGATCGCGGCTTCGATGAATGGTACGGCATTCCGCGCACCAGCAACGAATCGCAGTACACGACCTCGATCGGCTACGATTCCACCAAGGCGCCGCTGCCTTACATCATGGAGGGCGTCGCCGGCTCGCCCTCGCGCAACGTCAAGCTCTTCGATCTCGACTCACGCCGCACCATCGATCGGGAGATCGTCGACAAGACCGTGGCCTTCATGCAACGCCAGAGCGCGGCCAAGAAGCCGTTCTTCGCCTATGTGCCGATCACCCAGATCCATTTCCCGACGATCTGCCATCCCGACTTCAAGGGCCGCACCGGCCACGGCGAGATGGCCGATTCGCTGGCCGAGATGGATCACAATGTCGGCCTGATCCTCGACGCGGTCGACCAGCTTGGCATCGCCGGCGACACGATCTTCCTCTTCGGCTCCGACAACGGCCCCGAGTTCCGCAAACCCTGGCGCGGCACCGCCGGCTACTGGCGCAGCACCTATCACACGGCGATGGAAGGCAGCCTGCGCGTACCCTTTCTGCTGCGCTGGCCGGGAACGGTTCCCGACGGCATCGTGACCAACGAGATCGTGCACATCGCCGATCTCTTCCCGACGATCGCGCGCGTCACCGGCGCCGATGTCCCGACCGACCGTGTCATCGACGGTGTCGACCAGCTCGATTTCTTCACCGGCAAGCAGGCGGCCTCGAACCGCGAGGGCTTCGTCTTCTACATCAAGCAGGAACTGCGCGCGGTGAAGTGGAAGGACTGGAAGCTGCACCTGGTCTGGGAGCCCGAGGTCAATGACGGACCGATCAAGCTGGAGTCGCCCTACCTCTTCAACCTGATCCAGGACCCCAAGGAAGAGACCGATATCGCCACCGCCAACTCCTGGGCCAGCTCGCACATGCGCCGCATGGTGCTCGACTTCCAGAAGAGCCTGCAGGATTACCCGCCGGTGCCGCCGGGCACGCACGATCCTTATACGCCGCCGACGCGACGCTGAGGCATCGTCGAGGCGATCCACAGTCCAACGCTCACCGCGATGACACCGAGAACCAGGTTCCAGCCAATCGGTTCGGCCACGAGCACCACTGCGACCAACGCCGCCGACACAGGATGAACGGTGATCGTCGCCGTCACCCGGGTCGGGCTCGCATGACGCAGCGCCCACATCCACAGAAAGAACGATGCGGCCGAGGCGGCGGCGCCCATATACAGAACGCCAAGCCATTGCCGCCAACTGAACGCTGATGCCGCCGAGAAACCGCCGTCGATCACGGCATAGGCAGCCGCGGCAGCCGCGCCACTGCCCATCGCCACGGTAGCGAAGTTCAGCGGCGAGATGCGCGCAAGGTACGGACGCGACCAAATGCTGTAGAGCGCCATAAGCAGCGCGCCGCCAACCATGATCAGGTCGCCTCGCCAGGCACCGTCCGGCGCGCCACCGAGACCGCCCAGCAGCGCGAGCGCCACGCCGCCGATGGCGATCAGCACGCCGAGCGACTTGCGCGCGGTCAATCGTTCGGCACCCAACGCCGCGGCCACCAACATCGTCAGCAACGGCAATGTCGACAACGCCATCGCACCACGTGCCGCCGTCGTTTGCCGCAACGCTTCATTGAAGACGGTCGAGAACACGCCGAAGAACAGCAAACCCAGAGCGGCGACCGCCGGCCAGTCGCGGCGATCGGGCCATGCTCCGCCGCCGAGCAACGCCAGCGGCAGCAGGCAGATAAATCCCGTGCCGAAGCGCAGCGCGGTCAAGGTCACAGGGTCGGTGGCGCCGATGAGATAGCGTGTGACCGCCGCGGCACTACCGCCCAGCGCACTCGACAGGATCGCCGCGGGAACGCCTAGCCTGTTGTCCATGCTCGCCTCCGCCGGCGAGCATACTCGGTGCGCGCCAGGACCGGATCGATTACCTCCAGGGTCAAGCGATACCCCGCCTGGGCACGCTCAGTAATCGGGGCTCCCACCTACGATCATGCGCCACGCGGCGATGATGGCGTGGATTTCGCCGACATCGGTCGGAAAGGTCGGTAGCTTGACCGCCACCGGCGGCTAAGCCGCTCGTCTCGCGACCTGCCGGCTTCGGAAGAAGTCGATGATGCGCCGTCCGAGCTGGTCGCGATCCGTCGGCCCGCCGACGCTGGCCAATGCCATGTCGGCCACCGGCACCGGAATCGAGCCACCACGTCGACTGGCGACAAGGTCGCGGACGAAGGCGTCGGCGAACTCCGGATGGGGCTGGAAGGAGAGCGCGCGGCCGTCGTAGTCGAGGCCGGCCACCGGGCAGAATTCGGAACTGGCGATCACGGCGGCGTCGGGCGGCACCTCGATCACCTGATCCTGGTGCATGGCGGCGACGGCGATCTCGCCGCCGTCGCTCAGACTGTAGCGGTGTATCCCGCAGCCCCAGCCGCGCTCGGATTTCACCACCTTGCCGCCCATCGCCTCGGCGAGGATCTGGTGGCCGAAGCAGATGCCGACCACCGGCACGTCGGCGGCGATCGCCCGGCGCAGGAAGTCCTTCAGGGTGCGCATCCACGGCAGGTCTTCGTAGACGCCGTGCTTGGAGCCCATCACCAGCCAGCCGTCCGTCGCGGCAACCGAGTCCGGGAAGATGCCATCGACCACGCGCCACGTGCTGAAACGCAGCGACGGGTCGAGCGGGCCGAACAGGCGCTGGGCCATCTCCGGCATGGTGCCGTGCTTGTCGAGCAGGTCTTCGGGCGTCACGCCCGGCTCGAGAATGCCGATATGCATGGTCAGGCCAGGTGCCGCGCCATCTCGGGACGCGATTTCAGCTCGCGGCCCTGGCGCGCCAGCAGCTTGGCGATGCGCTCGGGCGCGAAGTTCATGTCGATGAAGCCGGTCGCGCTGTTGGCGACCTCGTGGTACTCGGCGATCAGCCCGTTCTCGATGCGCATGATCGCCACGCCTTCGAACATCGCGCGCGCCCCTTTCGCCTCAGGCAGCTTCGAGCGGTAGCTGAAGGTGTAGCGCGCGTAGAGCGTGCGGCCGTCGAACACCGGTTCATGCATGTCCCAACGAAACGTGTCGGCGGTCTTGTAGAACCAGTCGACCAACAGCTCGGCGATCTTGGCGCGGCCCTTGAAGGCGCCGTAGAACACGTCGTGGTAGACGCCGTCCTCGGTGAACAGCGCGGCGAGCCCGGCGCCGTCCTTGCGCTCCACCGCGTCGCAGAACCGGCGCAGCATCGCGATCACGTCCATCGACTTTCGTCCTCCAGCGGTCAATGCGTGATGGTACCATGACGATCATGCGCAGAACCATCATCGCAGCCTTGCTTCTCCTGACCAGCGTCCCGGCGTGGGCGCAAGGCTTCGACCTTCAGGGACACCGCGGCGCGCGCGGGCTGGCGCCGGAGAACACCTTGGCGGGCTTCCGCAAGGCGCTGGAGATCGGCGTCACCACGCTGGAGACCGACCTTGCCCTGACCCGCGACGGCGTGCTGGTGCTGGCGCACGACCCCAGGCTGAACCCCGACCTGGTGCGCGGGCCCGACGGCAAGTGGCTGATCGGCTGGGGTCCGCCGATCCGTTCGCTGACCAAGCGCGAGCTCGACACCTATGACGTCGGCCGGCTCAACCCCGACGGCCGCTACGCCAAGCAGTGGTCACAGCAGATCGCGGTCGATGGCGAGCGCATGCCGACCTGGCAGGCGCTGGTGGCGCTGACGCGGTCGATGGGCCAGGGCGCGGTGCGCTTCAATATCGAGACCAAGCTGGCGCCCGAACGCCCGGATGAAACCGCCGACCCGGCGACCTTCGCCCGCGCCGTGGTCGAGGCGATCCGCGCCGAGGGCGTCGCCGCGCGCACCACCGTGCAGTCCTTCGACTGGCGCACCCTGGTGGAGGTCAAGAAGCTGGCGCCGGAGACCGCCACCGCCTGCCTGACCATCGAGTCCACCAATATGGACACCGTGCGTCGCGCCGCCGCGCCCTCGCCCTGGCATGCCGGTCTCGATCTGGCTGCGCAGGGCGGCTCCGTGCCCAGGCTGGTGAAAGCGGCCGGCTGCGGCACGTGGTCGATGTTCTGGCGGAACCTGACGCCGGAGCTGGTCAAGGAGGCCAGGGCGCTGGGCCTGACGGTGCTGCCCTGGACGGTGAACGATCCCGCCGAGATGGGCCGCCTGATCGAGATGGGGGTCGACGGCATCATCACCGACTACCCTGATCGGCTGCGCCAGGTGATGTCGTCACGCGGGATCAAACTGCCGTAATCAGCGGACACATTCGGCTCGACGTGGACCTCGATTCCATCACAATCGCGGGCCACACTGGACGATGGTGGCAGGTGGGGCCGGAAGCCCGTGCCGCACGGAGGGACTAAGGTGTCGGTCGAACGGGACCGGGTTGGGGAGCGCAATCCGAGGCGGGCGTTCGCGCGCTGGGCCGTCGCCCTCGCGCTGGCCGTGCTCGCCCCGCCGGCATTCGCGCAGGCGCCAGCACCTTGGCCGGAGCGTTTCTACAACCCGCAGCCCTCGCCCGACGATCTGATCCTGCCGATGCCCTGCGGCGGCGCCATGGCCTTCCGCCGGATCGATGTGCCGCACGAGCGCATGCTGTCGGACCGAAAGATCGTCATCGGCGGCAGCGAGGAGCGCTTCGCCTACGCCGAAGGCAGCCGCTACGAGTATATCGAGGGGTCCTTCGCCGACCGCGCCGACCCGCGCCGCCGCTACTACTACCTCGCCAAGTACGAGACCACGGTGTTGCAGCTCGACGCGATGTCGGGCGTGTGCAAGGAGGCGACGCGGGCCGGCCTGCGCCCGGTGACGGGCGCCACCTGGTACGACGGCATGCGCGCAGCGCACCTCTACACGGAGTGGCTGCTGAAGGAGGCCAAGGCCAAGCTGCCGCGCGAGGACGGCTTCCCCGGCTTCCTGCGCCTGCCCACCGAAGCGGAGTGGGAATTCGCCGCGCGCGGCGGCGTCTCGGTCTCGCCGTCGGAATTCGAGGCCAAGACCTTCCCGATGGCCGACGGTATCGAGAAATATGTCTGGTTCCGCGGCACCAAATCGTCCAACGGCGAGGTCCAGCTGGTCGGCGCGCTCAGGCCCAATCCTGTGGGACTGCACGACATGCTGGGCAATGTCGACGAGATCGTACTCGAGCCCTTCCGCCTCAACAAGCTGGCGCGCCTGCACGGCCAGGCCGGGGGCTTCGTCGTCAAGGGCGGCAACTTCCAGACCTCGGAAGAGGACGTGCGCTCGTCCTATCGCAACGAGCTGCCGCCGTTCGACGACAATGGCCCGCGCCGCTCGCCCATCGTCGGCTTCCGGCTGGCGCTGGTGGCGCCAGTGATCTCGACGCCCGGCCGGCTCGACGCGATGCGCAAGGCCTGGGCCGAGCTGCCCAAGGTCGAGACCCTGCGGCCCGGCGACGGCGCCCAGGGCGACCCGCTGGGCGAGATCCAGAAGCTGATCGCCGCCTCGGCCGACCCCGACGTGCGCCGCCGGCTGACGGAATTGCAGCGTACCTACGCCCAGCGGCTCGACGACGAGATCAACATGCGCAACCGGGCGGCCAAGAGCCTGCTGCGGCTGAGCGCCTTCCTGATCGACAAGATGCGCGTCGACCGCAGACGGCTCAGCGCGCTGGAGAGGAGCCGCGACACGCTCAAGGGGATGGGCAGCGACACCCGGGTGGTCGAGCAGCAGCTGCGCGAGCAGACCGCCGTCTTCCAGGACAATGTGCGGTACTACGCCGACACGGTCGTGCAGATCGCCCAGGATTTTGCCGACTCCACGATCGGTCCGCAGCTTGGTACGCTGCGCGTCGAGTTCGACAAGACGAAGCTTGGCCATCTGGAGCGCTACGCCCAGCTTGCCGCCAGCCACGCCGCCGCCTATCGCAAGTCGGGCGCCGCCCAGCCGGACGCCTGGCTCAAGGAAATACTGGCTTTGCCCTGAGGAGAGGCTGATGCCCGGATTGATGCAATCGCGTTCGCTGCGCGCCCTGATGGCCGGCGTGCTGTGCGTGCCGCTGCTCGCCGGCTGCGACGGCGGCGCCAACGATCCCGGCCTGACGCCGGAGCAGCGCCGCATCCGCGCGCAACGCGCCGAGCAGGACCGCACGGTGGGCGGCGGCGCCGTCGCCGGCGCGGTCATCGGCGGCCTGCTCGGCCTGGCGGTGGGCGGCAACAACCGCGGCACGGCGGCGGCGGTCGGCGCGGTGGCCGGCGCGGCCCTGGGCGGCGCCACCGGCTACTACGTCGCACGGCGCAAGCAGCAATACGCCAACGAGAACCAGCGCCTCGACGCCATGACCGGCGACGTGCGGGCCGAGAACCAGCAGATGGCGCAGTTCGTGGCCGACAGCCGCGCCGTGGTCGCCCAGGACAAGGCCGACCTCGCCCGGCTGCGCGGCGAGTACGCCAACCGCCGCGCCTCGCGCGCCGATCTCGACCGCCGCATCGCCATCGCCGAGCAGGACGCCCAGGCGATCCAGCAGCGCATCAACGCCGCGCGGCGCCAGCAGGGGGAGTTCATCCAGGCGCGCCAGCAGACCCCGGGCGCCGCCGGTGCGCAGATGGACGCCGAGATCGCGCGGCTGAGCCAGCAGATCGCCCAGCTCGAGGCGCAGCTCAACGATCTCAACACGTCGATCGCCATCACGCGCACCGGCTGATCGGCGACGGAGGGTTCCATGCGCAATCTGCTTGGCACGGCCGCGCTGGCGCTGGCGCTGGCGGCCTGCAACACCACCGACCCGAACCAGGGCGGCTTCTTCGGCGGCGTCGGCGGCCTGGTCAGCGGCAATTACGAGCGCGACACCCAGGCGCGGCGCGACGCGCTGGCCGCCGAGCGGGCGCGCAACCAGCAACTGCGCGACCAGGCGTCGGCGAGCCAGACCGAGCGCCAGCAGGTCGCCTACGAGCGCGCCAGCCTGCAGCAGCAGATCGCCGCCCTGAACGGCGACATCAGCCGTCTGCGCGGCCGGCTGAGCGCCGCCGAGGCGCAGAAGCGCAACGATCCGCAGCTCGCCAATCTGCGCGCCGAGCTGGACGCGCTGGAGCGCAGCGCGCGGCTCGCCGGCAGCGACAACGCCGGACGCGACGCCGCGGCGGAGGCCGCCAAGCGCCGTCAGATCGAGGAATTGCAGCGCAAGCGTCAGCAGCTCGAGCGCGCTATCGAGCAGGCGGCGCGATCCTGAGCCCTATTTCGGGCAGGGCGCGTCCTGCCACTGGAAGCTTACGCCGCTGGCTCTGAGGAACTGCGCCACGCCCGAGGAGCCCAGCGCGAAACTGCCACCCTGACCCGAGGTGGCCCGCGTGCCGAAGCTGTTGATGCCGACGACGCGGCCGCACATGTCGATCAGCGGCCCGCCGGAATTGCCCGGCGACATCGACGCCGTGTGGGCGATCGCCGGCAGGCCGCGATCACGGTTCTGCACGGCGCTGACCTCGCCGCGCGTCAGCACGACCTCAGGCGCCGCGCCGAGATTGCCGCGCAGCAGCTCCTCGAAATTACGATCGTTGCCGACCACGGCGCCGGGGTAGCCGGCGGCGACCACTTCCTTGAGCGCCGCGGGCTCCGGCGCCAGCGGCAGCACGCCGAGGCCGGCGGGCGCGCCGTTGACCAGCCGCACGACGGCGAAGTCGGTGCCGCCGGCGGTGCCGCCGACGGCGGCGATCACCTGGCCGACCTGCGCCTTGCCCATCTTGCGCGACGTCACGACCACCTTGTCGCCATCGAAGGCATTGGCGATGACGTGGCGGTTGGTGACCAGGATGCCCGGGGCGACGAAGAAGCCGGTGCCGGAGCCGCCCGCCGACAGCACCAGCACCGAGGTGCTTTCCAGCAGTGGCGTCAGGTCGGCGGCGCGCTCAGCGGGCGTGGCGGTGGACGGCGCGCCCGGCGGCGGCGGCGCGGGCACCGGCGGCGTGGCGGCGGTCGGGGTGACCCCCGGATTCGGATTGGCGTCGCCACTCTTGCCCGGCGGAACCGGCGTCATCGGCGGCGCACCGGGCGCTCTCGGCGCGCCACCCGGGCCCAGCAGGCCGCCCGGATCGGTGATGGTGCAGACATTGCCGGCCAGCGCGTCGCGCAGCTTGGCGATCTGGTCCTCGATGTCCTTGTTGTTCTTGCGCTGCGCCTCCAGCGCCTTCTCCAGCGCGGCGACGGCGGCGGGATCGGGCTTGGCCGGCGGCGGTGGCGGCGGCGCGGGCGGCGCCTGCACGGTGACGCTGACCAGCGGCCGGTAGAACAGGTACCAGCCCAGGGTGAGCCCGAGCAGCAGCAGCACGATGCCGCCCGCGACCAGACCCGCGACCCTCAGCCCGCTACCCCGGGGCTTGTCTTCCGCCATAGCCGTACCGCCTCATGCGTTCGAACGCGGACCCTATCATAGCCGGTGGAGCGGCTGAATTATGGCCGATCCCCGGCGGTTAGGCGACACCGCGTATCAGCCCGCGACACGCCCGAAGCGACGCAGGATTTCGACCAGCTCTGCGGCCCGCAGCGCCCGGACCGTCTTGCCCTGCGGCTTGAGGGTGGGCGTGTCCTCGGCCGCCAGCATGGCGTTGAGCACCGCCTCCTCGACGGCGTCGATCACCGCCAGATAGACCGGATCGAAGCGATCGTCGTCGAGCGCCTCGAGCCGCCACAGCGCCGGCGCCTTGCCGGGCAGCTCCATCGGGTTGGCGGTACTGATCGCCAGAAACAAGTCGCCCGAACCGTTGCCGCCATAGGTGCCGCCACGGCCGATGCCCAGCGCGCCGCGACGCGCCACCCGGCGCAGCTGGTGCGGCAGGATCGGCAGGTCGGTGGCGATGACGCCGATGATCGAGCCGCGCTCGCGCGGGACCAGCAGGTCGTGGCGCAGATGCGCGCCCACCGGCACGCCGCGCACGGTGAACTGGTCGCGCCGGCCATGATTGGCCTGCACCAGCACGCCGATGGTGCCCGACACGCCATCGACCGAGACCACGCGCGAGGCGGTGCCGGTGCCGGCCTTGAACTCATAGGCGATCATGCCGGTGCCGCCACCGACATTGCCCTCGGCCACCGGCCCGCTCTTGGCGCCGTCGAGCGCGGCCAGCGCATGCGCCTCGCTCACGTGCTGGCCGTTGATGTCGCTCAACGTGCCGTCATAGGTCTCGGCTACGACGGGCATGGCCCACAGATGGTCCGACGCGAAGCGCGGATAGCGGCGGATCATCCACCGCACGGCGGCGTGGTGCACGATGCCGACGCTGTGGGTGTTGGTGATGCAGATCGGCCCGTTGACGTAGCCGCCATCCTCGATCCAGTGGCTGCCGGTCATCTCGCCATTGCCGTTGAAACGGTGGATGCCGGCCCAGACCGGGCGCATCGCCGCCTCGTCGGCGCGCGGCACGATGGCGGTGACGCCGGTGCGCACCCTATCCGCGACGATGGTCGTCAATCCGACGGCGATGCCCGGCACGTCGGTGATGGCGTTGAACGCGCCGGGCACGCCGTCGAACGGCACGCCCGCCTCCCGCGCGCGGGGCTTACGCTCAGTGCTCACGCGATCACCTTCTGCATTGGGCTGCCGACGGCTATAGAGACGCACGGTTCGCGAGGGAGGGAAAGACCATGAAGGTGTTGATGACCGGCGCCGCCGGCGGCGTGGCGCGCATGACCCGGCCAATGCTGCGCGAGCTCTACCCCGATCTGGTGCTGAGCGACGTCAAGCGGCCCGACGACCTGCGCAACGACGAGACCTTCCTGCCCGCCGACCTGGCGGACATGGCCGCCGTCGAGGCGATCACGCGCGGCGTCGAGGGCGTGATCCATCTCGGCGGCGTCTCGATCGAGCGACCGTGGGACGAGATCCTGCCGGCCAATATCGTGGGCTGCCACAACCTCTTCGAGGCGGCGCGGCGCAACGGGGTCAAGCGCGTGATCTTCGCCTCGTCGAACCACGCCATCGGCTTCTACCCGCGCGCGCGGCGTATCGGCACTGACAACGCCGTGCGGCCCGACGGCTACTACGGCGTGAGCAAGGCGTTCGGTGAAGCGATCGGCGCGCTCTACGCCTACAAGCACGGCCTGCGCGTCACCAGCCTGCGCATCGGCAACGTCGACACCAAGCCGGTCGACCTGCGCCGCCTGTCGATCTGGATCCACCCCGAGGATCTGGTGCAGCTCTTCGTGATCGGCCTGGAGCATCCCGACGTACGCTGCGAGATCCTCTACGGCATGTCCAACAACGCCCGCGGCTTCTGGGACAATCGCCGCGCCCTGGAGCTGGGCTACGACCCCGCGCATGTCGCGGAGCACCATCGCGACGCGGCGCTGGCGGCGCAGGCCAAGCTGCCGCCCGATCCGATCGGCGACTGGTTCCAAGGCGGCACCTTCTGCGCCGACGGCTACGACAACAAGGATGGCCTGCCGCGCGTCTAGGGCGCAGTGAGCGCAGGCGAACCACCCTGTCATTCCGAGCGCAGCGAGGAATCTAGGCGTTCTTACTGGATTCCTCGCTGCGCTCGGAATGACAGTGGCGGCGCGGAAACGCTTTCCACGCGCTTTCAGGGTTCATCACACTGATGCGTGGCGGGCAATGGTGCCGGCCCGGCCGGCGTGGCATGGTTAGTGCTACCCGATCGGGTGAGGAGCCATCATGACCAGCCGCATCAACCCGAACCGCTTCACCACGCGGCCGGAGATCGAGGGCACGTTCGGCGTCGTCACGTCGACGCACTGGATTGCCACCGCCGTCGGCATGGGCATCCTCGAGCGCGGCGGCAACGCCTTCGACGCCGCCTGCGCCACCGCCTTCACCTTGCAGGTGGTCGAGCCGCATCTCAACGGACCAGGCGGCGACGTGCCCGTCATCGTGCACGACGTGCGCAAGGGGCGCACCGAGGTGATCTGCGGCCAGGGTCCGGCGCCGGCGCGCGCCACCATCGCGCATTACCGCGGCCTGGGCCTCGACATGGTGCCCGGCACCGGCCTGCTGGCGGCCTGCGTGCCCGGCACCTTCGGCACCTGGATGCTGCTGCTGCGCGACTACGGCACGATGAAGCCGCGCGACGTGCTGGAGGCGGCGATCGCCTACGCCCGCGACGGCCACGCTCTCGTCGAGCGCGTCTCGGCCACCATCAACACGGTGAAAGACCAGTTCGCGCAGCACTGGAAAACCTCGGCGGCGCTCTATCTGCCGAACGGCAGCGTGCCCGCGCCCGGCACGATCTTCCGTAACGTGACGATGGCCGAGACCTACACGCGCATCCTGAAGGAGGCCGAGGCCGCGGGCGGCGATCGCGTCAAGCAGATCGAAGCGGCGGCGCGCGCCTGGTCGCACGGCTTCGTCGCGGAGGAGATCGACAAGTTCTGCCGCACGCAGGACGTCATGGACACCAGCGGCCGCGCGCATAAGGGCGTGCTGAGCGCCGACGATATGGCGAAGTGGACGCCCACGGTCGAAGCGCCGACGACCTACGACTACGGTCGCTATACCGTGTGCAAACCCGGCCCGTGGAACCAGGGCCCGGTGATGTTGCAGCAATTGGCACTGCTGAAGGGCTACACGCTCGATGGCATGGATCCGACCAGCGCCGAGTTCATCCATCTGCTGGTCGAGGCCTCGAAGCTCGCCTTCGCCGACCGAGAGAAGTTCTACGGCGACCCCAACTTCGTCGACGTGCCGATGCCGACCCTGCTGTCGGACGCCTACAACGCCGAGCGCCGCACGCTGATCACCGCCCAGGCCTCGATGGATCTGCGGCCCGGTGAGGTCGATGGCTTCGGCGGCGTCGTGACCTTCCGCAAGGCCGATGCCTCGCGCAGCGCCGTGGCGGCGAGCGGCGCCGGCGAGCCGACGGTCGGCCGTCTCGGCGAGGCGCGCGGCGACACCGTGCATTTCGACATCATCGACCGCGACGGCAACATGGTGACCTCCACACCCAGCGGCGGCTGGCTGCAGAGCTCACCGGTGATCCCCGCGCTGGGCTTCCCGCTCGGCACGCGCGCGCAGATGTTCTGGCTCGACGAGGGCAAGCCCGGCACGTTGGCGCCTGGCAAGCGGCCGCGTACCACGCTCACACCGACCATGGCGCTGCGCGACGGCGAGCCCTACCTCGCCTGGGGCTCGCCGGGCGGCGATCAGCAGGACCAGTGGATCGCCCAGTTCTTCCTGCGCCATGTCCATTGCGGCATGAACCTGCAGGAAGCGATCGACGCGCCGGCCTGGCACAGCGAGCACTTCCCGATCTCGTTCTTCCCGCGCACCGCGCGGCCGGGCGTGCTGGTGCTCGAAGGCCGCGTGCCGAAGGAGACGGTGAAGGAGCTGGAGAAGCGCGGCCATATCGTCGAGGTCGGCGACGACTGGTCGGAAGGCCGCCTCACCGCCGCGTCGCGCGAAGGCGTCCGCCGCAAAGCCGCCGCCAATCCGCGCGGCATGCAAGGCTACGCGGCGGGGCGATGAGGGGCGCGCGGTCTTTTTCCTTCTCCCCGCGAAGGCGGGGAGAAGGTGCCCGAAGGGCGGATGAGGGGCTTCGCGGTCTC
>CAYTFW010000155.1:0-2812 GCA_964437145.1 uncultured Rhizobiaceae bacterium
TGTCGTCCCGACCGATCGCCACCAGCGCGATGTCGGCGCGGCCGGCGCGGTCGATCTCGTCGACCGCCTGCCGTGCCGCTTCGATGATGCGCACGGTGTCGTCGTCCGTCTCGACATCGCCTGGAGGCATGTCCTCGAAGACCTGGGTCTCGATCCAGTCGGCCAGGGCGCGCACGCGCGGTGTGTCGCGGCGCCATGCGGTCATCTCTTTCACGTCCAGCATGCCGTAATCGGCCACCGCGCGCTCGAGCTGGGCGATGTCGATCTCGCGCCGGAAATCGCGTCCGCCTGAGCCATCGACCACCAGCGCGGGCAGCTCGACCACGCCGCGGCCCTGGGCGAGGATCACCGGCATGACGGCGCGCGCGGCGTCGGCGATGCGCCGCGTCGGGCCGGGTCGCTCGGCGGCGGTGCCGAGCTCGTCCGATGCCTCCGACTCCAGCCAATCGGCGAAGTGCTGGAGGTGTTCATCGGCGCCCTCCGCCTTGAGCATGTCGCCGGCGCTGAGGTCCGGCTCGTCGGGGTCGGGCGCCGTTGGTGTGATCGATGTCGGAGTCGCGGCGGCCGTGGTCGCCGCCTGCGGCGGCGCGTCGATCACCCCGCCGCGGCCACGGTTCAGCAGCGCGTATATCGCCACGGCCGCCGTAACCACGACGGCGGCGATGAGCCAGATCTCCATCACGCCCTCCAGTGACGCGCCGCCTCGACGAGGGTGGCGCTGTCGATCGCCAGATCGATGTGCTTGGGCCCGTCGCGGTTGGCGGCGATATAGGGCAGCGTGATGCGCGCGCGGCCCTCGGCTTGCAGTTCCGGCCACGCCTTGCCGGCGGCCTCGGCGATGCGCGTGACGGCCATGCGGTCGGCGGCGAGGTCGATGCCGGTGTCACGCGAGGCGCGTTTCACCAGCCATTCGGCGAGCGCGCCGATCTGCGCGTTGCGCGTCTGGTCGGCGGCGTAGCGGCCGGCGCTCACGCCTTCCGGCGCGACGTCCCAGCGCTTGTCGCCGCCGGGTGGCGGTGGCGCCTTGGGCGGCGGCGCGGCGACGATGTCGTTCTTGGGGCGACGCAGCGAGCGGAACGCCGTGGCGACGGCGATGACGGCGACGACGGCGAGGATGATCCAGATCAGTCCCATCCGCCCAGTCTACAACGGACGGTTCACCGGTACGACGCTGATCGAGTTGCGCGGCTGGCCGTCGATCACCCGGTCGGTATAGGTCAGGTAGACCAGCACGTTGCGCTTGGCGTCGTAGAAGCGCACGACCTGGGTGCGCTTGAAGATCAGCGAGGCGCTGGCGCTGAAGACCTCGCGGCCGTTCTTCAGCTTCTTGACCTTGTCGAGGTCGATGGCGCCCACCTGGCGGCAGGCGATCGAGGCCTCGCCGGGATCCTCGGCCAGGCCCAGCGCGCCCCTGACGCCGCCGAGCTCGGCGCGCGAGAGGTAGCAGGCGACGCCCGGCACCTCGGGATCGTCGAACACCTCGACCTTGATCTTGTCGTTGGGACCGACCCATTTGAAGCGGTAGCTGGCGGCGCCGACTTCCTCGGCGGCGGCGCCGAGCGCGACCGATCCCAGCGCCAGCCCGACGATGGCGGCGGCGAAGCGGGTGAGGGGGCGATTCATGGGAGACTCCCTGTGGGCGCGCGGGCGCGGCGCTGTCAGGATATGAGCGCTGGCGCGGTTGGCGGCAAGGGAGAGGCGCATGCGCAGGGTTCTCTTGACAGCGATGGCCGGATGGCTCGGCGTGGCGGCAAACGCGCTGGCGCAGGCGCCGCGGTTCGACGCGGCGTCCGAGACGTGCAAGCCCTACCAGAAAGGCGTCCTCGACCGGCAATGGCAGGTCAGCGCGCCCCGTAACCCGCCGCGCGTGGGTGACGTCATCGCCATCGGTCTGCGCGACAAGCACGCCGATGCGGGGCAGCGCACGGTGGTACGGGCCCGCATCCTCGGCGCCGCCGCGCTCCTGGAGTCCAAGCCGCTTCTGGTGATCGGCGACAACTTCGCCGATGTCGAATATCCGCGCGACTTCCTGTCAGCCCGGCCGTTGCCGCCGGGTCCCTATACCGTGCATTGGGTGCTGGCCGACGGCGACGGTTTCCTCGCCTGCGACGGCTTCGTGATTCGCTAGGGCACACCTGTCATCCCGAGCGCAGCGAGGGATCCAGGACCGGCTTAGATCCCTCGCTGCGCTCGGGATGACAGGTGTGTCTGTTCGATCAGACTGCGCTCATGCCGGCCTTGGCGTGCGGGTGGCGAGGAAGACGCCGGGCAGGATCAGCGCCGCGCCGGCGACGTGGTACCAGCTCGGCCGCTCGGCCAGCACCATCCACGCCAGCGCCGCGGTGTAGAGCGGGCCGAGATACATGTAGATCGCCGTGCGCCCGGCGCCGAGCTCGCGCAGGGTGAAGGAGAAGGCGGCGTAGGCGGCGACTCCCGGCACGATGGCCAGGATCAGCCAGGCCGCGATCGTCGGCCAGCCCAGTGGCGGCGGCCCGACGATGGCCGCTTCGATCACGGTGATCGGCAGCAGGACCAGCGCGCCGGCGCCGATGGCGGCGGTCAGCCGCTCGGTCGGATCGAAGGCGCTCGACCAGCGTTTCAGTAGCACGGTGTAGATCGACCACGACAGCGCCGACGCCGCGATCCACAGATCGCCGCGCGTGAACTGGACCGCCAGCAGGCGCGCCGGCTCGCCCTTCATCAGGATCAGCAACAGGCCCGCCAGGCAGATCGCGACGCCGGCAAGCTGCGAACCGCCCAACCGCTCGGCGAGGAAGACGCGCGCGAGGATCACGATACCGATGGGACAGGT